>CAYULN010000262.1:0-12056 GCA_964445605.1 uncultured Caulobacteraceae bacterium | reverse complement strand
TCGGCCATGCCATCGGTTACCGCCCGGCGCAAATGCCCGGACCTGATCTTCGTCAAGCCGCGCTTCGAGGTCTACAAGGACGTGTCGCGGCAAATTCACCAGATCTTTCAGGAGTATACGCCGCTGGTCGAACCCCTGTCGCTCGACGAAGCCTACCTCGACGTCACGGAGAATCTGCAGGGCATTACCTCTGCCACCGCAGTCGCCAAGGACATCCGCGCGCGCATCCGCGAGGTCACCAGTCTGACCGCCTCGGCCGGCGTGTCCTACAACAAATTCCTGGCCAAACTGGCATCCGACCACAACAAGCCCGACGGCCTGTTCGTCATCCGGCCGGAAATGGGCGCGGCCTTCGTCGCTTCTTTACCTGTGGGCAAATTCCACGGCGTCGGCCCGGCGACAACCGAGAAAATGAAGCGACTCGGCATCGAAACCGGCGCCGATCTCCATGCTCAGAGCCTGGCCTTCCTGGAGCAACATTTCGGCGCGTCGGGGTCGTGGTACTACTGGATCTCGCGCGGCGTCGATCCGCGCCGCGTCCGGCCGGACCGGGAACGCAAGTCGGTCGGCGCCGAGACCACCTTCTTCACCAACGTCACCGAGCCCGACGGCGCCCGTGAGGCGCTGAAACCGTTGATCGGCAAGGTGTGGAGGCATTGCGAGGCCAACCAGTTGCATGGCCGGACGGTAACGCTCAAGGTGCGCTTCGGCGATTTCTCACAGTTCACGCGGTCGCGCACCGGGGCGGCGATCGGCGACTACGATACGCTAGAGCAGGCCAGCCTGACCCTGCTCGACGGCATTTTCCCCCTGACCAAGGGCCTTAGGCTGTTAGGCGTCACCGTGTCCGGCTTCGGCAGTGAGGATGGTCGCCGCGAGGGCGAAAAGGCCGGTTCAGCGCAACTCAGCCTGGCCCTGTGAGCAGTTGTGCCAAACTGATCGCGAGTGTCAGGATAGGACATCATAGTGCAGCGCAAAAATATTTTTCGCCCGTTAGGCGAAATCCAATAAATCCTTTGCAGTCAGAGCCTTCGCGCGCGCAAAAGAGCGCGATGAATCCGCAACGGTAAGAAACTTGCAACGGGCGCAGCGTGTGTCGCGGGGTAAACAATATTGCGCCGCGCAAAAAAAGCATGTAGCGTCCAATCCGCGCGTTTTGACGCGATTTTTCACGGGGCGGGTGCGGGGTTCAACTCTTGGCTCAGTAGATAGCTATTTTGAGCACGTAGGAAAAGACGATGGCAATAGACGTAAAAAGGTCGGGGGACGTAAAAATGTCCGGTAAATTGTTCGGTTTCCTCCTTTTCGCCGGCCTGACGGCCGCCCTGCCCGCGGTTTCGCAGACCCAGCCGACGGCGCCGCAGACCTCGGCCCCGGTGATGGCGCCGGCCGATCCGGTCGCCGCGCCCGCGCAGGCCGCGCCGACGGCTTCCTCGCTGTCGAAGCCGGCGTCCGAAGCCGGCGGCGCCGCGCCGCTCTACCAATACACGCTCGGTTCCGGCGACCAGATTCGCGTCATCATCTTCGGCGAACCCGACCTGAGCGGCGAAAAGTTCTTCGTGTCCGGCGAAGGCAAGGTGTCGCTGCCGCTGATTGGTGAAGTCTCCGCCATCGGCCTGACCGCCACGCAACTGCAGGACAAGATCGCCACCGCATTCCTCAACGGCGGCTATCTGAAGAACCCGCGCGTCAACGTCGAAATCCTCACCTTCCGCCCGTTCTACATCCTCGGCGAAGTTTCGCGCCCCGGCGAATATCCGTTCAGCAACGGCATGACGCTTGAGCGCGCCGTGGCGACGGCTTCGGGCTACACTTACCGTGCCGACCATAAGAAGGTTTTCATTAAACACGCCAACGACGAGAAAGAAGTTGCCGTGCCGCTCACCTCACAGGTTATGATCGCGCCCGGTGATACCGTCCGAGTACCAGAACGGTACTTCTGATAAATAACGACTAAAATAAAAGAAGTATCTGAACCGATTAGCTTTTAAAGTGGGCATTCGCGGCGTATTGCGCGGGGCCGACGCGGGGCGGCCCCCCCTCCGGCCCCGAACGCATGCCACGAGGAACACGATGACAAAAACACAGCTTCTCTCCATGACCGCCGGGCTGGCGATCGTCATGGGCCTTGCCGCAGCCCAGAGCGCCGGCGCCCAAGCTACGGTGGATAACAACTTCGGCCGCGATCGCTCGGTCGCCGTCAACGACCGCGCCAAGACCGACTATCAGCCGCTCGGCATCCGCCTGGGCGCCTTCATGGCCAACCCGCAGATCGGCGTGTCGCTGAACTCGAACGACAACGTCTTCTATGACGACGCGAAGAAGAAGAGCGACGTCGTCCTCGAAGTCACCCCCAGCGTCGAAGTCGCCTCCGACTGGAGCCGCAACGCCCTGGCCTTCGGCATCAGCTCGGCGATCGACCAGTACGGCAGCGCCACGACGGAAAACGCCACCTCGTGGAACGCCCACGCCAGCGGCCGCTACGACATCTCGTCGCATGTCAACGTGTTTGGCAACCTGTCCCACGACGACGGTGTCCTGTCGCGTTCGGACCCCCTGGCCTCGACCAATTCCGCCAAGCCGACCAAGCGCCAGTTCGACAATATCACGACCGGCTTCACGCTGGTCGGCAACCGCCTGCGCCTGATCGCCCAGACCTCGCAGCGTGAAGAAACCTATCACGACGTCCTGGACAATGTCGGCGGTACGATCCCCGAACACCTGCGCAACCTGACTACCTATACCGGCAGCGTCCGCGTCGACTACGCCCTGAGCCCGAACGTCTCGGTCTATGTCAACGGCGAACTGAACCGCCGCAAGTACGACGACTTCAACCAGGCCCGGTTCAACGCCAAGGGCTCGATCCTGTCGGTCGGTACCAGCTTCGATCTCGACAAGCTGGCGCGCGGCGAAATCGAGGTCGGCTCGGTCAACCAGACCCAGAAGTATCAACCGGCGCTCGGCAAGCAGACCAGCACCTACGTCAACGGCAAGGTGGAATGGTATCCGACCGAAATCACGACGGTGACGTTCAATGCCGGCACCAACTTTACCGACGCGGGCCTGTCCGGCGCGCCGACGGCCCTGGTGACGCGCGCCGGCGTCAATGTCGACCACGAACTGCTGCGCAACCTGATCCTGTCGGCCGGCCTGAATGGCGAGAAGTACGCCTTCAAGGGTCTCGACCGTACCGATACGCGCCAGCGCCTGAGCTTCGCGGCCAACTACTTCCTCAGCCGGCGTGTCGTTTTGAACGCCAGCTTCAACCACGACCAACTGAAGTCGCGCGGCGCCGCGGCCTACAACAAACCCTTTACCGACAACAACATTCAAGTCGGCATAGTGCTTAAATATTAAAAGCGGCGGCGGTCTGGCGCGATTTGTGCAAGCCGCCGCCTATAACTCATTTCTTTGATGCGAGCGGCCATGACAGAGCTTACCGAGAATGAATATCAGTATGTCAGCGCGGGTGACGAAAATTCTATCGACATAGAAGGCGTCATCGCGGACTTCCGGCGGTATTCGCGCCTGTTCATGGTCGTCTTCGGCGTCATGTTCCTGGCCATCTTCATCCCGACCTACATGAAGACGCCGGAATATCAGGCGACATCGAGCATCATGGTCGGCGACGATAACCAGCAACTGCCGCCCGGCGACAAGCAGCAGCAGCCGCTCGACACCAACGCCATCGACTCCGAAGTCGAAATCATGCGCTCCAACAGCGTCGGCGAACGCGTCATCGCGCAATTGCACCTCGACCAGGATGCCGAATTCAACCCGGACATCAAGTCGGCGACCTCGCCGGAAGGCAACCTGAAGTCCTTCCTGTCGCTGAAGGCCCTGAGCGGCGGCAAGAAGGCCAAGCCAGCGGAAACCGGCAGCAGCGACCTGAACGCCAAGCTCAATCGCCAGGTGGTGCTGAACAACGTCATGGCGGGCCTGAACGTCAAGCGCGTCGGCCTGACCCGCATCGTCAACGTCACCTATACCAGCCTGTCGAAGACCAAGTCGGCCGTCATCGCCGACGCCTTCGCCCACGCCTATCTGGACCAGAAGCTGTCGGTGAAGGACAGCGCCAACCAGGAAGCCACTGGCTGGCTGAGCACGCGTATCAGCGACCTGCGCCAGCAAGTCGAGGATGCCGACCGCGCCGTGCAGGAGTACAAGATCCAGCACAACCTGCTGGCCGCCGACGGCGGCGCCACCATGGCGCAGCAGGAAATCTCCGACCTCAACCGCCAGTTGGCCACCGTCAAGGTCGACCAGGCGGAAAGCCAGGCGCGTCTGAACACCGCCCGCCAACAGCTGGCCAACGGCTCGACCGGCGGCGACGTCGGCGAAGCCCTGAACTCGCCCGTGGTCTCCGGCCTGCGCTCGCAAGTGGCGACCGTGTCGGCCAACCTGGCCGAACTGCAGACCCGCTACGGCCCGAACCATCCGGACGTGATCCGCGCCAAGAACCAGCTGGCCGACCTGAACAACCAGATCCAGGCTGAAATCCAGCGCATCACCTCCAACCTGGAAGCGCAGAATCAGATCCAGGCGCAGCGCACCGCTTCGCTCGTCGGCTCGGTCAACCGCGCCCAGGGCGAACTGGCCGCCGGCTCGAAGGCGATGGTCAAGCTGCAGGAACTGCAACTGAACGCCGACTCGATCCGGACGCTGTACGAATCCTATCTCGACCGCTTCAAGCAGACGGCGACGCAATCGGGCGGCCAGTCGGCCAACGCGACCATCGTCACCCAGGCGAAGATTCCGACCTCGCCGTCGTCGCCGAAGATGGCCCTGTCGCTGGTGTTCGCCCTGGCCGGCGCCACCCTGTCGGCGGGCGGTTCGGTGCTGATCCGCCGCGCCTTCGACTCGGGCCTGACCACTGGTTCGGACGTCGAACGCAAGCTGGGCACCCACTACCTGACCGGCGTGCCGGCGCTGTATTCGACGCTTGATGCCTCGATGCCGAACAACATCAAGCCGCACCAATATGTCGTGCAAAAGCCGCTGTCGGTGTTCGCCGAAGGCTTCCGGTCGCTACGCGCCTCGCTGCTCTACGCCAATCCGGGCCGCGAGACCAAGATCATCGCCGTCACCTCGGCCCTGCCGGGCGAAGGCAAGACGACCACCTCCGTCTGTCTGGCCCTGACCATGGCGGTCGCCGGCAACTCGGTGTGCGTGGTCGACTGCGACCTGCGCCGCCGCAGCCTGCACGAACTGTTCGGCATGTCGGCGGACAAGGGCCTCGTCGAGGTCCTGGAAGGCCGCGCCACGCTCGACGAGGTGCTGCTGACGGATGAGACCACCGGCTTGAAGCTGCTGCCGCTGTCGACCAACGCGACGACGACACGTGACGTCTTCGGTTCGGAAGCCATGGACGCCCTGCTCGATCAGCTGCGCGACCGCTTCGACCTGGTGGTGCTCGACACCGCGCCGGTCCTGCCGGTCGTCGACACGCGCATACTGGCGCGCAAGTCGGACGTAGTGGCCGTGCTGGTGCGCTGGCGCCATACGCCGCTCAAGGCAGTGCAGCGGACCATCGATCTGCTGAAGGACGTGAAGGTCAATATCGGCGGCGTCGCCCTGAGCCAGGTCAACGTCCGCGAACAGGCCAAGTACGGCTACGGCGACGTCGGCTACTACTACAAGTCCTACAAGAGCTATTATTCGGAGAACTAAGCGGGTTCACACACCGCAAGTCTTCACAAGGAAGCCGGCGACGGCTTCCTTTTTTATTGGCCCAACCGCTCCCGGCCGGGAGCCCCGTCTAAAACAGCAGTCTGAACAGAACGATCCAGAACAGGAGACTGAACAGGCTGACGCCGAGGATGGTCCAGCCGATCGGGATTTTTCCGGATCGGTGGCTTTTCCTGGCGGCGCCTTCGTCGTGGGTGGTGACGGGGGTAGGTCTATGACGCGCCATGATGTATTCCGGCTGAAAACGCAAAACTCTGATACTCCATACTACCGCCTGCCTTCGGGTCGGCGGATAAACCGGTAAGAGACTCATAAGGAGGCTCCATCCGAACTGAGTATTTTAGGGATTTTTTACATTAATAAAATGGAAAAGTGGCCAATAGGTTGAAAAAAAGAGCTTGACCTAACCGAATTGGCGAACACTATTCTGTGTTTACGTAAGCATACGCAATATTTATTGTGCAACGCGAAACATTAACGACTTGTAACTATTGCCGCTCCGCAGGCCCGGCCAGAATAATTATAGCCAGGCGTGAAAGCTGTTGAAACGCTGACAAAACAATAGTTCCAGACATTTGACCGCCTCTGACGGGTGGTTGCATTTTCGACCGATTCTCTCAACACGCAAGCCGCGTTGTCGACATTTTTTTACGCTACTTTCCTGCCGCGCTGCAAAAACAATGGCTTGCCGGCACCTTTCCATCCGTACCCGGATCAGGTAACCGTAAATATGGCGTATGCCGGATTTAGACAACCCGGAGGGGATTTGATTGGCGCTGCCGCGCTGCCTGGCCGCCTAATACCTCGAAAACAGAAGAAGCCCTTTAAAGTGCTCATGATTTTTGGTGGAACAGGCAGAAACGAGCCCCGGCGCACGCGCCCAGGCCACGCGTGGCGGACTTTCAAACGGAGTCCAGCGCATGGTTGACGGCGGGATATCCGGGCAAAAGGTGGCGGCCAGCCTGACGAAACGGGGGTTCGACCTGACCGTCGCCGGCGCCGCCATGCTGTTTTTCGCCCCGGCGCTCGTGCTCATCGCCGCCGTGGTCAAGCTGAATTCCGCCGGACCCGTCCTGCACCGGCAAAAGCGCACCGGGCTGAACGGCAAGCCATTCGACCTTTACCGCTTCCACGCCACCTACGATACGCGCACCGGCCGGTGGCTGCGTCGCTCGCGGCTCGATGATCTGCCACGCCTGATCAACATCCTGAAGGGCGAAATGTCGTTTATCGGACCGCGCACCTTCGCGCTCGACCACGACCACGAATTCGCCGCCCTGCTGCCATACTACACCGAACGTTTCAAGGCCTGCCCGGGCCTGATCGGTTTGGCTGAAGCGCGGGGCTTGAGCGACGACATCCAGACCCGCGCCGACCTGGAGCGGCGGGTGGCGTGCGATATCGAATATATCGAAACCTGGTCGCCGGGCCTGGACTGGGCGACCCTATTGCACACGGTGCCAAGGTTGTTTTCCTGAGCCGGTCACGACCGTTTACAGCCGGTAAATAAATTTTCCCAGATATCTTGCTTTAGGTGGACCGGATTGGTTGCGGTGCAACATAATTTTGTCTAGGTTCGTTCCTAGGGTGAAGGCGGGCTTTTCAACACAAGGGATTTTGCGATGCGCGTTACGATGATCGGCACCGGCTACGTGGGTCTGGTAAGCGGGGCTTGCTTCGCCGATTTTGGCCATGTCGTCACCTGCATCGACAAGGATGCCGGCAAGATCGAACGGCTGAAGAAGGGCGAGATCCCGATCTTCGAACCGGGCCTCGACAAGCTGGTCGAAAGCAATGTGCGCGAAGGCCGCCTGTTCTTTGCCGTCGATCCGGCGGAAGCGATCTCGCAGGCCGACGTGGTGTTCATCGCGGTCGGCACGCCGACGCGGCGCGGCGATGGCCATGCCGACCTGTCGTATGTCTATGCCGCCGCCGAGGAGATCGCCGGGCTGATCCAGGGCTTCACCGTCATCGTCAACAAGTCGACCGTACCGGTCGGCACGGGTGACGAAGTCGATGCCATCATCAAGAAGGTCCGGCCCGACGCCGACTTCGCCGTCGTCTCCAACCCGGAATTCCTACGCGAGGGCGCGGCGATCAACGATTTCAAGCGCCCCGACCGCGTGGTCATCGGCACTGACGACGAACGCGCCGCCGAGCGGATGCGTGAGCTGTATCGGCCGCTGAACCTGAACGAAAGCCCGCTGCTGTTCGTCGGCCGCCGGACGTCAGAGCTGATCAAGTATGCCGCCACCGCCTTCCTGGCGATGAAGATCACCTTCATCAACGAAATGGCCGACCTCAGCGAGGCGGTGGGCGCCGACGTGCAGCAGGTGGCGCGCGGCATCGGGCTCGATAACCGCATCTGCCGCAAGTTCCTGCACGCTGGCCCCGGTTATGGCGGTTCGTGCTTCCCGAAAGACACCCTCGCCCTGGTCAAGACGGCCGTGCAGTATGGCGCGCCGACCAAGCTGATCGAGGCGACCGTGGCGGTCAACGACGCGCGCAAGAAAGCGATGGCCGAGAAGATCAAGAAGGCGATGGGCGGCAATGTCGACGGCAAGACGGTCGGCATCCTGGGCCTGACCTTCAAGCCGAACACCGACGACATGCGCGACGCGCCGTCGCTCGACATCGTCCCGGCGCTGCAGGCGGCCGGCGCTCGCATCCAGGCCTACGACCCGGAAGGCCATCACGAGGCGGAAAAGCTGCTCAAGGACGTCGATTACAAGACCGGCCCGTACGAGGCGCTCGACGGCGCCGACGCCATGGTCATCCTGACGGAGTGGGACCAGTTCCGCGCCCTCGATCTCGGCCGCGCCAAGTCGCTGCTCAAGGCGCCGATCCTGGTCGACCTGCGCAATGTCTACCGTCCGGAACAGATGGAAGAGCTGGGCTTCCAGTATACCGGCGTCGGCCGGGGTTAAAGGCCGGCTAAGTCAACAATCACAATGCCGTCGGCCAACCGCACTTCCGGCACGTGATCCAGGGTAAAGGGGACATAGAAACTGGCCCCTTCGGCCGGCTTGATATCGAGCAGGTCGCCGGCGCCGAAATTGTCGACATTGGCGATGATTCCGATCGCATTGCCGGCCGCGTCCACGGCCTTCAGGCCGATCAGGTCGGTGATGTAGAACTCATCGTCTTCGGGTTCGGGCAGGTCGGCGCGGTCGACATAGAGCTTCAGGTTCTTCAGTTTTTCCGCCGCCGTACGGTCGGGCGCCTGCTCGGCCCGCACCAGCAGCGCGCCCTTGTGTTCGCGGGCGGCGGTGATCGACAAGGCGGGTTTGCCCTGCGCATCGAGCAACGGGTTGTATTCGAGCACGCTCAGCGGATCGTCGGTGTAGCTGAGCAGCTTGAATTCGCCTTGCACGCCATGGGCGGCGCCAACCTGGGCGACGAGGACGAGACTGGGTTTGGCGTCGGGCATGGGGCTCACAAAAAAGGGTCAGGACGCATATCCTGACCCTTCCCGTTTGGCAATCACAGCAAAGCTTATTCCGAAGCCGGCGTTTCCTCGGCGGCGGCTTCCGCAGGGGCTTCTTCAGCCGCGGGAGCCTCTTCAGGAGCGGCTTCAGCGACCGGAGCTTCCTCGACGGCCGGCGCTTCCGGCTCGGGTTGGGGTTCCGGTTCCGGGGCCGGAGCGGCGGCAGCGGCAGCGGCTTCTTCCTTGGCGGCCGCTTCGGCATCGAGACGGTCCTGCTCGCGCTGGGCGCGCTCGGCGGCGCGTTCCTGGGCCTTCTTGCCCGGCGTGCCCTTTTGCGGGTTGTTGCCGTGTTCCCACTTGACCAGGCCTTCCTGGCTCAGGAAGCGGGCGACGCGGTCGGTCGGCTGGGCGCCCTTCTTCAGCCAGTCGCTGATGCGCTCGACCTTGAGCGTGACGCGCTGGGCGTCCTTCGGCAGCATCGGGTTGTAGGTGCCGACCTTTTCGATGAACTTGCCGTCGCGGGCGGCCGTCGAGTTGGCGACGATGATGGTGTAGTAGGGGCGCTTCTTGGAGCCACCACGGGAGAGACGAATCTTGAGCATTTTTCTATTCCTTTAAGATGCTTATTTCTTGGTTGGGTTGAAGGGTTTTGAACCGGGCAATCCCGGAAGACCGGAAAACGGGCTGGACGGCTTGCCACCAAGACCGGGGAGGCCACCGCCGCCCAGGCCCGGCATTTTCAATTTGTCGAGGTCGGGCATCTGGCCGCCGGGCGCCAGCGCATTCGGGTCGATGCCCATCTGCTTGGCGGTCTCGGCCAGCTTTTCCATGTCGGGCGCGCCGCCGCCCGCGCCGGCCATGCCGAACATCTTGGCCATCTGGCCCATCATGCCGCGGCCGTTGGAGCGCGACATCGCCTTAAAGGTATCTGCCATCTGGCGATGCTGTTTCAGAAGGCGGTTGATTTCCATGACCTCGACGCCGGCGCCGGCGGCGATGCGGCGCTTGCGCGAGGCGTTGAGCAGGTCGGGCTTCTTGCGCTCGGTCTTGGTCATCGACGAGATGATCGCCACCTGGCGGTCGAAGGTCTTGTCGTTGATGTTTGACTCTTCGATCTGCTTCTTCATCTTCTGCACGCCAGGCAGCAGGCCCATGATGCCGGACATGCCGCCCATGCGCTTCATCTGCGTCAGCTGGTCGGACAGGTCGTTGAGATCGAACTGGCCCTTAGCCATCTTCTTGGCCATGGCTGCAGCCTTGGCGGCGTCGAGTTCCTGAGCGGCCTTTTCGACCAGCGCCACGACATCGCCCTGACCGAGGATGCGGCCGGCGATACGGCGGGCGTCGAAGACATCGAGCGCCTCGACCTTTTCGCCCGCGCCCAAGAACTTGATCGGCAGGCCGGTGACGGCGCGCATGCTGAGCATGGCCCCGCCACGGGCATCACCGTCGGCGCGGGTCAGAATCAGGCCGGTCAGCGGCAGGCGTTCATGGAAGGCGGTGGCGGTGCGCACGGCGTCCTGACCGGTCAGGCTGTCGGCGACCAGGAAGGTCTCGGTCGGGCTGGAGATGCGGGCGATATCCGCCGCTTCGTTCATCAGCGCTTCATCGAGCGTAGTGCGGCCGGCGGTATCGAGGATCAGGACGTCGTAGCCCTGGATCTTGGCGGCCTGCAGGGCGCGGCGGGTGATGTCCTGGGCGTTCTGGCCGGCGACGATCGGCAGGACGTCGACCTCGATCTGCTGGCCGAGCAGGGCCAGCTGCTCCATGGCGGCCGGTCGGCGGGTGTCGAGCGAGGCCAACATGACCTTCTTGCGCTCGAAATTCTTCAGGCGGAGGGCCAGCTTGGCGGAGGTGGTGGTCTTACCGGAACCTTGCAGACCAGCCATCATGACGACGACGGGGGGCACGGCGTTGAGGTTGATCGGCTCCGGCTCCTCGCCGCCCAGCATGTCGATCAGGCCGTCATAGACGATCTTGACCACCTGGTCGGCGGGACGGACGGCCTTGATGATCTCTTCGCCGGTGGCCAGGTCGCGCGCCTTCGACATGAACTGGCGGACGACCGGCAGCGCCACGTCGGCTTCGAGCAGGGCGACGCGCACTTCGCGCAGGGCTTCGTCGACGTCCTTTTCGGACAGGACGCCGCGCCCCGACAGGCGGTCGAACAGACCGGACAAGCGCTCGTTTAAACTGTCGAACATCGGTATAGACCTTAGGCTTTGCGTGGGGCCAAAGGCGCCTTTACGAAAAAACAGAAAATCCCCGAGGGCGCCACGCGCTGTCGGGGAGCCTTCCGATCCTCGTCCAAACTCGGTCTGGGGATGTGATCGCGAAGGGGTTTTTCGTGAAGGCGCAAAAGGCTTTGCGCGGATGTGGTGCGGCTAATGACGGAAAGCTGTGGATGAGTCAAGGCTTTAAAGGCCGCGACCCTGGTGTTAGGCTGCGCGTAAGGGGGATCTATGAGCGAAACCGAACCATCCGATCTGCCGGCCGTGCGTAAGCGCGCCATCAGGCATTTCGTCAAGGAAATCGACGCTACGCTGGCGCCGCACGGTTATGTCCGCGACAATGCCGGTCTCTGGCTGCGCAAGGGATTGTTCACCCGGACCTACGTTCAGCTTCAGAAAAGCAAATACGGCGATGCCTGCTTCGTCAACCTTGGCTGGAAGTACAATTGGGAAAAGGATGACGCCGTTACGGGCGACCGGCAATGGCGGATCGGTCAGTTGCTGGACGACACGGCGCGCGCGAATCGGCTGGACCAACTGCCCTACACGGAACTGGACGGCGAGATCTCGCCTTTGCGCGCGGAAATCATCGGCCTGATCCGCGACATAGGCGTGGCACACTTGAGGCGTTTCCACAGCTTCCTGGATCGCATCCGGCATTCATAGAACAGCGTTAGCAAAGGCTTAATCCGAACGCCGTTACAGTCTTC
>CAYULN010000261.1:0-2600 GCA_964445605.1 uncultured Caulobacteraceae bacterium | reverse complement strand
GCACCGTTCGTGTCGGTTCGTGTGGTTCGTGGTCAAAAACCTACTGTGCTGCCACCCGCGCCAAAGGCAAACAGGCCGGGCCGACCGGCTCGAACGCCTTGTAGGTCAGGATGAATTCCTGGTGGCCCATGGCTTCGCTCAGGCTCTGACCGCCGTGACACAGGTCGAGGATCCGGTCGGTGATTTCCTGGCCGACCTCGTCCAAAGTCGCCCGGCCTTCCATGATCCGCCCGGCGTCAATGTCCATGTCGCCCGACATCTTGCGATAGGTTTCCGGGTTGGCGCACACCTTGATGACCGGCGAGATCGCCGAGCCGACCACGGACCCGCGCCCGGTGGTGAATAGCGTCACGTGCGCCCCGCAGGCGATCAGTTCGACGATTTCGGCATTGTCGGCGATATTCGGGAAGCCGAAGCGCGGCTCGCCGTCCGGCACGACGTCGAGCAGATACAACCCGCCCGTCGGCGGCAGATCGCCCGGTTTCAAAATCCCGCAGATCGGCGCCGAACCCGACTTGGAATAGGCGCCCATCGACTTTTCTTCCTGGGTGGTCAGCCCGCCCTCGGCATTGCCCGGCGCGAACGAGCCGAAGCCCATTACGGTGTAATAGGTCTCCGCCTTCTGCACGCAGGCCTCCAGCTCGCGGCCCAGTTCCGGCGTCACGGCGCGATCGGCCATGATGCGCTCGCAGCCGACCAGTTCGCCGGTTTCCTCGAAGATGCAGGCCGCGCCCGCCGCGCCGAGGGCGTCGAAAGCCCGCCCGACCGCCGGGTTGGCGGTGATGCCCGACGTGCCGTCCGACCCGCCGCAGATGGTGCCGATGACCAGCTCCGACACCGCCATTTCACCGCGCGGCGTCTGGCCGGCGGCGGCGCGGATGCGGTTGACCGCCTCGACGCCCTTCTGGATGGTCGACAGCGTGCCGCCCTCCTGCTGGATGACGAAGGTCTCGACCGGCCGGCCCGACGCCTCGATATGGCGCGCCAGCGAACTGCGGTTGAAGCTTTCGCAGCCCAGGCTGACCAGCACCACGCCGCCGACATTGGGATGGGTGCACAGGGCCTCCATCATCTTGAAGGCGTACTTGTTGGGATAGCAGCCGGGAAAGCCGATCAGGTGCACGTCGTCAGCATGTTCGTCTGCGCTACCGCCGAATGTCGGCCCAGTTCGCTGCTTGAGCGCATTGGACTTGACGACGATCTGCCGGGCCACGTGGTGGGCGCATTCGACCAGATAGGCGACGCAGATGACGTTGCGGATGCCTTTGCGGCCGTCCTTGCGCAGCCACGCCGGGAAGGTTTGCTGTAATCTATCCATGGCTGTCCATTTCGTCGCCGACGACCTCGCGGGTGTGGCTCTTGATGTAGTCGCTCTTCATATTGTGCATATGGATATGGTCGCCGGTTCTTGCCGCATGGGTCATCGAACCGATCGGTGCGCCATACTTGAAAATCTTGTCGCCGGCCGCAAGGTCGCGCCGGGCGATCTTGTGGCCGACCTCGATGGCTACCGGCAACACCACCGGCGCGCCGTCGATGCGCACGGTCTGACCCGCCGCCGCCGGCGCCCGGCAGACCAGGACATTGTCGTCCGGATGGAGCAGGATGAAGGGGTCGAGGCTCATTTCGCCGCCTTCCCCGGCGTCGGCGCGTCGCGGCGCAGCAGCCGGTTGCTCTTCAGGTCTTCCCACAGGGCGGCCGGGATCGGATGGCTGAACAGCTTGAGATTGGCCTGCACCTGCGCCGCCGCCGCCATGCCGGTCAGCACGCAGGCCACGGACGGGTGGGTGAGGGGGAACTGCAGCGCCGCCGCGGCGATCGGCACGCCATGATAGGCGCAGATGGCGCGCATGGCGGCGACGCGGTCGAGAATGTCCTGCGGCGCCGGCGCGTAATTGTACATGCCGCCGCCGGTGATGACGCCGGAATTGAACGGCGCCGCCGCCAGGATCGACACGCCCTTGCGCTGGCACAGCGGCAGGAAGCTGTCGAGCGCCGTCTGCTCCAGCAGGGTATAGCGCCCGGCCAGCAGCACCACGTCGAGATCGACGTGGCCGAGAACCTCCTCGCAGACCTGCCATTCATTGACCCCGAGGCCGATGGCGCGCGTCCGCCCGGCGGCCTTCAGTTCGGTCATCGCCCGATAGCCGCCGTGCAGGAAGACGCGCAGGTGCGTCGGATGGTCCTCGCCGTGCGTTACAGCCCCAAGATCATGGGCGAACAGGATATCGACACGGTCGCGGCCGAGGCGCTGGCAGCTATCCTCGAACGACTGCATGACGCCGTCGTAGGAATAGTCGAAATGCGGTTCGAACGGATCGCCGTCGACAAAGCCGTGCCGTTCCGTGCCCGGCGGCGGCGTGGCGATGCGCGTCAGCACCCGGCCGACCTTGGTCGACACCACCGCGTCGCCGCTCCAATGCGACAAGACCATGCCGACGCGGCGTTCGGACAAGCCCTGGCCATAATGCGGAGCGGTGTCGACATAGCCGATGCCGGCTTCCAGCGCCGCGCTCAGAGCCGCCACCGCCGCTTCGTCGCTTACCGGGCTGGAGAGGTTGCCCAGTGCCGCCGCGCCGAAGCCGAGCGTCGTCACGGCG
>CAYULN010000260.1:0-8173 GCA_964445605.1 uncultured Caulobacteraceae bacterium | reverse complement strand
TGGTTGAATTCCGGCGGATTCTGCGGCGTGTCGAGCACCGCCAGCAGCCGGTCGTTGCGGAAGGTCTCGCCGTCTACCTCGGTCTGTTCGGCGCGCAGCACGCCGATGATGCGGACGTTCAGGATCGCGCCGATATGCACGGGTTCTTCCATGATGACGAGGACATCGAGCGCGTCGCCGTCCTCGGCCTGCGTGTTAGGAATAAAGCCGAAATTGTACGGAAAATAGGCACCCAGCGGCAGCAGTTTGCTGAGGCGGAATAGGCCGCTGTCGGGGGCATATTTGTATTTGCCGCGGCTGCCCTTGGGCGTGTCGATGACGGCTGTTACGCGGCCGGTGGACGGATCGATCGGCGAAAGGGCAGTGTAGTCGGTCATGGTTTGAAAGCGGTCTTCGGCAAGGGGCGCGGCCGGTAGCGCGGGCGGGTCAGGCTGTACGACATGCCGGTCAGCATCGAGCCGACGCCGATGCCGAGGATCGTGGCGATGATGACGCTGGTCAGCGGCATGTTCTGCACGTTTTCCTGCAGGCGGCGGGCGGTGTCGACCACACGCTGGACAGGGCTGTCGTACGCGGGAATGGCGGGGCGCGCCGCAGGCAGGGGTGGGCGCGGTTTAGCGGGGGCGAGGGTGTCCATGGATGGGCTCCGTCGGGTGGGAACCGTCATGGGTAACCCGACGCGGATAAAAATGAAGCAGCGCTTGCCGATCAGCGCATCAAAAGGACGTAAACATGTAACGCCTTATGCTTGACCTGGGCCAATCATAAATGATAATCATTCGCAGAACTCGGCGGCTTGAAAGCCGCGCCCCCAAGTTTGGGCCCGAACCGGCCTTAGAAAACCTTTTTCGATGAAACTCAGTGAGTTGCCTGCCTTCACCTCGGCCCTGGTTGTCGACGTGAATTCCCTTTCGGCTCAGGACGCCATCGGCCGGCGCCTGCGGGAACTGGGCTTTGTCGGCGGTGAGCCGGTCAGGGTGGTCGGGCGTGGTCCGATCGGGGCTGACCCGCTGCTGGTGCAGATCGGCTTTACCCGCTTCGCGCTCCGGCGCAGCGAAGCCGACCGCGTGATCGTCGAACTGGAGGCGCAGTGATGGACAGTCTGACCATCGCGCTCGTCGGCAATCCCAACTGCGGCAAGACTGCGCTGTTCAACCAATTGACCGGGGCGCGGCAGAAGGTCGCCAACTACGCCGGCGTGACGGTCGAGCGCAAGGAGGGCGAATTCGTCGCCCCGTCCGGCCGCAAGGTGCGCGTGCTCGACCTGCCGGGAACCTACAGCCTCGATGCCTTGGGACCGGACGAGATCATCACCCGCGACGTTTGCTTGGGCAAGCGCGAAGGCGAAGGGACGCCGGACTTGATCGTCTGCGTCGCCGACGCCACCAATCTGCGTCTGCATTTGCGTTTCGTGCTTGAGATCAAGCGGCTGGGTCGGCCGGTCGTGCTGGCGCTCAACATGATGGACGCGGCCAAGTCGCGCGGCATCAAGGTCGATGTCGCGGCCTTGTCGCAGCAGCTCGGCATCCCCGTCATCGAGACGGTGGCGGTGAAGAAGGGCGGCACGGCGGGACTGGTGACATATCTCGACCGGACGCTGTCGTCGGCGCAGCCGTTGCCCGGTCCTGTGCCCGAGGATCTGCACGGCGAAGTGCGCCGGTTGCTGGCGGCCACCGTGGTTATGCCGCGCCGGACTTCGGAAATCGATGACAGGCTCGACCGGGTGTTCCTGCATCCGGCGGGGGGTATCGCCATCCTGATCGCGGTGATGTTCGTCGTGTTCCAGGCGGTATTCACCGGCGCCAAGCCGATGATGGACGGCATCGACGCCTTGTTTGTCTGGCTCGGCGACATGGCCGTGCAGCACATGCCGGAAGGCCTGTTGCGCGGCTTTATCCATGACGCCGTAATTGGTGGCTTGGGGGCGGTCGTGGTGTTCCTGCCGCAGATCCTGATCCTGTTCTTCTTCATCCTGGTGCTCGAGGAATCGGGTTACCTGCCGCGCGCCGCCTTCCTGCTCGACAAGCTGATGTCGAAGGCAGGACTGACGGGGCGGTCGTTCATCCCGCTGTTGTCGAGCCACGCCTGCGCCATTCCCGGCATCATGGCGACGCGCAGCATTCATGACCCGCGCGACCGCCTGACGACTATCCTGATTGCGCCGCTGATGACCTGCTCGGCGCGTTTGCCGGTCTACACGCTGCTGATTCCGGCCTTTATCCCGGATCGAACCGTCGCCGGTTTTCTGAGCCTGGACGGTCTGCTCCTATTTGGCCTGTATATTGTCGGTATCGTCTCCGGGCTGCTGGTTTCGCTGGCGATGACATTATTCCGGCGCGACAAGACCGAGCATCCGCTGTTGATGGAGCTGCCGTCCTATCGCCTGCCGAGCCTGGGTAACTTAGGCCTGGGCCTGGTTGAGCGGGCCAAGATCTTCATGCGCCGCATCACCGGCACCATCTTTGCCGCCAACACCATTCTGTGGGTGCTGACCACTTTCCCGTCACCGCCGAAGGGCGCGGCGGGGCCTGCCATCGACTACAGCTTGGCCGGCATGGTCGGGCATTGGATGGAGCCCTTGTTCGCGCCCATCGGGTTCAATTGGCAGATTTGCGTCGCACTGATCCCAGGCTTGACGGCGCGCGAAGTGGCGGTGTCGTCACTTGGCACCGTCTATTCGGTGGCCGCCAGCAATGACGATGCCCTGTCAGCGCAACTGGGCCACCTGATCTCACAGCAATGGTCGATGGCGACGGCATTCTCGCTACTGGCCTGGTACGTGTTCGCTCCGCAGTGCATGTCGACGCTGGCCGTTATCCGGCGTGAAACCAATTCGTGGAAAATGGTGGCGGTGACGGCGGGTTATCTGTTCGGCCTGGCCTATCTGGCCTCGCTGGTGACCTATCAGGTGGTGACGAGGCTGACATGATCTACACTGTCCTGCAAACCGTTGTCATCAGCGTCGTCGTCGCCTTCAGCAGCGTGCAAATGCTGCGCAAACTGACGCCGCAAACCTCGCGACATGTGCAAGGGCGTGTCGCGCGCGTGCTGCATTTGAAGTGGCTCGAGCCGGTGTCGGCTTCGCCCAAGGGCTGTGGCAGCGACGATGGCTGCGGCGGCTGTAAGGGCTGCGCGAGCATTGCCGCGCTAAATGAGACCTTGGCCAAAGACCTGCCGAAAGTCTGATCAGGTGCCGTGCAAGTGCAGGACCTGGCCGGTCATCTGGCCGCCTTCGCCGGACGCCAGGAAAACATAGCTCAGCGCTGCGGTTGCCGCGTCGGCGCGTGGCGCATATTGCGGCAACGGGAGATCATCGTCACCGGCGGGCGCCAGCGCGCGCACGGCTGCAGGCGCGACGGCATTGACCCGGATGCCGCGGCGCGCCACCATCTGCGACAGCGAACGCGTGAACGAGGCGATGGTGTCGTCGCCGGCCGCCGTGTTGATGATGACACTGCCCGGCTCCATGAAACGCAGCGCGTTGCGCGTCAGATAGAAGGTGGCGAAGGTTTCCGGACGCATGGTCTCGCCGGGGCGCGGGCTTTCCTCCTCGGCGTTGTTGACGAGGATATCGAGACCGCCGAGGCGTTCCTCGGTCTCTTCCAGCGCATGATCGCAGACATCGAGTTCGCCGATGTCGCCACGGATAAGTACGCAGTGGCGACCCAGGCGAGCAATGGCGCGATGCATAATGGCGGCCTTCTCCTCGTTCTGAACGACGAGAGCGATGTCAGCGCCTTCGCGCGCAAAGGCGAGCGCGATGGCATGACCCAAATCCGTATCCCCACCGGTGATCAAGGCGCGTTTGCCGGCCAGGCGCCCCGTCATCGGCGCCGGAAAGACCCCTGTTTCGGACGTTTTTTGCTGCAGGGCCACGCTGTTCATTATTAACTTCCTCACTGTACGCGCCCTCCCGACCCGGCTTCCCCATAGGCCCAATAGACGCATAAAAATGCGATATGGATTGACCTGTTTGCGGACGCGGCGGCGCTTTCGTGATCTTAATTCTGCAAAGCTTATGCATGGTGAAAACCATGCGCGCAGCAGGCGAATTTGCAACGACAAGCCGTTCACCGAGCGGTATTTTTATAAAATTTTTATGGCCGATTTTGCGCTCCTTATTGGATGCTTACGGTGCCGCGTCTTAGGGTCGGGGATCGGGGTATGACCGGGTTCCGAATGCGCTTTTTCTGATCAGGACAGCTTCAGCATTGAAAGTCCGGCGCGGGATCGGGACCCAACGGGATCGGTTGATGAACAAAAACAGTTTTCTGGCCGGAATGGGCCGGCAGGCAAGAACCGATGTCACCATCTCGCTCAGTCTGGCTCTGGCGGCGGCCTTTTTTATCGCCAACGGCATCGTTTCCTATCTGAACATCGCCACATTGCACCGGGACAGTGAGGCCGTGGTGCGGACTCATGAAGTGCTGATCGCCGCGGAAGAACTGTTCTCGACGCTAAAGGACGCCGAAACCGGCCAGCGTGGCTATGTGCTGACCGGCAAGGACGCTTATCTTGCGCCCTACGACGCGGCCGTTTCGCAAATCAGTGAACAGATGACCAACCTGGAACGCCTGACGGACAGTGCGCCGGCACAGAGCCGCCGTGTGGTTGCGCTGGAGGCGCGCCTCAGGTCGAAGATGACGGAGATGGCCGAGACCATCCGGGTCCGCCACATACAGGGGTTCGAGGCCGCGCAGGCCATCGTGGAAACCGATGCCGGCAAGGCCGACATGGACGCCATTCGTTCGGCCATTGCCGATATGAAAAAGGCGGAAAACCAGTTGCGCCAGGACAAGATCGCCGAGATGAACAGCGCCTACCGCTCGGCCGTGGCCAGCACGGTGGTGGCGGCGGTCCTCGGCCTGATCCTGTCGGGCATCATCACCTACATGATCAGCCGGGCCGGGGCGGCGCGATGGCGCGAGGATTGGCTGCAGGCCGGTCAGGCGGGGCTTTCGGCGGCCATGCTGGGTGAGCAGAACATGGAGCAACTCGGCCACAACGTCCTGGCCTATCTGACCGGGTATGGCGGCGGTCATGCCGGCGCCTTCTTCGTGAAGGAAGGCGGAATCTACCGTCGGGCGGCGACCTATGGCCTGCCGACGGGCAGCGATGTGCCGGAGGACTTTCGCGCCAATGAAGGCCTGCTCGGCGAAGCGGCGGTCAGCGGCAAGACGGTGGTTCTGCGTGATGTGCCCGATGCGCACCTGACGGTTGGGGCGGCGCTTGGGCAATGGCGACCGCGCCAGGTGGTGATTACGCCGGCGCAATCGGAAGGCTCGGTAGACGCGGTAGTCGAGCTGGGTTTTATCGATCCATTGGATGAAGCCCTGCTGGCCCTGCTCGCCCGGGTGTCGGAATATATCAGTGTCGCCGTGCGCTCAGCCCGTTATCGTCAGCATCTGCAGAACCTGCTCGAGGAAACCCAGCGCCAGTCCGAAGAACTGCAGACACAGAGCGAGGAGCTACGCGTCAACAACGAGGAACTGGAAGAGCAGGGCCGGGTGCTCAAGGAATCGCACGTTCGCCTGGAACAACAGCAGGCCGAGCTGGAGCAGACCAACAACCAGCTCGAGGAACAGGCGCAAGCGTTAGAGGCACAGAAGGAGGACCTGAACCGCGCCAACCAGTCAGTGATGCTCAAGGCCCAGGAGCTGGAACAGGCGAGCCGCTACAAGTCGGACTTTCTGGCCAACATGTCGCACGAACTGCGCACGCCGCTCAATTCGTCGCTGATCTTGGCCAAGCTGCTGAGCGACAACGCTGAGGGCAACCTGACCGAGGAACAGGTCAAGTTCGCCAAGACCATCCAGTCGTCAGGCACCGACCTGCTGATCCTGATCAACGACATTCTGGACCTGTCGAAGATCGAGGCCGGGCAGATGGAAATTCGACTTGAGCCGGTATCGCTGTCGCGCCTGGTCGGCGATATGAAGCGGATGTTCGATCCGGTGGCGGAGCAACGTCACCTGACATTCGCAGCCCATATCGGCGAGGGGCTGCCCGACAGCATCGACACCGACCGGCAACGGCTCGAACAGATTCTGAAGAACCTGCTGTCGAACGCCTTCAAATTTACCGAGACCGGCTCGGTGACGCTGGATATCGCCGTCGCGTCCGGCAACCGGGTGCGTTTCGCCGTCGTCGACACCGGCATCGGCATAGACCCCGAGCAGCACAAGGCGATTTTCGATGCGTTCCGCCAGGCGGATTCGACCATTTCGCGCAAGTTCGGCGGCACGGGCCTTGGGCTGTCGATTTCGCGCGAATTGTCGCGGCTTCTGGGCGGAAGCATTTCGCTCGACAGCGCGCCGGGAGAGGGGTCGACCTTCTCAATCACCCTGCCGCAGGTTTTCGACGCGTCGAAGGTGGCGCCGATGTTACGTTCCCAGGTCCCCGAACCGGCGCCTGAGCCGGCGGATGCCCGCCCCGCCAAGAAGACCGCCGCACGCAAGGCGGCGGACTCTTCATCTGCATCAACTCGCCGCGCCGCCGACGACCGCGACCGGCTGACCGCCGACAGCCGCAGTATATTGGTGGTCGAGGATGACGAGGCCTTCGCGCGCATCCTCTACGATCTAGCGCATGACCTCGACTTCCTGTGCCTGATCGCACAGACGGCAGAGGACGCTTTGTCGACCGCCCAGCAATATTCGCCGTCGGCGATCGTGCTCGATGTCGGCCTGCCGGACCATTCCGGCCTGTCGGTGCTTGATCGGCTGAAGCGCGATCCCAAAACCCGCCACATCCCGGTGCACGTAGTGTCGGCCAGCGACTATACCCACGCCGCCTTGTCGTTGGGGGCGGTCGGCTACATGCTGAAGCCGGTCAAGCGCGAGGAACTGGTCGACGCCTTCAAGAAGTTCGAAAGCCATTTGGCCGCCAAGGTCCGCCACGTGCTGATCGTCGAGGACGACAAGGTGCAGCGGGAGGCCGTCTGCAAATTGCTCAAGGCCCAGGACGTGGAATGCATCGCGGTCGGCACAGTCGCCGAATGCCTGGAGAAGCTTAAGGTCCAGACCTTCGACTGCATGGTGCTTGACCTCACACTGCCTGACGCGTCGGGCTACACGCTGCTCGAAACTCTGAGCCAGGAGGACGCCTATTCCTTCCCGCCGGTAATCGTCTATACCGGCCACGACCTCAGCTATGACGACGAGCAGCGTCTGCGTCGCTATTCCAAGTCGATCATCATCAAGGGCGCCAAATCACCGGAACGGCTGCTCGATGAAGTGACGCTGTTCCTGCACCAGGTGGTGTCCGACTTGTCGCCGGAGCAGCAAAAGATGCTCCGCAAGGCGAAGAACCGCGACGCTGTGCTCGAGGGCCGCCGCATCCTGGTGGTCGAGGACGACGTGCGCAACGTCTATGCCGTGACTAATATCTTCGAGCCGCTGGGAGCCAATATCCAGATCGCCCGCAATGGCCGGGAGGCCCTGGCGGTGCTGGAAAAAGCCCGGATGAACGGCGCGGACGCCGCCATCGACCTGGTGCTGATGGACGTGATGATGCCGGAAATGGACGGTCTGACCGCCACGCGCGAGATCCGCAAGCGGCCCGAATGGAAACGTCTGCCGGTCATCATGCTGACCGCCAAGGCGATGAAGGACGATCAGGAAAAATGCCTGGACGCCGGCGCCAACGACTACATGGCCAAGCCGCTCGACGTTGAGAAATTGATCTCGCTCGTCCGGGTATGGATGCCGAGGTGACTGCCGTGAACGCCCTTGTCATGACCAAGACCGAAGACATCGAAATGCGGCTTCTGCTGGAGGCGATCTATCAGAAGTATCATTACGATTTCCGTGGTTATGCCCTGGCGTCGGTCAAACGGCGACTCAATCAGGCGCGCGAGCATTTCCGCTGCCGGTCGTTCTCGATACTGCAGGACCAGGTGTTGCACGAACCGGCCATGCTGCACGAACTGCTGAGCTATCTGACGGTCCAGGTCAGCGAGATGTTCCGCGATCCTCTGTATTTCCGTGCTCTCCGCGAGAAGGTTGTGCCGCACCTGAAGACCTATCCGTCGCTCAAGGTGTGGGTCGCCGGCTGCGCCGCCGGTGAGGAGGCGTACTCGCTGGCAATCCTGTTCCGTGAGGAAGGACTTGAGGATCAGACGCTGATCTACGCCACAGACATCAATTCCGAAGCGCTCCGGACGGCTGAGGCC
>CAYULN010000259.1:0-19173 GCA_964445605.1 uncultured Caulobacteraceae bacterium | reverse complement strand
CTGTTGCCGACGGTGACCGTGTCCCCGAAGGACCCGTCTCCACCGGCGCCGCCGACATTGATGCCGGCCTGGGTAAAGTCCCCATCCTTGCCGTCCTGCAGGGCCAGTTTGCTGCCGACCGTGCCGCCCAGGCCGCCGCCGCCGCCGATGCTCTGGGCAAAGATGGCGTGTGCCCGGTCGCCAATGGTCTGGATGACGCTGCTCTCCGTCACCGTCACCTTGCCGCCCTTGGCGGCGCTGCCGCCCTCGAGCCCGACGGTGAGATTGCCCTTGTAGGTCGCGGTCTTGGTCTTGAACTTGCCACCGAGGGTGCTCGAGGTGCTGTTGCCGCCACCGCCGCCGATCGATTGCGCCAGGACGCCGATGGACTCGTTGCCGTCGGTGAAGATATCGCCGTCGGATGTGACGAGGACGTCGCCGCCCTGGCCGCCGGTGCCGCCCGTACGGCCGAGGCTGAGTTTCACCAGCGACGAGTCCAGCACGGCGGCGCCGATTGCCAGGACGGGACCGGCGAGACCGAGGCTGGCCTGCGAACCGCCGCCACCGCCGATGCTCTGGGCCTCGATACCGATGGACGCCTCGCCGTGGGTGCTGATCTGGCCGACGTGCCAGACCTCGACCTTTTCGCCGCGGCCGGCCGCGCCATTGATGCCGCCCAGGTTGAAGCTGACGGTCTTGGTCTTGTCGCCGAGGCCCGCGCCGCCCAGGTTGACGGCGGAATTGCCGCCGCCGCCGCCGATGCTCTGGGCGACGATGCCGTGGCTGTTGACGCCATCGGTCTCAATATCGCCGTTGTGGATGACCGAGACCAACTTGGCGTTGCCGGCCTGGGCGCCGTCGCCGCCGACGGTGACGAACAGCGCCTTGTATTCCTTGTTGTTGCTGTCGTCGTTTTCGGCCTTCGGCAGATTATTATAGCCGAAATTGAAATTCAGCCCGCCGTTGCCGCCGCCGCCGCCCACGCTTTGGGCCATGATGCCGGCGCTGTAATCGCCGACGGTCGCGATCTCCGACGCACTTTCCGCGCCCTGGGTGTCATAGCCGCGGACGACCGTGACATTGCCGGCCACGCCGCCGGCACCGCCGTCGCCACCGACGCCGAACTGCAGGGTATTGCCGGAGTTGCGCGCCGCCGACAGCGAAATGTTCATGCCGCCATTGCCGCCGCCGCCGCCGATCGACTGGGCCAGGATGCCGCCGGAATTGAAGACGGTCGTTACCTTGTTGTCGGGCAGGTCGTCCGGCGCGATCGGATCGGGTCCATTGATCTCGATGTCGCCGGTGCTGGTGACATTGACGTCACCGGCATCGGCGCCGGCACCGGCATTGCCGCCGACGCCGACGATGGCGCGCTTGGTGGTCTTGTTGGTGCTGGCGTCGGTGATGTTGGCCGAGATGTTCAGCCCCCCGTCGCCGCCGCCGCCCGCCACGCTTTGGGCCAGGATGCCGATGACGTTCTTGCCGGTGCCGACGATCTTGCCGTTCTGCTCCACCGTCACGGCGCCGCTGATATTGGCGGCGCCGCCCTTGCCGCCCAGGCCGAACGTGAACGACGTGTCGTCCTTGCTCTTGAGCGTCACCGCGCCGGAGATGTTGATGCCGCCGTCACCGCCGCCGCCGCCGACCGACTGGGCGGCGATGCCGCGTGCGTTGTCGCCGTCCACCTTGATGTCGGCGTCGACCGTGGCCGTCACCGCCTTGCCCATGCCACCGTCACTGCCGAAGCCGCCGATGCCGAAAGCCAGCGAGCCGTTGCTGGCGAGACCGCCGGAGATGTTGATGCCACCAGTGCCGCCGCCACCGCCCACGCTCTGCGCCACCACGGCTGACCGGCCGAAGCCCTTGGAGACAACGGAGACGCGATCCGTCGACGGCGCGTCGATCGTCACGTCGACCGTGCCGGCGTCGCCACCGCCGCCGGCGAAGCCGCCGATGCCGATCGCCGCCGCCCGGCCGGTATTGGTGTCCTTGGTCAGGGCAATGCCGCCGGATACGTTCAACCCGCCGTTGCCGCCGCCGCCGCCCACGCTCTGCGCCACCACGGCGCCGTTGAACAGAGCATCGCCATCCACCAGGCCGCTGCCGGTCGCCGACACATTGCCGTGAATGGTCGCCGTCACGTCGCCGGCATAGCTGGCGTCGCCGCCGAAGCCGCCCAGGCCGATATTGATCGTGGCATCGTCGGCTTTCGACGCGACGAAACCGCCGGTGACGTTGATGGCGCCGTTGCCGCCGCCGCCGCCCACGCTCTGGACCAGGATAGCCTGGGAATCGAGGCCCGTGGTTACGGTGTCGCCGGTGCGTTCCAGCCAGGCCGTGCCGGCATGGCCGCCGTCGCCGCCGAAACCGCCGACGCCGACCGATAGCTGGCCCGACTTGCCCTTGGACGCGCTGAACTGGCCGGTGACGTTCAGCCCGCCGTTGCCGCCGCCGCCGCCCAGGCTCTGGACGATGACGCCGCCCGCATCCCGGCCTTCGGTATGGTAATCCCCGGTGATGGTGCCTTGAACGCTCTTGGCGAAACCGCCCGTGCCGCCGAAGCCGCCGATGCCGACCCCGAGGAAGCCGCCATCGCTGCTGGTCAGGTTGACCGCCCCGGTGACGTTGAAGCCGCCATTGCCGCCACCGCCGCCGACACTTTGCAGCATGGCGCCGTAGGCGCCGTCGCCGAAGGTCGTGACGTTGCCGTCCAGGGTGCCCTCGACCACGCCGCCGTTGCCACCATCGCCGCCGAAGCCGCCGATGCCGACCCCGAGACCCCCGCCCTTGGCCGCCGAGACCTGGATGCCGCCGGTAATGTTGAATCCGCCATTGCCGCCACCGCCGCCGACGCTTTGCAGCAGGGCGCCGTAGGACTTGTCGCCGATGGTCAGGATGTTGCCCAGGATGGTGGCGTCGACCTGCTCGGCGCTGCTGCCGTTGCCGCCGAAGCCGCCAACTCCGACCCCGAGATTGCCGGCGCCGCCGCTGGCGGTCGAGGTCAGGGAGACGCCGCCGGTGATGTTGAAACCGCCATTGCCGCCGCCGCCGGCCAGGCTTTGATAGGTCACGCCGGCCGAGTTGTCGCCGAGCGTCAGGATATTGCCGTCGACCGTGCCGCTGACCGCGCCGCTGCCGCCGCCGTCGCCGCCCATGCCACCGACACCGACCAGCAGGTTGCCGGCGACCTGATTGGAGGCCGCGATGCCGCCGGTGATGCTGAAACCGCCGTTGCCGCCGCCGCCGCCGATGCTCTGGACCAGCACCGCTTCGGCGTCGTGCGCGCCGGTGGTGATGACGTCGCCGGTGACGTTGGCTTCAACCCGGCGCGACGCCCCGCCCGCGCCGCCGGCACCGCCGACCCCGACGCCGAGATTGCCGGCGCCCGTCCGGGCCGCGGCGACGCCGCCGACCACCGAGAAGCCGCCATTGCCGCCGCCACCGCCGACGCTTTGCGCCAGGATGCCACGCGATCCGGCGCCGGAGGTCTTGACGGCCACCTGGTCGCCGGTCGGCGTGATATCGCCGGTGACATTGAGCGTCACCTTGTCCACGACGTCGGCGCCGGTGCCACCGCTGCCGCCCACCGAGATGCCCATCGTGCCGGCACCCGTGCCGCCCGCCGCGATATTGCCAGCGATCGAGAAGCCGCCGTTGCCGCCGCCGCCGGCGATGCTCTGGGCGATGATGCCGGTGCTGTCGTCGCCACTGGTCGTGGTCAGGCCGTCGACCGTCAGGTCGACCTTGCCGGAATCGCCGCCGCCGCCGCCCGAACCGCCGACCCCGACGCTGACCGCGCCCGCGCCGGTCCCGCCCAGGCCAATGCCACCGGCAATCGTGAAGCCGCCATTGCCGCCGCCGCCGCCCAGGCTCTGCGCCACAATGCCGTCGGCCTGCTTGCCAAAGGTGGTGACATTGCCGGTGACCGCGGCGTCGACTAGCTTGCCCTGGCCGCCACCCGCGCCGGAACCGCCAATGCCGACGCTGATGCCACCACCGCCGGTGCCACCCAAGCCGATACTGCCAGCAACGCTGAAGCCACCATTACCGCCGCCGCCGCCGACGCTCTGCGCCAGGAAACCGCCGGAGTAGTCACCGAGGGTGTAAATCTCCGCCGCAGAGGCGTGAACCTCGTCGCCATCGCCGGCATTGCCGCCCGAGCCGCCGAGGCCGACCGAAATCGCGCCGCCGCCGGTGCCGCCGAGACCGATGCCGCCCGCCACGCTGAAGCCGCCATTGCCCCCACCCCCTCCCAGGCTCTGGACCGTGACCCCGGTCGAGCGCTGCCCGGCCGTGCCGACAAAACCGCTGGTCCGGCCCTCGACATAGCCGCCGTTGCTGCCGCCGCCGCCCGAGCCGCCGACGGAAACCGAAATGGCGCCGCCGGCCGTGCCACCGCTGCCGATACCGCCGGCGATGCTGAAGCCGCCGTTACCGCCGCCGCCGCCGACGCTCTGCGCCAGGAAGCCGTTGGAATCGTCGCCGAAGGTGACGATGTCCGACGCGAAGCCATGCACTTCGCCGCCATTGCCGCCACCGCCGCCGGAACCGCCGAGGCCGACCGAAATGGCACCGCCGGCCGTGCCGCCGCCGCCGATGCCGCCGGCGACGTTGAAGCCGCCACTGCCACCGCCACCGCCGATGCTCTGGACGGTGACCCCGGCCGCGTTCTTGCCGCCGGTCGCGACCAGGCCATTGGCGTGGCCCTCGGTATACCCGCCCCAGCTCCCCGTGCCGGCATTGCCGCCGACGCCGACCGAAATGCCGGCACTGGCCACGCCACCGTTGGTAATCGCACCGGAAACATTGAAGCCGCCGTTGCCGCCGCCGCCGCCGACGCTCTGCACCAGCAGGCCGCCGGCATCGTCGCCCGACGTGGTGATCTTGCCGAGCGTCGTGCCCCAGACATCGCCGCCGGCCCCGCCGCCCGCGCCCTGGCCGCCGACACCGACCGACAGGCCCACAGCGCCGCCGCCGCCGAAGCCGAGCGAACCGGAGACGTTGAAACCGCCGTTACCGCCGCCGCCGCCGACACTCTGCACGACTACACCCGTCGAGCGTGCGCCCGTCGTCGAGACGTCGCCGCCGATGGTCCCGAGCGCGGTTCCGCCGGCGCTGCCCGCGCCGCCGGACCCGCCGACTCCGACGCTGGCCGCCAGGCCGACACCGCCGCTGCTGGCAATCGACGCGGAAATATTGTAGCCGCCGGCCCCGCCGCCGCCGCCGACCGACTGGATGATCGCGCCGGCCGCATCGTCGCCCAGGGTGCTGATGCTGCCGTTGAAGTCGACATCGACCTTGCCGCCGATACCGCCGTCGCCGCCGGACCCGCCGACTCCGGTCGACATGGCCAGGGAGCCACCGCCCGAGGCGGCCAGCGAAGCCGAGATATTATAGCCGCCCTTGCCGCCGCCGCCGCCGACCGATTGCGCCAGCAGGCCTGTCGAGAACTCGCCGCTGTTGCGTACATCCGAGGTCACCAGACCGTCGCGCACGACGAAGGCGCCGCCGGTTTCGCCGGTGGCGATTGTCCCGCCGGTCCGCACCGTGACGTCGCCGCCCGCCCCGCCGTCGCCGCCGCTGCCGCCAACGCCCGTCGCCACGGAGACCGCCGCCGGACCCGCCGACACCGCCGCCGCGACGGAATAGCCGCCGGCCCCGCCGCCGCCACCGACCGACTGGACGTACAGACCTTCGGAATTGTCGCCCCGGGTCTGGACATTCAGGTCATCGGCGACCTGGTCGTAGCAGGCCTGCGACATGACCAGGCAGTGGCCGACGTCGCCGATATTGACGGTCCCGCCCTGGCCGCCGGATCCGCCGCTGCCGCCGACCGCGACGCTGACTGCCCCCAGGAAGCCGACCGACACCGACGCCGCCATGCCTCCGGAACCGCCGCCGCCGCCAACCGACTGGGCGAAGAGGCCACGCGACCGGTCGCCATCGGTAAAGATCAGTCCCGTCCGCGTCCGGTTGTCGAAGGTGACGCTGACCGTGTTACCCGCGCCGCCGTCGCCGCCGGCACCGCCGACCGCTACCCCGGCGAATGCACTGACCGACTTGCTGGCGCCGCCATTGCCGCCGCCGCCGCCGACCGACTGGGCGAAGATGCCGTGGGAATCGTCGCCGAAGGTGGTAATCGCACCGATATTGTTGACGCTGACCAAACCGGCGGCACCGCCGCTGCTGCCGCTGCCGCCGACCGTGACAAGCTCGCCGCCCGCCGTGCCGCCGTCGCCGCCGCCGCCGCCGATCGACTGGGCCTGGATGGCGTTCGACCGGTCGGCATGGGTGACGATAAGGCCGCTGTTGGTGACCGAAACGTCGCCGCCCGTGCTGCCGGGACCGGCCGTGCCGCCGATGGAGACCAGGCCACCGCTGTCGCCGCCGGCGCCACCGCCGCCGCCGATCGACTGCGCGAAAATACCTCGCGACCGCTCGCCGCTCGTCTCGATCGATCCGGCATTGCTGACGGTGACCAGGCCGCCGATCCCGCCGCCACTGCCTGCGCCGCCCAGCGTCACGATGCCGCCACCGTCGCCGCCGGACCCGCCGCCGCCGCCGATCGACTGCACGAAGATGCCATGCGAATTCTGGCCCGTCGTCGTTATCGAGGCGTCGTCTTCGACGGTAACGGAAGCCGCGCCGCCGTTACCGCCGGCGCTGCCCTTGCCACCCAGGGTGACAATGCCGCCGCCATCGCCGGCATCACCACCGCCGCCGCCGACGGATTGCGCGAAAACGGCGTGCGAGTCGTCGCCCGTGGTCGCCACGGAGGCGCCGCCTTCGACCGTGACGGCCGCCGCGCCGCCATTGCCGCCGGCGCCACCGTCCGAGCCGAGCGTGACAATGCCGCCGCCCGCCCGACCGGATCCGCCGCCGCCGCCGATCGACTGCGCGAACAGCCCGTAGGCGTGCGTGCCCTGCGTCAATACGGACGACCCAGCCATGGCGTTGATGGTGGCCGCGCCGCCATCGCCGCCGGTCGCGCCACCGTCACCGAATGCGACCAGTCCGCCGGCTGCGCCACCGTTGCCGCCGGACCCACCGATCGATTGCGCCAAAATGCCGTGGGCGTAGTCCCCCGACGTCTGCACGATGCCGTAATTGTAGACCGTGACGTCGCTGCCGTCGCCGCCGGTGCTACCGCCGCCGGCATCGACAATGACGCCGTAACTGTCGCCGCCGCCGCCAGACCCGCCGCCGAGAGACTGGGCCTGGATGCCGACCGAGCCAGTGCCGGTCGTGGCGATGGTGCCGTGATTGGTGACGGTGACTATACCGGCCATAGCCGCCGAACCGCCGCTGCCGCCACCGGCGAAGACATAGCCGGCGCCACCGGCGCCGCCCTTGCCGGCGCGGCTCTGGGCGAAAATGCCGATGGCTTCTTCACCGGTGGTCGTGATGTCGACTTGGCTGTCCAGGGTCACCGTGCCGCCGACACCCGCCGCACCGCCAGGCGATCCCGCCCCGACGCCGATGAAATCGCCGCCCTTGCCGCCGTCGCCGCCGATGCTGGAGACAAGAATGCCGTAAATCTTGTCAGTGGCGGTGTGTAGGGGCGCGCCGGTTACGACGTCGTTGATCGCTACGCCCGACGCCCCGGCGCCACCGGCCGTGGGACTGTAGGACAACTTTAGCGTGCCAAGCGCGCCGAACGGAATGTTGACGCCGCCGCCGTTGCGACCGCCACCGCCGGACTGGCCGATGTTCGAATCGACGAAATTGACATCGCCGGGCGACGCTGTGACGGTGAAGGGCGTGACGCCAGACCCATTGGCGCCCGGAGAAAAGTTGGAGGCGCCGACCACACGGTCGAACGTCTTGGTCGCGTGTGTGGTGGTATCCTCAACGTCGATCTCGTCGGGGCGGACAGCCGTGATCTTATAGGTGGATACCGTGTTGCTCGTGTCCGTCAGGCTGAACACGTCGTCGACGGCATCCGGGAGCAGAATGGCGTGCCCCTGATCCGTCACCACCATGGCGACCTGGTCGGTATCGACCTCGACGACCGTTTCCGCCAGGCCGGTCACGGGATTGACCACCGTGTCGCCGACCTGGATGGCTTCGGCCGGGGCCGCCAACCCACCCGTCAGGGCGGAAGCCGCCAACCCCAGTGCCAGCCAGGACGATGTATAGGTAAGCCTATGCCGCTTGGCGCGCGCAGATGCGCGCACGGTCGTGGATTTACTGCTCTTTCTAAGCATCGCCCACCCCTGGAAGAACGCCCGTTCTTAACCAATGTTTAACCATTTCAACTTTGTCAAGCAACCCAACCATCGGTTTTACCCCCGCCGGTTCCTCAAGCTGGCCGGCGTCGATAGAATGCGTTGAATCTGTTGTATGAATGGGCCTTGAAATAATTTCCGGATTTTCCGATGCCTGATGCCGGGCAACGGTAACATTGTCCAAAATGCCACACACGCTTCCGGTATTCGGAGCGCTCGGAAAGGTGGCTGAAAATCGTATTCCAGACCACTACCGATCGAAAAGTCCACCGAAATCATCCGATGGCTGTAAAGCCTCCTCAAAAGGAGAAATCCAAACATAAAAATTGGCTTTTTTTGCTTTTCTTGAACGACCGCCTTGACGCCATCCTGATCAAATGGGGAGACGTGCCCTGCGTTTATGGACAGCCCTCGCATGGTCGCCAAAGTGATGAGCCGGCGTGACGGCATGTCACGGCGAATTGCCGACGCCGTTTGGCTGACCAACAAAGAGATTGCCAAGCTGATGGCCTGGGAGGAGGAAACCGTATCCGAAATCCGCCGTGTCTATGTTGACGATGCCGCCGTCGTCGTGGCATTAGGCAAGCGTATCGCGGACGTTCTGTAAATAGTGGTGTAAATAATACGAGGCGGCCTCGGCCAACTCATCTATAAGGCACTGAAAATAAAGCGATAAGCGGGTGTAGCTCAATGGTAGAGCAGCAGCTTCCCAAGCTGGGCATATCTAAATAAAATCAATACGTTGCCTGAAAAATGGCTGAAAATGACCCCATTTCAGTTCAATAACATAGCGTTTGCGTACAAAACGCGAAGTGGCCATCTGTGGCTGAATCTCTGGCCAAACCACGGAGAGAAGGAAGTAAAAAAAAATACCGCGATTAGAGAAATACCTAAAAGCCGCTCAAAATGTCTGACGGGGGGCGGGAAAGTTCTAACATTTCACATCCCACTGAATATATTGAAGAAATGATCTAATATTTTTCTAACATTACCCTAACCAGATTAGGGTCGTAGACCCTGATTTTTGGCCCATTTTTTTTCCTTTAAAATCAATGAGGTTAGAAAATAGGGGGTGAAATGTTAGGTCAGATTAAGGTGGCACCCTAACCTGTTTTCCCCTCCATAACATATTGACATTACTACGTATTCTTACATAGAAATCGCCGAAAACTAGGAGATTTTGGACAGGTTAGGGTTTCCCCGACCACCCCCACCTATTTTGAGCCAAAAAATGTTTTTCGCAAAGCGCCGATCTGGGCCGAAATGGGCTGTTACGTGCGTCGTTCTGCGTCTGCAAACCCTACGCATCCGACCGGCGCCAACTGCTGGCCCAGCAAAGCTTGCGTCTGGGGCGGCCCAGGACGTCAAAATCGATACAAAAAGAGTGCGGGCGAGGTGTGGGGACGAGCGCCGCGATTGGGTTTTGAGCAAGCAGCGCCATTGACCAAACCGGACCAGCAAAATAAATAACGTTATTAATTATTGGAGGGGCGTTAATGGCCGCTGGACGTCCGCCTGTTGATAGTGAGCCACTCACTCTGCGGCTATCGCGGGAGCTCCTTGATAGTCTCGACAAGTTCCGTGAGAGCGAAGCTGATCGGCCATCGCGAACCGAGGCTTTACGACGAGTGGCAACCAGTTTCTTGCAGGTTCGAAATCAAATGATACCTCCCTCGTCTGATGCCCCTACCCCCGTCCCTTTGGCGATGGTTGCCGCGGACATAGACACGGCGATCAAAAGCGATCTTCCTCAATATCTAATCAAACGCCTAAAGGTCTTCTGCGAGTCGAAACCGTACTTGGCTACGCGACAAGATGCCTTGGTTCTCTTGTTAGAGGACGCACTTGATAGGTTGGAAGAATATCCTCCTCACGATCGAATCTTTCTTGATACCTACCAACTTGAGGATATTAAGCGTTTCGCTCAACATCGCCCCCTAGATGAACAAGTCCACGAAATGCTCGACTATGCCATTAAGGGTTATTTAGCGCGGATGGAGTTCGAGAAGGAAATGCGTGACGATTGAACTGACGATTTTGCAGGGCCTGGAGAACTGTAAGGATTAAAGGGGCCATTCCCGTTCCAATATGTCGACAGCTTTAATAGGATGAACATCGGCAAAAATATTTCGCAAGCTAAGTCACTTAAATAACGCCGTTTTATTTCATGATTGAAAGAATCAATTTTTGCGTTAATGATGCCACCCTGGGCTGAGGGGCTTGAAATGGCATTTGAATTTTCCGGGCCGAACGCTTCGGCCAAACGGCAGCATTTGCACTGGTCAGCTGGCACATGGGGCTGTATCATACTTGGCCTGTCCGTTGTCGCGCCCTCAGCAGCATTGATCGTCGGGACCGCCGCCAATCTTCACCGCACTCAAATGACAATAACGGTTGCGTCGGTGCGGGCCGTATCGAGCGACGACAGCATTATGCCAGACGAACGAAAGCTACCTGGCCGCTACCTGGTGAAAACACCGGACAGTCAAGAGTTCCTCTTGGAAAATGCTGTAGTTTGGGGCGTTGCAGACCGCGTCGACAGCGACGGTATCGCTGAGACCCTCTCGCTGGGTCGATCCTACAGGATCCGCACATTTGGTTGGCCGCCGCATCAAGCGATCTACGAAGTTAAACCGGCGACAGAAGGTCACAGTTGAGCCAATTTTATAGCGCTTTGAATGTCTCGCGGACTAAAGCCTTAGAGTCCTCGGCGTGACCTCCATTACCGCCCTCCGTTAGGGCACAGTAGCCTGCACCTCAGCAACCTCAATATACCCGTCGCCATTGGCGTCGGCGGCTTTAAACTCAGCTTCGCCGGCCGTCTTGAACTCCTCGGCGGAAATCACACCATCTCCATTGGCGTCAGCTGATCTAAGAGTTGCCAGGCGTTGCTGAACAAATTGACCACCCTGGCTTAAATGCGGGGCGAAGAAGGCATCAACTTCACTTACAGTCACCGTGCCGTTCTTGTTGGCATCGAAACGCGCCAATTGGGTGGCATGGGCGGCTTCAAACTCGGCCAAGCTAACCTTGCCGTCACCATTGCTGTCCATCCGGCTATATAAGCCCAGCGGTTTGCCTTGGGCCTGAGCCTGGAGGCCTGAGGCCATGATAAGCCCGGCAAGAGCCGCGGACGCGAGAAAAACGTGACTGTATTTTGCCGACATTTCTGCGAGCCTTTCAAGTTGGCAGATGAGGCTAAAGGCCTAGTGTGTGCCCGATCCATTTATGGTGACCGAATAACCGTTGCTTCGGACGCTGGCACCGGCCGCGCCGCCGCTGCCGCCACCGGCCCAGCCGGCAGAACCGTTGCCAGCTTGACCAGGAGCGCCGCCATCGCCGCCGCGTGTGGCGCCGTAATAGTCGTCACCCATGCCGCCGCTTCCTGTGGACCCGTCGGGAGCGCCGCCGCTGCCGTTCGGCGAACCGCCGCCACCGCCACCGCCACATTCGGTAAACTGTCCAGCATCGAGATAAGTGTTGGCGCCACCACCACCACCGCCGCCGCCCAGAACGGTACCGTTGACCGTAATGGTAATCGGCGCGTGGACGTCGATGCCAGGGTCACCGGCACTACCATCGCCGCCACTGCCGCCAGCGCAACTGCCGTTACCTCCGGCGCCACCTTGACCATAGACGGTGCCATTGACGATCAGGTGCAAAGTGACATTGGACGGCCAAGAACCGGTGTCCACGGTACTGTCGATTTCAGTGCCTTCGGGCACAATGAAGTCGAAGCTGGCTCCGCTGGCGCCATTGTAACCTTGGGCGTTAGCTAGTGTGCGCAGATTGCCACCGTAGACATAAATCGTGGCCACCGGGTTGGACTGGACCGTCACGCTGACATTCGCCGTGGCCGTGCCGCCGTGGCCATCGGAGATCCAGTAGCTGAAGCTGTCCGACCCCGAATAACCGGAAGCCGGCGTGTAAGTGATGGTGGACCCGTTTGTGCTGACCGAGCCATGGCTGGCGCCGGAGGCACTGGTAATAGTCAGGAAATCCCCGTTCGGGTCGGTGTCGTTACTCTTGGGATCGAAATTGACGGCGATACCATAGCCTGCCGTGACATTGTCGTTATGCGCAACCGGCACACCGTTAGCGACGGCCACCGATACCGTACCAGTCGCCGTCCCGCCATGGCCATCCGAGATGACGTAGCCGAAACTATCATTGCCGCGGAAACCTGGATAGGGCGTGTAGGTGACCGTTGTGCTTGTATGGCTCAAATCCCCATTGGCGGCCCCGGCACCGAACCCGATCACCGTCAAAGCATCGCCGTTGGGATCCGTATCGTTGACACGCGGGTCGATAGTGACAGCCGTGCCTGAAGCTGTCGAAACCGAGTCAGCGTTGGCGACCGGGGCGCCATCGCCGACCGTGACGGTAATGGTGCCGGTGGTCATCAGGTTATCTGTTCCACCCATGTTGTCATTGATCGTGTAGGTGAAACTATCCGTGCCAGAAAAGCCGGCGACCGGCGTATACGTAACACCACTTGACGAATAACTGGTCGAACCATGCGCCGCATTCCCCACGCCGGTAATGACGAATGGATCGTTGTTCGGATCATAGTCATTGCTGCGCGGATCAAAGGTCAGTGGCGTCAGATAAGGCGTCGACACAGAGTCCGGCTCGGCGCGTGGCGTCGCATTTTGAAGCGTAATGCGGACGGTTGCCGTCGATGTCCCGCCGTGACCATCAGAAATCGTATAGGTGAAGCTGTCTTGGCCCGTAAACGCCGGTTGATTAGGCGTATAGGTGGGTATGTAATAGGCCGGATTGTAATTCCGGCTCATATCAACGAAAACTTGACCATGGCCAGGCGTGCTGATGCTAGTGATCGTCAAGGCATCACCGTTAGGATCGGTATCATTACTTCTCGGGTCGAACCACAGGCTGCCTCCGTAAGCAACAGTGCCGGTGTCGTCATTCGCTGTCGGCGGGGTGTTGTTCACGTTTACCGACACTGTGCCAGACGCCCAACCGCCACCACTGTTTGTAACGGTATAGCCAAAGCTGTCGGTGCCAACATAACCCGCCGTCGGAACGTAGCTCACCGAAGTTCCGGTAAAGCTCGCCGTACCATGACTTGGCGCACCGACGCCGGTAACGGTGAAGGCGAGCCCATGCGGATCCGAATCGTTGCTGCGGGGATCGAACGTGACGCCTGCCAAGGTGCTCGTCGAGATGGTGTCGTTGATAGGAACAGGTGGCGCGATCGTAACGGCCGTCGACACCGTTGCCGATCCAGATCCACCATGGCCATCCGAAACGGAATAGGTAAAGCTGTCACTCCCCGAGTAACCTGCCACTGGCGTATAGGTGACCGATGCCCCTGTAAAGCTGACCGTTCCGTGGCTGGCACCGCTAGTGTCGGTTATGGTCAGGATATCTCCATTGGCGTCGTCATCGTTGCTGCGCGGATCGAAGGTCAATGGCGTTTGATAATTGACCGTAACCGAGTCGTTGACGGGCACCGGGTTGACGTTTGTCGTGTTACGGTTCGCTTGGATACGGTTGCCAGCCGAGTCGTAGCGATAGGCGTTGGTGCTACCGTCGGAATGGACGACGCTTGTAACATGTCCAAGTTCGTCATAGACGAAGGTCGTTGGCGCCGCATTCGCAGACACAGCCAAAACGAGTATCAGGCCTAATGTTGAGACACTTGTCTTCAACCGGCGCATTGCGCGCACACTTGTGATTGAAGATTGCTTGGACATTTGGCCCATCCCCCTCGATGGAATTTGCAGCTTTAGTGCCCATCAGAGACACGCCTTGTCGCCATAAGACCAGGAAATACATCATTTTTTGAGTGCGACCTGAAGACGTTACGCTATAAGATTGCAATTTTCTCCCACGGGCTGAGGCTGATTGCCAAGAACAGTGCGCGCATCGGATGAATGTAACCGATGCGCGATCTGCCGCCCGTAAAACAAGGGGTGGCGCGCGGCCTTAGGGGGACTCCATGCGATTTCCGTACAAGCGGTCTATAGCCAATTTTGCTCATGCGACACCGCGAAATCGCCGCCTCTGGCTGAGCTCGATATCGCTCACCATCCTGCCAGCGGCGCTCATGTACGCGTCGTCGGCACATGCCTTAAGCCCGGCAATATTCAGTTCCCACACGCACACGCCATCGTCAGTCGATCAGAACGGGGTCGATCTCGGGACGGGGCAGTTTGTGCCACCGGCACCCGCGAGCTCAATCGGTGACAGCACCAGTGGTATAGCTGAAACCCTCTCTGGACCGGAGTTCCCCAACGGCAGCCAATTCACCGGTGGCATTACCATCGATCCCGCCGAAGCGGACAATGTGCCGCAGATGTGGGCCAATTCTAGCCGTAAGGACGGCCCTGAAGGCGACGCGCTGGTCTATTTCGGCGGCTATCGCAAGCTGTTCGGCGGCACGACAAATGCTCTCGGCTGCATTATAGCGCTCGACGGCAGTATGGACGCCCTATGCCTGGATCCCAATCACGACGCCCGCAACCCAACCGGTGGCCGCAACACGTTGACCACGTCGGACGGAACCGTTGTGGTTTTTCAAGGCAATATGGCCAGCGACTTTGGCACGGATGCCAAATATGCCGGTCTCGTGACCATTACAAAGCCCGACGGCGAGGGAATCCTCCTCACCTACGAGCGCAAAGATATTCCGACCGATGCCGACCCGGTCGATGATCCTTCCAGCGGCGTTCCGGTGCCTCTTGGCACGCCACCTGCCAACCTGGTGCAAGCAACCATGACTAAGGCCCAAAGCAGCCTGGGCTGGCTGGAAGCCGGTTCCTGGGGTGGTGGCGCCCCGGGTTTCGGTTTGGGGAATGGCGCCATTCCATCAGCAGGAATGAGCAACGGCATAGGCACCACTTCCGATTTTGAGCCCGGCTCCGTGGGGGCTCAGACCGTCGGTACCGATATCAATACTGCCCAGGTATTCGTCGCCAATCAATCAATGGTCAAGCGGCTTCATATGTATGGAGCCAGCGGCGATTATGTCATTCGGCAGACGGTCGAAAGGCGTGACAGATATCTCCAAACCAGCGGGGGTGTCGGCGGTATAGACCATTTTTGGAACGCCGTCACAACTAGCAATGCCAGCAACGAAGACATGTATGATGACCCGATGCCGAGGAACGGCGGCAGCATTTATCTTCTGTCTACTCGTTATTATACGGATAAATATACCGTCACCTATCCAAGCGGCCGCCAAACGGTGGTCGATTACTATACTGAAAACCAGCATCCTGGCGCATTCGTTGACGCTCCTGAAATCTCAGGCAACTGTTATACGGGCGGCACCCAATTCACTTTCCCCCTCAACTGCGTTAAAAGCGTCACGCGCGGCGGATCAACCTGGAAGTATACCTGGGGGATTGACCAGTACGCAGCCGTGGATATCGAAGATCCGTTGCATCATCACCGGCGCGTTCGGATGCTGCATACCGACAATTGCGGGACCTTCATCACCTATGATCAGGACGACAAGGGCCGCGTAACCACTTACGAGCCCGGCCCGTTGTGCGGCCAGGTCAGCAAGGTCACCTATCCGGAAGGCAACTTCGTCAAATACACCTATAACGGCCGCGGCGATCTGACCCAGATCGACACCTACGCTAAAGACGGCGTGACCCATACTACGCAGTCGGCAGGTTACCCGTCGACCTGTACCTTGGCGGCAGACCCAGGTTACCACGCAGCCGACCCCGCTTACAGTACGGCCACCGACTACAAGGTCTGCCATCAGCCGATCTGGACCAAGGACGCCAGGGGCAACCAGACCGACTACACCTATTCGGTCGATCACGGCGGCGTCCTGACCGTCACCTATCCGACGGACGATAGCGGTGTACGCGCCCAGACGCGCAACGTCTACGTCCAGGTCACACCGAAGATGTATGACTTTAACGGCCACATTGAAAACAATTCGCCGGTGTGGCGGCTGCATTGCACGGTCACCCTGCCCAGCACCGCAACCAGCGATCCGAACACCTGTGCAACGGCTGCCCAATACCAAGTCACAACCTACGCCTATGCCGACAATGCCCAGGGCACCAACAACATCCTTATGACTTCGACTACAGTGTCCGCCGGCGATGGCTCTTTGTCGGCGACGACCAGCTACGGCTATGACGCCTACGGTGACCGAGTGTGGATTGACGGACCACGTACCGATGTCGACGACAAGAGTTACACCACTTTTGATCAATGGCGCCGGCCTGTGTTCGAGATCGGACCCGATCCGGATGGTGCCGGACCTTTGAAACGGCAAATCGTCCATCACCTATACGACGACGATCGCCGCGAATACCGGACCGAAACAGGCACCGGCAACGCGACGGACGGGTCCGATTTCGTCATCAGTACTTTTAAACGTCTGACGTTCGATGACGCCGGCCGCCTGGCCAAGACCGAAGTGGTGCAGCCATGAGCCGGACCGGGGGGATGACCTTGAAAAAGCTTTTTCTGACGATCGCGCTGGCCGCGGCTGCGCTGTTTCCTGCTGCCGCTTCGGCTACCCAGCAGCCTTATAACGGCACCCAAACGCCGTGGGCCATAGCCTCATCCGGCACCACCACCATCAGCGCCCTTAACTTCGACTCGGGCGGCGAAGGTGTTTCCTGGCACGATAGCGATTCCGGCAACAACGGCACGCAAAGCCGTACCGGCATCGATGTCGATATCGCGCCGTCCGGAGACGCGCTCGGCTGGGTCAATAGCGGCGAATGGGTCGAATATACCATCAATGTCTCCACTGCGGGCGACTACACCTTCTCCACCAAGGAAGGTGAACAGTTTACCGGCCGCACCGTCACCGCAACCTTCGAACAGAGCGGCAGTGTCTATACCAGTACCGGCGCCATCGCCGTGCCGGTCAGCGGCGACTGGGCGACCCACATCAGCACCACGCCTGTCACCGTCCATTTGAACGCCGGGGTCCAAGTTGTTCGCCTGACTTTCGGTGGCGCCGACAACCAGGACGTCGAATCCTTTAGTCTGACCGCCAGCGGCAACACGGCGCCGGTCGCCAACGCCGACAGCTATACGACGGCCTACAACCTCGCCCTTACCGTCGATCCCCGCGCCAACGACACCGACGCCAATAACGACACCCTTACCGTTACCGCTGTCGGCTCAGCCACGCACGGCACTACCAGCTTCACCGGCACGTCGGTCACCTATACGCCGACCTTCGGCTACACCGGCGCGGACAGCTTCACCTACACCATCATCGATGGCCACGGCGGCTCGGCCACGGGCACGGTCAACATGACGGTGACCGTGCCCACGCAGCAGCCGTATAACTCCACCCAGACCCCCTGGGCCATTGCTTCGTCCGGCACGACGACCGTCGATGCGATCAATTTCGACTCCGGCGGCGAAGGCGTCTCCTGGCACGACAATCCGGGCCTGGACAACGGCAGCCAGACCCTGCGCGCCGATACCGACGTCGAGATCGCACCGACCAATGTCGCCATCGGCTGGACCGGTCCCGGCGAATGGATCGAGTATACGATCAATGTCGCCCAGGCCGGCACCTACACCTTCAAGACCTCGACCAGCACGCAGTATGACGGCGCCTATCTCACCGCCACCTTCGAGCAGAACGGCAGCGTCTACACCAACACCAGCGCCTTCCAGGTGCCGAACAACAACGACTGGTACCACTACGTCAGCAGCAGCGGGGTCAGCGTCACCCTGAACGCCGGCGTCCAGGTCGTCCGCCTGACGTTCTCCGGCAACCGGTCCGACCTCAATACTTTCAGCCTGACGATGACCGCCAGCAGCAACTCGGCACCGTCAGCCAACAACGACACCACCACCACGGCCTACAACACCGCCAAGACGATCGACCCGCGTTCCAACGATACCGACGTCGATGGCGACTCTCTGACCATTACCGCTGTCGGTTCAGCTACGCACGGCACCACCAGCTTTACCGGCACGTCGGTCACCTATACGCCGACTTCAGGTTATTCCGGCTCTGACAGCTTCACCTACACCATCTCCGACGGCCACAGTCACACCGCCACCGGCACGGTCAGCGTCACCGTCTCGGCCGCCACCGGTCAGCAGCCCTACAACGGCACGCTGACCCCCTGGGCCATCGCCTCGACCGGCACCACCACCATTAGCGCTCTGAACTTCGATTCGGGCGGCGAAGGCGTCGCCTGGCACGACAGCGATGCCGGCAACAACGGCACCCAGAGCCGCACCGGCATCGACGTCGATATCGCGCCTTCCGGCACGGCCATTGGCTGGGTCAACAGCGGCGAATGGGTCGAATACACCATCAATGTCGCCACCGCAGGAGACTACAGTTTCACCACCAAGGAAGGCGAGCAGCTCACCGGCCGCACCGTCACCGCGACCTTCGAGCAGAGCGGCTCGGTCTACACCACCTCCGGCGCTGTTGCCGTACCGGTCAGCGGCAACTGGGACACCCACATCAACAGCTCGCCGGTGACCGTGCATCTCAATGCCGGCGTCCAGGTCGTCCGCCTGACCTTCGGCGGCGGCGACAACCAGGACGTCGAGTCGTTCAGCCTGACGGCCATCGCCGGGAGCAACACCGCACCGGTGGCCAATACCGACAGCACGACCACAGCCTACAATACCGCCAAGACGCTCGATCCGCGCAGCAACGACACCGACGCCGACGGCGACACCCTGACGATTACCGCCGTCGGCTCGGCCGCGCACGGCACCACCGGCTTCACCGGCACGTCGGTCACCTATACGCCCACCTCAGGCTATTCCGGCTCGGACAGCTTCACCTACACCATCTCCGACGGCCACAGCCACACCGCCACCGGCACGGTCAACATCACCGTCTCGGCGCCGTCCAACACGGCGCCGGTGGCCAATAACGACAGCCTGACCACGGCTTTCAACACTGCCGTCACCTTCGATCCGCGCAGCAACGACACCGACGCCGACCACGACACCCTGACCGTGACCGGCGTCG
>CAYULN010000258.1:0-21464 GCA_964445605.1 uncultured Caulobacteraceae bacterium | reverse complement strand
CTGGACCCAGGGCGACGGCGCGCATGGCATCTTCGCGCAAAGCCTCGGCGGCGGCGGCGGCAACGGGTCGTCGATCATCAACATGAACGGCCTGCGCAGTTCGAAGGACTCGTTCGCGGTCGGGTTGAATTTCGGCGGCTGGGCCGGTGACGGCAATGTCGGCCGCAAGGTCACGGTCGAGAATACCGGCGTCATCGAAACCGATGGCGACGGCGCCTACGGCATACTGGCGCAGAGTCTCGGCGGCGGCGGCGGCAATGGCGGCCTGGTGCTGGCGGCGGCGGGCGCGTTGGGCAAAACCGCGGATGCGCCGCTCCTGGCCATCGGCGGCCGGGGTGGCAACGGCGAGGACGGCGGCGACGTCGAGGTCACCAACAAGGGCAGCATCCTGACCTTCGGCGCCAAAAGCCACGGCATCGTCGCCCAGAGCATTGGCGGCGGCGGTGGCAATGCCGGCATCGGCATCGCGGTGACAAACGATCTGGATAGCCTTGTCGTCTCCAATACCCTGTCCCTGATCGCCGGAGCGGTGAGCAGCGGCGGCGGCGGAGCGGGCCGCACGGTCACAGTCAATCAGGACGGCGATGTGACGGTGCTCGGCGATGGCGCCCAGGCCGTGGTGGCGGAAAGCATCAATGGCGGCGGCGGACATCTGGATTTCGACCTCAGGGGTATTGTCGGCCTGCCGGGCTTCTCGTTTAAGAACATGTTCAAGGATGTCCTCGGCATCGCCCCGACCGACGTCGTCACCGATCCGAAGATCGCGACGCGCCTCGGCGGCACCGTCCTGACGAACATGAACGCCAACAAGGTTACGGTCAATTCGACCGGCACCTACGGCGTCGGCGGTAAAAACGGCGTCGGCAGCTTCATGCAGTCGCTCGGCGGCGGCGGCGGCTCGCTGAATCTCAAGACCGAACAAACCTCGGCGGCGGCGTCGCTCGGGCCGGATGTGCCGCCGGTCGCGGTCGCCTATTCGGTGGATCTTGGCGGTGAAAACGGCGTCAACAATTCGGGCGCCGACCTGGACGGCACGCGCACCGGTGACATACTGACGACCGAGGACAACTCCCTCGGCGTGCTGGCCCAGACGATCGGCGGTGGCGGCGGCCATGCCATCATCGACAACACGGCCGAAGCCGGCACCCCGGTCGGCCCCATCGACCTTAACTTCGGCGGCGGCAACGGCAGCAACGAAACCGGCGGGAATATCCTGCGCACCGAGGACGGCCTGGTGGAGACAATCGGCGATATGTCGACCGCTGTGATGGTGCAGTCGATCGGCGGCGGTGGCGGCGCGGCCAGCGTGACGGAGCATTCCGATCCGTCGTTTTCGGCCACCGGTTCGGCAGCCGCGCCCGATCCGGACCCGGGCCTGATCAAGCCGATGTTCCTGGCGCCGCCGGCGCCACCGGTCACAGTCGCCTTCGGGGCGGCCGGCGGTTCGGGCCTGAACGGCGGCAATGTCACCAACACCTATCTCGGCGGCTTCGACACGTCCGGCGATCATGCGCTCGGCCTGATCGTCCAGTCGGTCGGGGCGGGCGGCGGTGTTGTCACCTTGGGCGGAACCGGCGCGGCCAGCGTCGCGCTGGGCGGCACCCTCGGCGCGTCCGGCAATGGCGGCGCCCTGACCATCATCAACCTGGGCGCAGCCGTGACCGAAGGTGCCGGCAGCCACGGCGTCTTCCTGCAATCGATCGGCGGCGGCGGCGGCGCGGTGTTCGGCGCCGGCACGGGCTCGAGCGTGACGCTCAACAGCGCCAACACGGGTAACGGCGGCGCCATCCAGCTCACCCAGACCGGCGCCGTCATGGTGACCGGCGCCGGCGCCGATGGCGTCATCGCCCAGAGCCTCGGTGGCGGCGGCGGCTGGGTTGACGGCACCTTTGCCGGCACGGCGGGTGGAAATGGCAAGGGCGGTACGATCCGCCTCGATCTCAATGCCGGGGCGGTCGCCACCGGCGCCGGTGGCACGGCGGTTCTGGCGCAAAGCCTGGGCGGCCTAGGCGGTGACACCATTACCGTCAACGCCAGGGGCACGGTCCGCGGCAACGCCGCCGGCGTGCGCCTTGAGGGCGGGACGACCAATATGATCACCACCTCGGGCTCCATGTCCGCGGTGTCGGGTCTGGCCATCGCCGCGGGCGCCGGCAACGAGACCGTTCTGAACGACGGCATGGTGATCGGCAATGTCGACCTGGGTACGGGTGCGAACAGCTTCAGCAACCGCACGGGATCGGCCTTCATCGCCTTCAACACGATCAACCTGTTCGACGGGGCGGCTCCGGCATCGCCCCCGCCCGCGGGCAGCACCTTCACCAATGCCGGCGACTTCCAGATGGGCCTGGCCGCGCCGCGCGTGCCGATCGATCTGGCGGCCGGGGTGTCGTTCGACAATCTCGACGGTACCGGTAGTCCTGAAAGCAACCTGCTCTACGGAGCGCGGGTGATCAACACGGTCGCGCTCGACGGCAATTTCGTCCAGACCGCCGGCGGCCACATGGCCTTCGATGTCGCCTTCGGCCCTTACGCCTCGGACAAGGTCAACGTCACCGGCACGGCGCAGGTGGCGGGCACCGGCACGGTGGTCCTGACCTGGCTCAGCAATACCAATCCCGTGACCTTGTTCGCCGCCAAGGGCGGCGGCGTCGACAACGGCCTGAAGATCGACAACACCCTGGCGGTCGATTATCGCATCGTGGCCGGCGCCTCGGGCATCCAACTGGCTTTGACCACCCATTTCGCCCAGCCCTTCCTCAACCGCAACGGCCTATCCCTGGCCAATCATATCAACTCCGCCATCAGCCTGGGTGGATCGGACGGCATCGGCCGGGCGGCGGCCCTGCTCGGCAACCTGAAGGCCGGCGAGGAAACCACCTATTCCGCCGTCATGGACGAGTTGAGCGCCGAGCCCTTCCTCGTGCCGCTGATCGTCCAGAACACGGCGGCGGAGCGGTTCGGGCGGGATATGTCCGGCTGCGCGACGCCGGCTGTCCCGGGTGACCGTTCCTGTGTCTGGGGCCACATCGACGGCAATTCGCTGAGCCGTACCCCCGACGGGGAAAACAACCGCGCGTCCGGTCAGGGCCAATCCTTGAGCACCGGCTTCGAGCGGCCGCTCAACGACCGTTGGTCGGTGACCCTCGCCGTCGGTTACGACCGTATCAATGGCCTGGCGGCTGACAACGGTCGGGCACGCTCCGACGGCCAGAACCTCAATCTCGGCCTTGGTCTGCGCCGCACGCTGGCAAACGGCGGCGATTTGGCCTTGTCCCTGACCTCGGGCTGGCAAACGCTCGACACCAAGCGGGCGGTGGACGTGTTTGGCCCCCTGATCGGAACGTCGCATCCGCAATCGATGTACCTGAATGCCGCGCTGAAAGCGGGGAAGACCTTCCAGTACAAGCGGCTTTACGCCCGACCGATGCTTAACCTATCGGCCATCGCCTTGCGCCAGTATGCCTTCACGGAGCAGGGCCTAGAAGGAATCGGCATTGCCGGTGTCGCGCGCCATCAGGTGATCGCCAGCGCTGGGCCGGAGTTGGCGTTGGGCTACGTGTCCGCGCCCGGCGCCGATTACAGGGCCAGGCTGGAGATCGACGCCGGCCGCACCTACCGCGACGTTTCCCGCATCGTCATGCCCTATCGGCTGATCGGCGCCAATCCGGCGGCCGACCCGGCCCTGGTCGGCATGCCGGTCGGCAAGTCCAGCAACCATGTCGGCGTCAATTTCGATGTGACCAAGGCGGATAGCCGCATGTCGATGCGCTTCAGCTACACTGCGGATCAAAGCGCGAAACTGCATTCGAATGCCGTCGGCATGAGCCTCAGGATGACGTTCTGATTCTGCACTGAGCATTCGGCGCAAAAAAAGTCGCCGCTCATTAATATGAGCGGCGACAGGTTATGCCTTTCACCAGGAGGCTGAAGGCGTAGGTTTGAACGTCTTAGTGCCGAACCGTGAAGCCCACCGTCATCCGGCTGCCGCCATAGGCATAGTTGAGCACGGCCGGCGTGCCGTCCGAGAACCCGAGATACGGCTGGAAACTTAGCGTATTGTAGCGGTGCAGGACGTTGCGGCCGTCGAAGAATAGTTCGACCGACTGGTTGATTTTGTAGTTCAGCTTGAGGTCGACGAACTGCTGTTTGGACGCATAGACCGTTCCGCCCGGATTGTAAGGAGTGCGGATGGTCTGGCCCGATGATTGGGCGAACGCCGTCGGGAATTTTTTGATGACGTTCGAGCCTTTGGACGAGATTAATTTTAAGGACTCGCCGCGTCCCTGATAGGCAATGCGGGCGTTGAAACGGCCGTCGTCATACCAGATCGACCAGTTCTCGAAATAAGAAGCCTGGTTCTGTGGCGGCAGGAACTGACCGGTGATCAGATCTCGGGCGACCTCGGTATTCTTCGCAGCCAGCTGCGAATAGTTGAAGTCGGTGCCGGTGTATTTCAGCAGCCACGGTAGGTAGCTGAAGGCCAGCTTGGTTGAGAACTCGACGCCACGTTTGATGCCGCCCGGCCCGTTCTCGTAGGTCGGATAGCTGAACTGCGTATCAGACAGCGGAACGCCGGTCACTGGGTCGACGAAACCCGTTCCTGCGAACAGCTTCGAGTTCGCCGCGTCCGCCTGCGAGTTGCGCGGCGCGCCGATGTAGATGTTGTTGTAGTAGTACGACAGCGAGAACATGGTGTCCTTATTGACGTACCATTCGACCGACTCATTATGATTGATCGCCTTGTACGGCTGCAGCCCCGGGTTACCGACGCGACCGGTGCAGAATTGATCAAGTTCGCCCGTGCCGTCGTCGACGCTCAGCGTCACGTCCGAAATGGTACAGCTTCCCGAGGGCAGCAATTGCCGGACACTGGGTCGGGCAATGACGTGGCCGGAATAGTAGCGGGCGACCACCTTGCCTGGGATAACCCACAGATTGAGATTATAGCTCGGCGTCCAATCCTCGGTCACGTTGTCGAGCACGGTATTCAGCTTGACCGTGGTTGTGAGCGTACCACCGGCGGCGTCCGGATGCGCCGGGTCGAAGGTAGCTGTCTTCGCCACGTGCGAAAAGGTCATGAACCCCGTCGCATTGGTGATTGTCTTGACGTAGCGCGTACCAAAGTTGCCGTTGAAGGTCATATCGAACGGCAGATGCTGTTCGAACTCGACCATGTAATAAAAGGCCTGTGTGTTTTCGCGATAGGCGGAATGCGGCTGCTCATAGACGTTACCGTCGTTAGCCAAGCAGGATTTTTCGCAGTCGAGGGTGAAAGCCGGATGCGGGACCTTCTCAAGCACCTTGTCGACGTCGATATATGGGTACCGCAGGGTTATGTTGCCCTTGTTGGGCAGGTCGCCGAGGAAGTCCGTCTTGCGTTCGTAAAGCGCGCTGGCGATCATCGACCGCAAGTCGGTCGGTGTCATGGTCATGACTCCACCACGCGGATTGACAGCGCCCGACGAAGCCCCGCCGTTGAGGCTGAAGATCGGGTCGCCGTTGACGCTGATCGCTCCATCGGCATAGCCGTAGTTACACGACTGATTGCCCGTCTGCACGGTCGTCGGCGGCAGACAGTCGCGGACGACGATCGTGCTGTTGTTGGATTGCAGCACCACCGGTGCGACATAGCCTGCCGCCCCAATGACTCCGGTGCCGCTCTTGAATTCGTAGCCGCCACCGCCCCAGCCGTTGCCGACGTGGTTGCGCGCTTGCATGCCGATTTGCACGTCGGTGAAGAACGGCATCTTGTCGGTGAAATTATAGGTCAGGTCGTATTTCACCTGGGTTTCACGATCGTCTCCCATGCTTGGACGATAGGTAAGCGACAAGGTGTCACCGAACGAGGCTTGTTGAGTGACGGAATAGGCTGGCGCGGCGGCCCGATAGGCCGAGGCCGCTGAGGCGGCAAGCGCAGCCGTCGGCGCATTGACCGGGTAATAGTTGTTGGCGTTGTACAGGTCGAGGCCGGCCGGCAGGTCATAGCTCCACAGGCCTGTTGGCGTAACGTGCAGTTTCTCCTGCCCGACGTTGAAGCTGAAGCCGATGCCGGTCCCTTCCGATTGCGCCGTCGCGCCGGAAGTGCTCATCATGAAGTCCAGCTTGACCGGGCCGTGGTTGTATGTGCCGCCCGCCTGAGCGTACCAACTCCGGTTCACGGTCCTGGTGTTGGTCGTGGTGGTACCGAAGCTACCGTCGGTTAGAGTAAAGGATGTGGCGTGGTGGCTGGCATCGACGACGGGATTGGCGATGTCGGCGATCACCGAACCCCCGACGCCGTTGTCGTAAGCCACGTAACCCGCATTGGGAACGCGCGGAATCAGCGCCTGAACAACAATGCCAGTGCCACTGGTCATGGACGACGGCAGGCTGTTCATCAGCGTGCCGTTGACGTTCCACTGGAACGTGCCGGCCGTGTTGAAAGCGGCATTGCCATAGTTGATCGTGAACTGGTCGTTCCGGCGGGTGACGTCGGCAATGCTGGTCTTAAGATAGACCGTCAGGTCATTGTTGACCTTGTAGTCAAAGCGCAGATCGGCCGCCAGGCGACGCTCATTGCTTTCCTGCGTGACGACACGAATGAGCGACGGCGTATAATCGTTCCATTGATTAAGGCAGGTCGCCAGCGCGTTGGCCTGTTCGTTCTGCGCCGCGTTGCGGTTGTTGGTCTGCGAGACGTTGGCTGTGGCCACGGTGCCGAGGACGTTGTTACCAGCGGGAATGGCTGTCAATTGCGCCACGGTCAGCGCTGGGAAGGCGGCCAGACAATCGGCCTTGGTCTTGGCCGCACCGGACTTCTTGACGATGTCGACCGGCGACAGCGAGCTGTAGAGCACGGCGCCCGTCGTCGGGCTGAGGATGCGGAAATTGCCTGCAGTCTGGCTGGGATCCACCGGTGAATTTTCATAGCTGAAGGTCTTGTTCGGCGACTGATCCAGATCGACGTTGCGGAAGTAGCCTGCGGTGCCGCTGGTGGCCGGCTGCTCCTGGTCCGTATTGTTCTGGATTTCGGAGTAGGTGATATTGGTCAGGACGCCCAGGCGATTGCCGAAGAACTTATGCGACGCGATCAGGTTCCACTCCGGCGTCCATTTCTTGCCGATCGTATTCTCGGTCTGGTCATACCGGAAGGAGAAATAGGGTTTCTTGAAGTCGAGGCCGGTGCGGGTGTTGATCTTGATCGAACCGCCGAGCGAGCCTTCCGTGTTGGAGGGCAGCGAACCCTTTACGACGTCGACGCTCTTGACCAGGTCCGACGGCAGTTCACGGAAGTCGCCGCCTCGAACGGTATCGCCGCCCGCCCCCAGATTGCCACGTGTACTGAGTTGCCCCATGCCGTCAATTTCGACGCGCGTCGTGTCGGGACCTTCGCCGCGAACCTGAACGTCGTTGCCTTCGCCGAAGGAGTCCCGGTTAAGCTGGATGCCGGCGATGCGCGAAATGGCTTCAGCTATATTTTTGTCCGGGAAGGAGCCGATATCTTCGGCAACGATGGAATCCGTAGCTGTCTTGGCGTTCTTCTTGCGATCAATCGAAGACCGCTGCGAAGTGCGGCTGCCCGTGACGATAATCACGGTGCTGTCGCCGTTTTTAACGGTCGCCTGGTCGGCCGTATCCGGCGCCGTGCCCGATGTCCCTTGCGCCAAGGCTGGAACTCCCGACAGCATCACAGCCGTCAATGCCGCGCCGCACAAGTAAAAATACGTCGAGTTTTTAAGGATACTTTTTTTCATTACATTCTCCCGGGGCGATAAAACACCCCATTTCCTGGCCCAATGCGCCAAAGCTTGCTAGAAGACTCGGCTGGCGCTTATTTTTATCTCAATCAATTCAGACACAGCTCCGCCATGCTGCCCTCATTAGCATGAAAACAGTTCATGAGCCTCGCGGCATTGGATTGACCAATTGTGTGGATATTGTCAGAATTGCAATAATCTGGTCAAGACCGATCACACGTAGTCAGGCCATCATTTTACCGTTTTCAGGCGCTTGTCCGGATGATGGTACAATTAAGTCACACGTTCCGCGCCGCACAGCTTGGCCGCCTCGGGAACCACTTTTACGTGTATGACCCGGCGGGAGGCCTGCCGATGGCCGAGTCCAGATTCTTATTTTTTAAGCCTACTCACCGACGCGCCCTTAAATTGAATTTTATATCCGCGTTGTGAAAATATGTTTGGGGCGTCCGCGCGGATCCGCATTTGGGAGGCATCGCATGGGTGTGCACGTTCTCGCGATATTTTTCGAGCATGATTAAGCAGTTTCGCAGAATAGGTCTTACAACTTTATCCCAACAACTGCTATAACATTATTGATTTTGCGCGGCCTGTTGGTATAGATTTCAAATTCAAAAGTCTGTATAAAAAACGCTATCCGCTGAAATTTCTAGTTATCGATGTCTATCGACGACATAAAGTCGCGACCATACGACCGCTGGTTCGAACTTAGACGCGCTTGGGGGAAAAAATGTTCAAAAGAAAAATGCACAAGACGATCGGCGCGGCCCTCGGGGTGGTAACACTCGCCTGCACCGTCTCTCCGGCGACAACATCGGCCCAGACCACCCCACCCGCGCAAACTTCCACCGCAGAACCCGAGCAAACCATTACCATCTTTGCCAGGAAGCGTTCGGTCAGTGAGACATCGCGCACGCAGATCAGCACGAACAGCGCCGCCTCCTGCGGGTTCATGAACGCTTATGATCCGCAGAACGACGACATTACCACCGGCTACATGCAGGATTTCGGCATGGATCCGGCGACCAATCAGGCGCCCGGCACCGATCCGAACGACCCGAACACGGCTGGTAACACCTTCAGGGACACCAGCCCACTGGGACCCAACGCATCACAAACCACCGCTGGGGAGCGTGGCATGACAGGCGATGCAGACAGCGCCGCTTCTGTCGGGAGCGCCGCCTCCGCCTGCGATCCCTCCGACCGCGCTTTTGCGGCCGGCCGCAACTATATCGCCCGGACAGATCATTCGTTGAAGGACGCCTTCGCCGCCTTCGACGCCCGCGACTACCCCAAGGCTTTTGGCCTCTTCCAAGCCGCCTACAGCAAGCTGAGCTACGACGAGGCAGCGCTTATGGTCGGCAAGATGTACCTGCTCGGCCTCGGCACGAAGCGCGATCCGCAGCAGGCGATCGTCTGGTTGCGCAAGGTTACCGATGCCAGGTTCAGTCCCGGCCAGCAGCAGGGCTTCGATCCGGCCGACCCGAACTACGCCACGCCCCGCTCCGACGCCGCCATGCTGCTCGGCAAGATCTATCTCGCCGGCATGGGCGTGCCGCGCGACCCGAAGCAAGCCCGGCAATGGTACATGAAGGCGGACTTCTTCGGTTTCATTCCTGGAACACACACGGTCGGTCAGGCCTTTGAATACGGCTACGGCGGAGAGCGTAGCTTTCCGAAGGCCGTGACCTATTTCAAGAAGGCTGCTGCAGTCGGCTATGCGACCTCGCAATACGAACTTGGTGTTATCTACTACAACGGCGCTGATGGGGTTGCACAAGACCAGAACATGGCGGCCGCCTACCTCGTCCTGGCCGCCAAGCAGGGCAATGCCAATGCACTGTACGCCTGTGGCCGCATGTATGATCTCGGTGAAGGCGGCGTGGCGGCTGACCCGCAAAAGGCCATCCTGTACTACAAAGAAGCCGCACTAAAGGGGCAACCGGACGCCGAATATGCCCTCGGCATGTCGTTTTACACGGGCGACACCGTTGCTCAGGATCCGGTCGCCGCGCGCCGCTTCTTCGAGGAGAGCGCCAAACAGGGTAATGCCGACGCCATGTTCAACCTGGCGGTCATGCTGACGAATGGTGAGGGTGGGCCAAAAGACCTGGCGCTGGCCTATGTCTGGTTCAAGCTAGCCGGCGCAAGTGGCCTTGAGAAGGGTAACGCAGCGGCTGTCGAACTCAGCGCCCGGCTGTCGCCTACAGAAAAGGCCAAGGCCGATTCCATCTTTAGTGCTCAGAACATGCCAAAATAAGGAAGGCCGGCAATCCGCGTCTCTTATTGTGGGGTGATGCCACGTCTCAAATACGAGGCTGAGGGCCGCCGCCATCACTCGCCTGAACAACATCAAATGGGGTGGATTTCTGCATGGTGCGGCCGAGGATTTCTTAAGAAGCGTGTGACAGTAGATAGTGCGACCGTCCGACCGGTAAAATGGCCGCAGATCGGCCGCGAGAAGGTTTCCCTTCCGCTCCTAAGTTATTGATGCAAATAGGCGGGTTTTTAGGCCAGTGACCCGGCAAGCATCTGAATTTGCGAATAAACTTCTAGCTTGGGAAGCGGCTGTTCTACCATTGAGCTATACCCACCTAAGCCGCACCTGTGCCATATTCGGCGCGGCGCCAACACGTGCGGCTGGGAAAGTTTGCTGCGAAGACAAGGTAGGATATGCAAGTATAGGCTGATTTTTCTCCGCCGCACCGGACAACAGCTTGGTCTCTAAAAAGTATTTTATTACCTTAAAAAAGAAAGGTTGCCTGTTTCTTTATCAACCTAAAATTAAAATCTGTCGCCTACAGAGTTTCCTAAAAAAGAATTTTACTTTTTTTACAGATTTCATGGAAACGACCGCGCTTATTCTTGAGGACAGCCGGACCCAGGCCCAGATCATCGGCAAAATGATCGAGGCGCAGGGGTGGTCGGTCTTTCACTGCGAAACCATCCGCGATGCCATGGACTCGCTCAGCCAGATGCGGGCCCATGCTTTGTTTCTCGATGTCTTTGTCGGTCAGCACAATACCATCCTGCACATGCCGCAGTTCCGGAAGCTGGCCAAGTCGGTGCCGATCGTGCTGATGACGGCGGGTTCGGGTCGCCAGGCAGTGGAGGAAACCTTGGCGGCGGCGCGCAAGACCGGTGCCGACTATGTGCTGAAAAAGCCGTTCAACGAAGCCTTGCTGAAGGACATCTTCGCCTCGGCTTACCCTGACGTGGTCAATGGTTCGCGGCGCAAGCACGTCCTGGTTATCGACGACAGCCAAACCGTCCGCCATATCACACAGAGGGCGCTGGAGGGCGGCGGGTATCGGGTGTCGCTGGCGGATTCGATGGAACAGGCATTCGAGAACGTCGACATCGCCCACGTCGATCTGGTGCTTTGCGATGTGTTCATGCCGGGCATGGGTGGTTTCCAGGGCATGCGGACGATCAAGACGACCTGGCCGAAGGTCAAGGTGATTTCCATGTCCGGCGGTATCGAGGACAAGGTCAGCGACACCGACGCGCTCAACATGACGCGCCGCATCGGCGCCGACGCCCAGATCAAAAAGCCGTTCGACGCCGAAGACCTGACAGGCCTATGTGCGATGCTTTTAGAGGCAGCTTAAGCGGTTTTTTTGCCGCTCAAACGCCGCGAGGCTCCTCGCAAAGGCTCGGGCGGGCGGTCGCCCTTGCCAAAGCGTAGACGCTTTGGAGTCATTAGGCGGTAACAGCGCTGCCGATCCCGGCCCGCATATGGCCGAGCAGTCTCTCGAACAGGTCCTTTTCCAGCGCAATGGCGCCGGGTAGCGTCGCGTCGGAGTCGAAGCCCAGTTCATCCAGGCGTACCACCATGTCTTCGAGGTGGCGGTCTTCCTCGGCGATGATGCCCTTCAGCGGCAATGGATATTGCGCGGCCAGCAGTTCCTGCTGGTACATGCGGTAGACCCACAGGGCGCGCAGTTCGACCACCAGCGACACCCAGAGATAGCCGATTTCGGCATGGCTTTTTTCCGGGAAGTCGCGGGTCAGGCCCGCATCCAGACGACCGAAATAGAGCTGGCCTGGCCCGGCGGTCAGGGTGTCGTCGCGATAGCCTTCAAGGGGGCGGCCGGCCAGTTTCTCGGCCTCGCGCTTGAAGAAGAAGGCGTGGCGGGTTTCCTCGGCCAGGTGCTTGAGAATGTCCTGGGTCAGGATGCCCTTCATCTGGGAGAGCATGATTTTGCGGCTGCCGGTATGTTCGAGCAGCGACAACAGGTTCAGGAAACGCACATGGTCGGCCGGATCGGCGATGACGGCCTTCAAGAAGGCACGGAACGGCGCTTCCTGGTCCTCATTCAAGCGTCCCATCGCGGACAGCATCGAGGGCGCGGTCAATCGTTCGGACAAGCTCATCCAGGGCCTCAGGCGGTGTACAGTAAGGAGGCAGCATATAGATCGTTTCCCCCAGCGGACGCAACAACACGCCGTGATTGAGGAAGAATCTGTACAGTTTCGGACCAATACCGGACAGGTAGCCGGGGTCGTCGACCCTGATGTCGAAGGCGGCGATGGTGCCGGTGTGGCGGGGATTGGCTACATCCGGGCGTTTGGCCAGGTAGGCGAGTGCCTTGGCCTCGGCGGCATGAACGGCGGCCATGCGTTCGGCGACGGGTTCGTCCTGCCAGATCTGCAACGCGGCATTGGCGGCGGCGCAGGCCAGCGGATTGCCGGTGAAGGACGACGAATGCCAGAAGGTCTTGGCGCGGTCGGTGCTGTAGAAGGCCTGGTAAATCTCTTCGGTCGCCAGGGTAGCGGCCAGCGGCAGATAGCCGCCGGTCAGGCCTTTGGAGGTGCAGAGAATATCCGGCGTAATGCCGGCCTGGTCGCAGGCCCAGCGCGTGCCGGTGCGGCCCCAGCCGGTCATGACCTCGTCGGCGATGAACAATGCGCCGTGGCGGCGGCAAAGGTCATGCAGCCCGCGCAAAACGTCTGAGCCGTACATCAGCATGCCGCCGGCGCCGAGCACCAGCGGTTCGACGATCAGAGCGGCAACGGCGCCGGTCTTCAGCAGAGTTTCAAAGATTTCGAGCGTCAGATGTTCGCTGCCCTTGGTCGGAAACGGCAGGCGGTGGACGTTGAACAACAGGGGTTCGTAAGGCGCGTTGAACACGCTTCGGCCGCCGACCGACATGCCGCCAAACGTGTCGCCATGATAGGCGTGTTCCATGGCGACGATGCCGGTGCGTGGTTTGCCCCCCCTTTGACCCTTCGTGTGCTCCCAATAGCCGAGCGCCATCTTCAGCCCGACCTCGACGGCGGTCGAGCCGCTGTCGGAGAAGAACACACGCGTCAGGTCAGGCCCGGTCAGGTCGATCAAGCGCGCCGCCACTTCCTCGGCTGGCGCATGGGTAAAGCCGGCGAAGATGACCTGGTCGAGGCGGGCGGCCTGGGCCTGGACGGCGGCGACGATACGGGGGTGGTTGTGGCCGTGGATATTGACCCACCACGACGAGATGGCGTCGAGGATCGGCTTGCCATCGCGGGTGTACAGGTAGGCGCCTTCGGCCCGGTCGATGAACACCTGCTCCGGCATCAGGGCGTGCTGGGTGAACGGATGCCAGACCGCCGTCATCAGAAGTCCTCAAGCCGGAAATGGCTGGCGAAGGCTGTTTTCAGGCTTTCTCGATCCAGTTGTTCAAGCCAAGGCAGGCGGCCGAGCAGCGGTGCGTCGGACATTTCGGTGATGGTGCGGATATTGTCGGGATTGTCGTCGCCGATGAACAGCAGGCCATGCAGCGCGATGCCACGCCGCCGGATGGCTTCGCACGACAGCAGGGTATGACTGATGGTGCCCAGTCCGGTGCGGCAGCACAGGATCACAGGCGCCGCCCAGGCGGCGAACAGATCGGCCTGAAGCACGTGGCGGGTGATCGGCACCAGTAGCCCGCCAGCGCCTTCGATGATCAGCATCCGTTCGGTTTCCGGCTGATGCAACTGCATGAAGTCGATTTCGAGCCCGTCAAGTTCGGCAGCACGGTGCGGCGACAGGGGCTGGCTCAGGACATAGGCTTCAGGCTTGAAGCGATCGTCCGGCAGGCCGGTCAGCTTTTGCACAGTGGCGCGGTCGGTGCCGTCGGTGGTACCGGACTGGATCGGCTTCCAGTAGTCGGCGTCGAGCGCCAGGGTGAGCATGGCGGCGGCCGTGGTCTTGCCGATGCCGGTGTCGGTGCCGGTGATGATGAAGGTCTTGGTCATGGTAACAACGGGGAAAGAGCGGCGGCGAAGGCGGCGATATCGGCCTCCGTTAGGTTGGCATTGAGCGACAGGCGCAGGCGGGCGGTACCGGCCAGCACGGTCGGTGGGCGGATGGCGCGGATATCGAAGCCCTGGTCTTGCAGGGTCTGGGCGATTTCGACGGCGCGGGCGTCGTCGCCGATGACGATCGGCACGATCTGGCTTCGGATATCGAGATTTTGCAATCGGGTGGCGGTGAAGGTCTGCAACGCCTTCAGCCGCTCGCGCCGGTTCGGTTCGACCCGGACCAGTTCGAGCGCCTTTTGCACCAACAGGGCTTGCAGAGGCATGGGCGCGGTCGAATAGATGAACGACCGGGCGGCGTTGACCAGGTAGTCGATGATATCCGCGCGGGCGCAGACCAGCGCACCGGCCACCCCCAGCGCCTTGCCGCAAGTGTGGAGGCTGATCAGCCGATCGTGGGGCAAGCCTTCGGTCACGCCCTTGCCGTTCGGGCCGAAAACGCCGGTGGCGTGGGCTTCGTCGACGATCAGGATGGCGTCATGGGTTTCGCATAAGGCAAGCAGTTCGGCGACAGGCGCTACATCGCCGTCCATGCTGTAGACGGACTCGACCAGGACAAAGGCTTGTGCGCTGGTGTTGCGCGGCTTTTTCAGCGCGGCTTCGAAGGCGTTGAGGTCGTTGTGGCGAACCTTGACCGTGTCGCCGTGATTGGCATGCAGGCCGTCGCGCATTGAAGCATGGCACAGGGCGTCAAAGATGGCGACATCATGTCGGCCGATCAGCGTGGTGATCAGGGCATAATTGGCCTGGAAGCCGTTGGCGAAGAACAAGGTCCCGGGCACGTTGAAATAGGTGGCGGCGAAGGCTTCCAGCTCGGCATGGGCGTCGCGGTGACCGCGCAGCAACCGCGATCCGGCGGCGCCGATCTCGATACCGCTGTCCAGCGCCTCGATGGCGGCGCGGCGCAGAGCCGGATGTTGCGAAAGGCCGAGATAGTCGTTGGAGGACAGGTCGACCCCACCGGGCAGGCGCAAAGCCCGGTATCGTCCCTGGGCGCGCAGATGGTCAAGCTCGGCGGCATAGTCTTTCATGGCCCGGGTTTACCCGGCGTCGCCGGGCGGGGGCAAGCTTTCCGTTCATTCCATTTTGGAATAATATGGTGCGGATGGGCGGCTATTTTATTCCATGGCGGAGGTATGGTGGTGCGCCCGGGCGCGGCATAGTCGCACTATGAAAAGCAATTCCCCCACCGATTCGTCTGATGGGCAATCCAAGGCGGCCAGCTATGGCCTGGCTCTGAAGCGGCTGCGCGTCCAGGCCGGTATGAGCCAGGCGGAAGCTGCCGAAGCCGCTGGCATTTCCCAGGCCGCCTGGGGCAAGTACGAAAGCGGAAAGAGCCTGGCTTTCCTTAGCCTTCTCAATCAGGAGAAATGCGTCTGGGCCTTGGGGCAGACCCTAAGTGCTCTGGAGGCGGCCCGGGCGGCGGTCGATTCCGGACAGAAAACCGCGCCGGCGGTTTCGACCTTCGCCATGGCGTCGTTCTCCCTGCCGGTTGAGGGCAGCGTGAAGATGGGGGAAGGCGGGTTTGGCGTGTTCGAGGATGACGCGCCGCAGATTTCCGGCGCCAAGACCTTCGATATAAAGCCCTTGCTTGATCAGGGCGCGCGCATTCTCCAGGTGGCGACCGAGGAGATGAGCCCCTATGCCGATCCCGGCGGCTTTGTCGTCTACAGCCTGACCACGCCGCCGCGCCGCAATCTGGGGGCGGTGATCAAGCGCCGCGATGGTCGTTTTCTGATCCGTCGCTATGTGCGAACCACACCTTCGCATGTGGTTTGCGTCTCGCTTGAACAGGCGACGGTGGATGGTCGGGCGGCCTATATCGAGCGCGAGGAGCTCTATCCGCTGAGTGAAATCGAGGGAGTCTATCCGATCAGCTTGCGCGGGGACGGTTTGGGCTGATTTGAAAACATTTTGGAATAAAACTTACTCCAAAATGGAATAAATTGTTGACGCCACCTCTGCGTGTGCGCATAAATCAACCCGTGCCGGATGAGCCGGAAAGGATTTTTTACGCATGACCGAACGGGTTTTGAGCTTTCATCCTGTCGATGTGGCGGCGGGCATCAATATGCGTCGCATCCGGCGGGCGCGCGGATTGACGCAAGAATGGCTGGCGGCACGGATCGGCCTGACCTTCCAGCAGGTGCAGAAATATGAGCGTGGCGCCAACCGGATCAGTTGCTCACGCCTGATGGACATCGCCCGCGCCTTGCATGTTGCCCCCAGCGCCATCCTGCCGGAAGCCGACTGGCTGGCTGACGAACCGGCAGCGGGTTCGCCCTGGCCGCAACCTGTCGAGGAGCTATATTTAAGGCATACGCGTTTGTTTGAAGCGATGACGCCATTGAAGACAAGGCAGTTGAATGCCCTGCGCATGGTGGCTGAGGCCATGGCGCCGGACTAGGTTGCGGGGGGATAAAAGTTTCCGTACGGATGATTGCGCGCCGGCCTGGTGATGCTGGTCAGGCTGTGCCTCCAACAGGTATTTGGGACGTTATCTGTATTGATTTCAGCAAGTTAAGAGGGTGATTCCGAAAGGAATTCGCCCTTTTTATTTATCCACATATGTGGAATGATGAAATACTAGATATAGATATATGTGGACAGTATGTGATCCACGGCACGCTATATATTGCGTCCGTCAACTTTTCGTTTACCATACCTAGATAGGCTGGGAGTTAATCCCGGTGGGCACGTCTATATGTTGTGGTCCAATTGCTTGCGGACTGCAAGTGATATGGATTTTAGGGAGAGTAAATGTCATGAGCTGGACAGACGAACGGGTCGAAACCCTGAAGAAGCTTTGGCAAGAAGGCCATTCCGCCAGTCAGATCGCGAAGGCGTTGGGTGGGGTCACGCGCAACGCTGTGATCGGCAAGGTGCACCGTCTGGGCCTGTCGGGTCGCGCGGCACCGTCGCAGCCCAGCCGCCCGTTGTACAAACCGGCCCGCCCGCCGCGTCCGGCGTCCACACATCATTCGTCAGGCTCTTCGGGCCATCATGCGCCGGTGTTGCGCCGGTCGGAGCCGCTGATGCCGCGGCCGGTGATCAGCCAGCCGGTCGTGCCCTATGTCGAGGAACCGGGCACGGCGACGGTGCTGACGCTTGGCGCCAAGATGTGCAAGTGGCCGATCGGCGATCCATCGTCGGACACGTTTTCGTTCTGCGGCCGCCGGGCAGACGACGGCACGCCCTACTGCGTGGAACATGCGCGGGTGGCTTATCAGCCGTCGCAGAAGAAGAAGCGCGATACTGGAGCGGAATTGTCGCGGAGTTTGCGGCGGTATCTGTAGAAATGTATCGGGGTGTGGGACTCAGCCCCCACACCCCGATACATTAATTCAGTACGCGACCGGCGTCCGGCATATCCAACGAAAACGCCGGAATAATCACCTTCAAAGGCGCTCCATCCTCGCGCACGAAGATATAATGCCCGCTCATCGATCCCGACGACGTCGGCAAAGGGCAGCCGGAGCTGTATTCATAAATCTCCCCCGGCCGCAGGCGCGGTTTCTGGCCCACCACGCCCTCGCCATTGACCTTGTGCATTCGGCCGAACCCATCGGTGATCGTCCAATGCCGGCTGCGCAACTGCACCACCTCGTCTGAAGAATTGCGCATGGTGATGTGATAGGCCCAGGCATACTGATCCGGACCGTAGTCATGCACGTCCTGCGGCAGGTATTCGACCTCGACTTCGACCGTGACGCCGTGACTGGTGTGACTATAGATCATGACAGGTCTTTATCACTTGCTGCCGCCGAAAACCTCTCTTAAATAGTCCCCCCGTTCACGAAATTAGACAAGCCACGCATGACCGTCACCCCCCTGATGCGGCCGGAACTGAAAAACGGCATCCTGCCGCTGCAAAGCCTGGCGGAACTGGTGGACGAAGGGGTGGTTCGCAGCCAGAACCCCCTCGATCACGACCAGATTCAGCCGGCCAGCATCGATCTGCGCTTGGGGACGCGGGCCTGGCGAGTGCGGGCGTCTTATCTGCCGCGCGGCCGCAAGGTGTGCGACCGCCTGCCTGACGTGGTGATGCATGAAATGGATCTGACGCGGGGCGCGGTGTTCGAATCCGGCTGTGTCTACATCGCCGAACTGCAGGAAAGCCTGGCCCTGCCACGCGGCATCAGCGCCCGCGCCAACCCGAAATCGTCGACTGGTCGGGTCGATGTCTTCGTCCGTTTGCTGTCCGACTACGGCGACCTGTTTGACGATATCAGCGAAGGCTATACCGGGCCGATCTATGTCGAGATCGCACCGCAGACCTTTTCCGTTTTGGCACGCACCGGTACGCGTCTGAACCAACTGCGCCTGAAGCGCGGCATTTCGCCCAAGCTCTACACCTTCGACTGTGGCGTCGACCTGACCGGGGAACTCGTGGGTTTCCGCGCCCGCCGCCATGCCGGGATTATCGACCTCGACAATATCGACGGCCATGACCCGAAGAAATATTGGGAACCGCTCTATCAGAACGGCGGTCAGCTGCTGCTCGATCCGGGCGAGTTCTACATCCTGGCGTCCAAGGCCAATGTCGAAATCCCAGTACTGGAAGCCGCCGAAATGCTGCCGATCGACCCGAGCGTCGGCGAGTTCCGCGTCCACTATGCCGGTTTCTTCGATCCTGGGTTCGGCACCAAGGAAGCCGACGCGCTCGGCTCGAAAGGCGTACTGGAGGTGCGTTGCCATGAGACGCCGTTCCTGCTCGAGGACGGCCAGACGGTGGCGCGGCTGGTCTATGAACCCCTGACCGAACGGCCGCTCAAACTTTACGGTGAAATGGGCTCGAATTATCAGCGCCAGGGCCTTAAACTGAGCAAGCATTTCAAGGCGTGGTGACCGCCGCGCCCAACCCTTTTTGAACCGGCAGGATTTCATGCAGTCATTGACGCAATTTCTCGACGCCCAAGTGGCGAAGCCCGCGAACCTGCGCGCATTGATCAAAGCCGTGGCTGACGCCTGCGCGGTCATTGGCCACACAGTCAATATGAGCGCCATCAATGATCTGCAAGGCGCGCTTGAACAGGAAAACGTCCAGGGCGAAGTGCAGAAGAAGCTCGACGTCATCGCCAACGACACCATGCTGGAAGAAGCGCGCTGGGGCGGAAACGTCGCCGCCCTGGTGTCCGAGGAAATGGATGACGTCCACCAGATCAGCGGCCGCAAGGGCGAGTTCCTGCTGGTCTTCGATCCGATCGACGGCTCCAGCAATGTCGACGTTAATGGCGTGGTCGGCACGATTTTCTCGGTGCTCAAGGCGCCGGCGGTTGGCGGTGATGTGCCGGCAAGCGCCGTACTGCAGCCGGGTGCTAAACAGGTGGCGGCGGGTTATGCCATTTATGGCCCGCAGACGACCATGGTCCTTACCTTGGGCGATGGGGTGTTCGTCTTCTCGTTCGATGCTGGTTCAGGTGACTGGCTAATGACGCGCGAGCGGGTGACCATTCCGGCGACGACGCGCGAATTCGCCATCAACATGTCGAACATGCGCCATTGGGAGCTGCCGGTTCGTCGCTATGTCGAGGAATGCCTGGCCGGCAAGACCGGTCCGCGCGGCGCCGACTTCAACATGCGCTGGCTGGCCTCGATGGTCGGCGACGTCCACCGCATCATCACGCGCGGCGGCATCTTCATGTACCCGGTCGACAGCCGCAAGGGCATCGGCAAATTGCGCCTGATGTACGAAGCCAATCCGATTGCCCTGCTGATCGAACAGGCGGGCGGCGCGGCGACGGACGGCCGGACGCGCATCCTCGATATCCAGCCGGAAGCCTTGCATCAGCGCGTCGGCGTCATCCTGGGGTCGCGCGAAGAGGTTGAGCGCGTGACGCAGTACCACAAGGCGCCCGCCGAGGTATCGTGATCGGTCAGACGTTTTTGAGCCGGGCAAGGGGGCTAATGCTTAGGATCATTGTTCTGACAGGACTGATGCTGGCCGGATCATCTCAAGCCGCAACCACGGTTTCTATCGTCCATGGCAATGTGCTTTGCCATGGCGACAAGGTCCGCAGGGTCCTGACGACGGATGGCAAGAACGGAGAGGTCACGCTTTCGCCGGACGGGCACACGGTGGCGTTTATCCATCAAGAGCTGAGCCAGGATACACCGGATGGTCAAGCGGGTGCATTATGGACCGGTGACTGTCGGTCGGGCGCTGTGCATCATCTGCTACCGTCTATTTTCAATGGACGAGGCGACGGAGAGATGTGGCTGTCGTTGGACAACCCGGCTTTTTCCTCGGACGGGCGATACATATATGTCAGTGGATTCTTCGGCGGCGATGGCGGCCTTATTCAGCGTGTTGAAACGGCAACCGGAAAACATAAGTATGCTTTTCCCGGAGAAATGGTTGGTGTTTTGCGCAGCGGCCCGTACCAAGGCGATATTCTAGCGACCGAGCATACTTGTGCGGAGGCGGGTGGTTGCAATTATCCGTTATATGTTTTGCGGCCCGATGGTCATGCTGTCATGAAAATAGATGGCAGTGAAAGCTGGGACGAGAAGCGAATGCGGGCCTGGCTCAAAGCCAAAGGCTGGCGCCTTAGCTAGAACAACGACATCTGTGGATCGCCGCCGCGGAACTGGCTGAAGTCGGCGCCGGTGCGGGGCCGGTTGAGGTTGTACTTCTTCACCGCCAGGCGGAAGCGTTGCTCGATCATCTCGGCATATTTGCCCGTGCCCGACATGCGTGTGCCGAAATTGGGGTCGTTCAGCCGGCCGCTGCGGCATTCTCGGATGCGGTTGAGCACCTTTTCCGCCCGGTCGGGAAAATGCTCGCGTAGCCATTCCTCGAACAAGACTTTGATTTCGTAAGGGAGCCGGACCAGATTGTAACCGGCCCGGTCGGCGCCGGCATTGGCGGCGGCCTGCAGGATTTTCTCCAGCTCATGACAGGTTAGGCCGGGAATGACTGGAGCCGCCATGACACCGACCGGCACGCCCGCCTGATGCAGGGCGCGGATGGTATCGATGCGACGCGACGGCGTGGCGGCGCGCGGTTCCATGATACGAGCGACCTCGCGGTCAAGCGTAGTGATCGACAGGGTTGCCGATACCAACCGCAGCGCCGCCATAGGCCCGAGGATATCAAGGTCGCGCTGGATCAAGGCCGACTTGGTGATCAGGCTGACCGGGTGGCGGAATTCGTACAGCACCTCCAACAGGCTGCGTGTGATCCTTTCGCTGCGTTCGGTCGGCTGGTAGGCGTCGGTATTGATGCCGAGGACGATGCCCGCCGGTTTGTAGCGCCGGTCAGACAGTTCGGCGCGCAACAGCCTGGCGGCGTCAGGCTTGCGGAAGATGCGCGTCTCGAAATCGAGACCCGGCGACAGGTCGAGGTAAGCGTGGCTCGGTCGCGCAAAACAGTAGATGCAGCCATGTTCGCAGCCCTTTTACGGGTTGATCGACTGGCTGAAACCGACGTCGGGAGAGCTG
>CAYULN010000257.1:0-13717 GCA_964445605.1 uncultured Caulobacteraceae bacterium | reverse complement strand
GCTCATGCCAGGAACCCTCCGTCCACGGACAGGATCGAGCCGGTGATCCAGCGCGACGTATCCGCCAAAAGAAAAGCGATAGCCGCGGCGACATCATCCGGGTGCCCCAGACCCAACGGGTGCATATCGACCACGCGTTTGAAATTGTCTTCCGACAGGATGGTGCGGAACTGGTCCGACATCGGCGTGTCGACCATGGCCGGGGCCACGGCGTTGACCCGCACGCCATCGCGCACCAATTCGACACCCAGTCCTTTGACAGCCGAAACAATGCCCCCCTTGGAAGAGGCGTAAACCACGTTGCCGGGTGCAGTCTTCAAAGCCGCTGACGAGGATACATAGACGAGCGATGCTGGCGTACCGTGGCACGCCTTCAGGCGGAAGGCCTGGGCCAGCATCAAGGATGCGCCCAGGTTTTGCGTTAGAACATTTGTAATAAATGCAGGATTCACGGCCTGAATCGGCCGGGTGGCCTGGACACCGGCGCAATGGGCAATGCCGTTCAGGGGGCCGATCTCGGCACAAAGACCCTTCAACCATGGAACGATTCCATCGAGCTGCGCCAGATCGAAAATCCGCCCCAAATGCCCCTCGCCCTGCAACTGGCCAAGCACTTCATTCAGCCGCTCTTCATTGCGTCCAGAGGCAATGATCCGCGCTCCCAGTTTCGACAAGTAGACGGCGGTCGCCTTGCCGATGCCGCTGGTCGCACCAGTGACCAGGATCGTCCGCTCCTCCAACGACATGGGGTTGAAGGTCACAGCCCTGCTCCTTGCATGTAGCGGGCATAGGCCTTCTGGAAATGCGTGATGCGACCTTCCAATTCGCCCAGCAACGGCGGCCGCGTTCCGGCCTCGCGCACCCCTTTTTGCGCCACCGCGCAGATAGCGGCATCCTCGTCGCGGACCTGGGCGGCAAAAGTCTTCAGGCTCTCGGTCACCATGTCGCGTGCCGCGCGGCCGTTGTTCTTGGCAAGCCAGGACGTCGAATTGATACGCAAGGTTTCCGGACCGATCGGATCAAAGGTCTGGAAGGTCAGAAAGGCGCCATAGGAAAAGGTGACCACAATATTGGGGAAAATCAGAAAGTTGCCATATTGCGGATAGACCGTGCTCGGTTCCAGCTTGATGCTCTTGCCGACGTTCGACCACCACTTCAGCGACCGTTCCTTGAGGTTGCCGACATAACGGCTGTGGTCGGCATCCGTCGAAATCTGCAGGTCGATACTGAGGATCAGGCCGAAGCTTTCCGCGTGAACCAACGGCACATGGTAACCCTCCGCCGCATTGTCCATCCCAAGTTTCCAGTTCGCCGCCCAGTCGTAGGAAGCGTTTTCGAACCGGTCGGGGCAGACCTCCGACACGTGCTTCAGGTCATCATAAAAGCTGCCCAGGAAGGTTTTCAGATCCGGCCCTTCCCGGCTCATCCGTACAAAGACGAAATGGCCGACCGTTTCCAGCGCATAGGATTGCAGCGCCAAGGCCGCCTTATCGGCGTCGTTCAAGCCAAAGCTTTGCTTGTTCAGCGGCACGCCGATCGGCTTGCCGGCCGCGTCGTAGGTCCAGCCGTGATAAGGACATTGCAGGACGCGGTTGCCCGACCGGTCGCACTGGATGCGCGAAAAGCGGTGAGAACAGACATTGCGGAAAGCCTTCAGTTCGCCGCCGAAATTCTGCACGACAATGGAATGCGGCCCGATCTGAGCGGTGACGAAATCCTTGTCGTTCTGCAGGTCCTGCGTGAAGCCGACACATAGCCATGACGGCTTGAAGACATGCTCGATCTCCGCCGCCAACACGTCATCGCGCCAGTAATAGTCGGCCGGGATGTCGCCGAGGCGCTGCTGATAGGTCGTGGCCATGCGGTCGTCCATTCTACGCCAACTCGACCACTTGCGGCGCCGGCATCGGCCCCATTTTCAGCTTCATGGCGCTCCACGACCAGCCGACACCAAAGCCCATCAGCACGATTTCTTTCGGCGCATCAAAGGCATCGGAAAGCTTGGCGGCGATGGTCAGCGGGATCGACGCCGACGACGTATTGCCGAAGGTTTCCATAGCGATCGGCACCTTGTCCTCGGGCAGGCCGGACTTCTTGCGCAGGTGATTCAGCATGAAGACATTGGCCTGATGGAACAGGACGTAGTCGATATGCTCGACATCGGTCTGCGCCGTGTTGAAGATGGCCTGGACCAGCGGCGGCACGTTCTTCAGCGTGAAATTGAACACCTCCGTGCCGTTCAGGTGTAGGCGCGATTTACGGTACAATTCCTCAGCCTTGTCAGCAGCATGCGGCTCTTTGGGGGGCAGCAATGGAAACTTCAAAGCCCCCGCTTCGACCAGGATATGCGCCGCGCCGGAACCATCGGTTCCGAACACGCCATACATATCGTCCGCCTTCGGATCGATTTCCAAAGCCGTAGCGGAACCGGCATCACCGAACAACGGCACGGTCGCCCGGTCGCCGTCGAGAAGTTTCGATGTCGATACATCGCCGGCCAGGACCAGGGCACGCGCCGGCCGCCCCTCGACCTTAAGCGTCTGCATCAGGCTGGCCGCCGTCCACAAACCATAGGCATAACCGGAACAACCGAGATTGATATCGAACGCCAGGCACGATCCCAGGCCCAATCGCGATTGCAAGGCGCAGGCCGTGGCCGGAATGACGAAATCGGCGCTTTGCGTCACCATGATCAGCACGTCGATGCTGTCGCGCGCCCAGCCCAGCTCATCGAGCAACCCATCGGCTGCCTTTTGGCACAGGTCCGACGTCAGGATATCCGCCCGGGCGATATGGCGCGACCGCACGCCGATCGAGCCGATCAGCCGTTCGCGTTCGGCCTCGTCCGGGATCAGGCCTTCCTGCTCGAGGGTGCGCGTCTCAGCGGGCACGCAGGCCCGCACGCCCCGTACACTCACGCCTTTCAAAACGCCTTCGGTCATGGTCTCATCCCGTCTACGCGCGCCCATTTTCGGTGATTCGAGGCGCGGAAGCCAATCACCTCTTTGGGTTAAGGCGGCCCGCGCGACACCTGAGCGCTTAACTACAATCGGTGTTAAGTTTTAAGGGAATATTGATGGATTCAGGATTTCATTATCCTGAATAGAACCGGGCCGTTTGCCTGGGAAATTCTTGAGGAGACGCTCATGGACAAGCCCGCCTTTTTCGCCGCCGTGGCGGAAATTCTCGAAGTCGACCCCTCCAGCTTCAATGGGCCGGAAAAGATTGACGACGTCGGCAACTGGGATTCGCTGTCGGTCATTTCGTTCGTCGCCATGGTCGATTCCGACCTGGGCCAGATCGTCGACGGCGAAAAGCTGAAGAATGCCAAGACCTTCAACGACCTCGCCGATCTGGTCGGCCTGTAAACCAAAATGGCCAAGTCTTCGGCCAAGTTTTCCGAACGCCTGAAGACGCGTGTGCCCACTTGGCAGCGCTTTTTCGAGCGCGCCCGGGCGGATGCACGCAATCCGGCCTACGACCTGCTGCCGGTGCTCAATCTCGACCAGCGCAACAGCTTTTCGAAAACGCTTGCCGCCTTCTCGCCGAAAACACCCGATTTCAAGCTGACGCCGCATCAGGCCGAGTTGCACGACGCCTTGCAGCGCGACGGTTTGACGCCGTTGCAGCCACCGCTGCCGGCCGATATCCTCAGCGACCTGATCGGCTATTTCAAATCCGTCCCATGCCACGATCCCTATCGGCCCCATCTCGGCCGCTTCGACTGGGACAAGCCGCCGTCCGACGAGGTCAATATCGGCTACTACACCTGGGACGAGGTGCTGAGCGCGCCGCATATGCTGGAGTTGATGAACGCGCCGGACATCCTGGCCGTCGCCGAGGCCTATCTCGGCTGCAAGCCGGTGATCGACAATATCGGCGCCGCCTGGGGCTATCCCGGCCGCGAAACCGCCAAGGGCGTGCAGCGGTTCCATCGCGATTTCGACTGCTCGCGCTGCTTCAAGGCCTTCTACTATCTGACCGATATCGACGAAAATTCCGGCCCGCACAAATACGTCCGCGGCTCGCACCAGGATCCGAAACTGGAAAGCGGCAAGGCCCAGACCGACCAGGCGATCGAGGAGGCCTTCGGCAAGGACCGGATTGTCACCATCACCGCCCCGGCCGGCACCTGGTTCCTGGAAGACGTCTATGGCTTCCACAAAGGCCAGTTGCCGAAGGATAAGCCGCGCCTGCTGCTGGCGATCGAATACAATCTCTACCCGTCGCCCTTCGCGCCGCGTATACCGTCCTTAGATCGGGACGCGCGCTTCGATCCCTATATGAACAAGCTGTTCTTCAAGTGAAGAAAGTCGCGATCATCCCGGCGCGCGGTGGTTCGAAACGCATTCCGCGCAAGAACATCAAGCCGTTCTTCGGCCAGCCGATGATCGCCTATCCGATCAAGGCCGCACAAACCTCGGGTCTGTTCGACCGGATCATCGTCTCTACCGACGACGCGGAAATCGCCGACGTCGCACGGTCGTTCGGCGCCGACATCCCGTTCATGCGCCCGGCCGAACTGGCCCACGACCACGCCGGCACCGGCGCCGTCATCATCCACGCCATCCAATGGTTCCGCGAACAGGGCATCGCTTACGACGCCGCCTGCTGTATCTACGCCACCGCGCCGTTTCTGAAAGCCGAACGCCTCAAGGAAGGTTGGGAAAAGCTGCAGACCCCCGGCCGCCGCTTCGCCTTTTCCGTTACGTCCTTCGCCTTCCCCATCCAGCGCGCGCTGAAACAAACACCGAACGGCAGCGTCGACATGTTCTGGCCGGAAAACCTGCCGAAGCGCTCGCAGGACCTTGAGCCCGCCTACCACGACGCCGCCCAGTTCTACTGGGGCTGGGCCGACGCCTGGGTGAACGGCGAAGTCGCCTTTTCGCCGATCTCGGCGCCGGTCATCCTGCCGCGTACCGAAGTGGTCGATATCGACACGCCCGAGGACTGGGAGGTCGCCGAGGTGACCTACGAAGTCCTTAACAAGCGGGGCTAACTACCAGCGGCGGTAATAGTCGTGGCGTCCCCGGCCGTAATAGCCGCGCGACGGGCCGTAATAATAGCGGCTATAGTAACGCGGGCTGCTGTAGCCATAGCCGTAATAGAAGTCGCGATAGCCATAGACGCGCTCATAATAGACCGGCGCCGGGCGGTTATAATAATAGACAACCGTATAGCCTTCGGGCGGCGGTGGCGGGGCGTAATAGCCTTCGTCATAGGCGTAATAGCGTCCGCCATAGCATTCGACGCTCGACCGGCCGGCGCTGGAACCGATGGCGCCGCCGATAATGGCGCCGGCCACCGTGCCCGCGCCTTTGTCGCGATGGTTGGAGACGCCATTGCCGATCAGCGCGCCGGCGATGGTGCCGATGATCGTGCCGGACGCTTCGGCATCGGCCTTGCGCTCATAGCAATAGCCGTCATAGCGGCGATCGTTGGGATTGGGCGCGGGCGGCTGGTAGTTCTGGTTCTGCTGCGACGGGTTTTGCGCGTAGGCTTGCGGGTTGCCCTGGGGATAGTCGCGGCCGTCGTCGCGCCGGTCGTCATAGGGCCGAGCCGGGCCAGATTGGCCCTGATAAGACTGACCTTGATAGGGCTGCCCCTGGTAGGATTGCCCTTGATAGCCCTGGTCTTGCTGCTCCCGCTGGACGTCGGCGTAGTTCCGGTACTGGGGTTGCTGCTGGTACACTTCCGGCCCTGGGGGCGGCGGAGGCGGCGGCACGTCGTCATTGCTGCCGAGATTGCGGTGCGTCTGTGTCGAATCATAAGGCGTGTCGGGGTAGTTGTCGGCATTGCTGCCCTGGTTTGACGGCTGGCTGGTGCCGCCATAGCCGTACTGGCTGGAATAGGCGGGTTGGGCCAAAACGGCCAGGGGCTGGGCTGCCACTAAAACAGCAACCAGGGCCGGGGTGAATTTGATAAGCGCGTTCATGGGGTAAGGTCCCGAAAAGGTTTGTCACAAATTAACGCCGTTTTGCGGCGAAATCGCGGCTGAACCGGTTTGCTTCATTACACGACTGTACCCTATGATTACCGTCTGTTGCGCGAGGTGCTGCCCATGTCCGATCTGAAACCTGTCCTGCGCCTGCACGGCGCCTATCGCGACGATATCGGCGACCTGGTGACGCGCCGGCCGCTGCCTAACCACGGGCTGGATCATATCGGCGCCTTCTTGTTCCTGAACCACCATGGACCGCAGGTTTACGGAGCCAATAATCGCGGCCTGCCCTTCGGGCCGCATCCGCATCGCGGCTTCGAGACGGTGACGTTCATCCTCGCAGGCGAACTGGCGCACCGCGACTCGGCGGGCCATGAGAGCATCATCACCGAAGGTGGCGTGCAGTGGATGACCGCTGGATCGGGTATCGTCCATGAAGAGGTGTCGCCGGAACGGTTCAAGCGCGTCGGCGGGCCGATGGAAATCCTGCAATTATGGGTCAATCTGCCGGCGCGATTGAAGATGTCCGAGCCGGGCTATACCGGCGTCCAGCAGCCTGAGATTCCGGCGATTACCGCCGACGGTGTGACGGTCAATCTGATCTCCGGTGAATGGGGCGGGCAAAAAGGGCCGATCCCTTCCCTGACCGGCATTTTCATGACCACCCTGGCTTTACAGCCCGGCGGCAAGATCGCTTTCGACGGCCTGAAAGACCGCGATGTCTTCGCTTATGTGGCGCGCGGCGAAGCCAATGTGAACGGCACTCCGGTCAAGCTCTGGCACCTGGTCGAATTGGGTGCGGGCGACCAGGTAGAAATCACAGCCGCGACCGACGCCGTCCTGCTGTTCGGTCATGCCGAGCCGCTGCGTGAACCGATCGTCGCCCACGGCCCGTTCGTGATGAACACGGTGCAGGAAATTCACCAGGCTTATGATGATTATCGCGCAGGGAAATTCGGCTGATGAACAAGGAACTTTCTCGTCAAGTCAGCGACGCTATGTTGGACGTGTCGGCAAAACTCAATGCTTCGATCGGACTGGTTCAGGAGCACACAGACGACAAGGCGTTTAATGCCTATCGGCTCAAGATCGGCACGATTATGGCCGACATCTATTCCGAGATCTTGCGGCCAATCTATCAGGAGCATCCGGACCTGAAGCCACCGGAACTCGATTGACCTATCCCACCATCTCGTCGCTGAGCGGTTCGCCGCGCGTCAGATCGCGCGAGGCCGGCTTGCCGAGAACGTCCCACAGACGGACCGGTGGCAGGCCCAGGCCCGGGCGGATCGAGCGGACATTGTCCTTGGTCAGGGCCTCGCCCTTTTTCACGTCTTTCACGATGTACAACGACCGACGGAAAGTCTTCGAGCCGCGCTCTGAGCCCAGCGTATCGTAATGCACCTTGCCCAAGGCCCGCCAAGCATCCTTGCAGTCCTTGGTCAGGGCCGTGAACTCGGCCGGCTCCAGCGAAAAGCCGCTGTCCGGGCCGCCATCGGCGCGGGCGAGCGTAAAGTGCTTCTCGATCACGCACCCGCCCAGGGCGACCGCCGCGACGGACGCCGCTGTGCCGAACGTATGGTCCGACAGACCGGACGGGCACTGGAACTTGGCGCCCAGGTCGGGCACGACGCGCACATTGGCGTCGGCGATATTGGCCGGGTATTCGGACACGCAGTGCAGCAATACGAACTCGCCGGTGCCGTATTTACGCGCCGTCTGCACGGCCGCTTCGATTTCGGCGAAGTTGGCCATACCAGTCGACATAATCAGCGGCTTGCCTTTCGACGCGGCATAGGCGACCAGCGGCAGGTCGATCAGCTCGAACGACGCAATCTTGAACGCCGGCGCGCCCAAATTATCCAGAAGGTCAACCGCCGTATCGTCGAACGGCGACGAAAACAGTGTCACACCGCGCTTCTTTGCCCGCTCGAACAAGGCTGGATGCCAGTCCCACGGCGTGTGCGCCTCTTCGTACAGGTCGTACAGCGAATAGCCGTCCCACAGACCGCCCTTGAGCTGGAATTCCGGCCGGTCGGACTTCATGGTGATGGTGTCGGCGGTATAAGTCTGGAGCTTGATGGCGTCGCAGCCGGTCTCGGCCGCGGCATCGATCATGGTCAGCGCCCGGTCGAGCGAGCCGTTGTGATTGCCCGACAGTTCACAGATGACATAGGGCTCGTGATCGCTGCCGATCTTGCGCCCGGCTATGCTGATTTCAAAGGCCATTTTATCTTACCTTACACCGAGAACCTGGGCCAACGCTTCGATAACGCGCGCCGGATCGCCATCATCCATATCGGCATACAAGGGTAAAGATAGGGTGTTGCGATAATAGGCGTCGGCGTGGGGCAAATCGCGCTGAGCCAGCGCGTGTTTCTGCCAATAAGGCTGGCGATGCACCGGAATATAATGCACCTGGCTGCCGATGCCGCGGTCCTTCAAACCGGCCATGACGGCGGTACGGGTGGTGCCCAGAGCCGCGAAATCGATATCGACGGCGAACAGGTGAAAGACAGGCTTGTCACCCTCTGACGGCGCCGTCCAGCGCACCGGCAGATTACTTGAATTCAATGCTTCCTGATATTGCGTGATGAGTGCCGCCCGCCTCTGGGTGAACTCAGGCAGACGCTTTAACTGCGCTACCCCGAGAGCACAATTCAGGTCCGGCAGGCGGTAGTTATAGCCCAGGGCCTGCATCTCATAAACCCAGGGTCCGGTATTGTCATCCCGGTCATACCCCAGCCCTACGAAGTCCGACGGGTTGCGCCCAATCCCGTGCGATCTAAGGGTTCTTAAACGGTATGCCTGGGTTGGATCATTGAGCGTGATCGCCCCACCCTCACCGGTCGTCAGGGTCTTGACCGGGTGGAACGAGAAGACCGCCATGTCCGACGCCGAACACGACCCGACCTTGCCTTGAGGGCCCGTCGTACCGATAGCGTGACAAGCGTCCTCCAGCAGGAAAGCGCCGTTCTTTTCACAGACGCTCGATATATAACTGAGATCTACTGGCCGCCCGGCATAGTGCACCGGCACGACGCCGGCGAACCGTTTGCCGGGGTAATCGCGGCGCAACACCGCCAGCGCCTCGTCGAAACTTTCATCGCTGATCAGGCCGGTCGCCGGGTCGACATCGGCGAAGATCACCCCCGATCCGCAATAGGCCACGCAGTTGGCCGAGGCGGCAAACGTGATCGACGGCACGATGACCACATCGTCGGCCGTCAGGTCCTGCGCCATCACCGCCAGGTGCAGGGCGGCCGTGCCGTTGGCCACTACCACCGCCTCTTTTGCGCCCACGGCGTCGGCCAGGTCGCGCTCGAAGCGGTCGACGTAGGGCCCGGTCGTCAGATAATCGGAACGCAGAACCTCCACCACCGCCGCGATGTCGGCTTCGGAAATCGACTGGCGGCCATAGGGGAGGAACTTAGCCAAGATAGGCCTGCATCATGCCCTTGATGCCGTCGGCATCGAGGCGTTCCGGATTATTGTCCGAGGCGTAGGAGAAGCCCTCGGCGACCTTCTTCGAACCGCGTACCTTGGCAAAGGATTTGCGCGAATATTCGACGAACTCCGGCTCGATGACATAGCGGTCGTCCAGTTCGTAGGTCGAACGCGAATCATCGGCCGAGATCATCATCTCGTGCAGCTTTTCACCGGGGCGGATGCCGACCACGGTCTGCGGCACCTTGGGCGCCATCGCCTTGGCCAGGTCGGTCACCAGGGTGGCCGGAATCTTCGGCACGAAGATCTCGCCGCCCTGGGTCAGTTCCATACACGACAGCACGAAGGCCACGCCCTGGTCGAGCGAAATCCAGAAGCGCGTCATGCGGTCGTCGGTGATCGGCAACTGCTTGGCGCCACCGGCCAACAGCTTCTTGAACAGCGGCACGACCGAACCGCGCGATCCAACCACATTGCCGTAACGCACGACGCAGAACCGCGAGCCGATATCACCTGACAGGTTGTTGGCGGCGACGAAAATCTTGTCGGAAGCCAGTTTGGTGGCGCCATAGAGATTGATGGGCGAACACGCCTTGTCAGTCGACAGGGCGACAATCCGCTGCACCCGGTTGGCCAGGCAGGCCGCGACGACGTTTTCAGCACCGGTGATATTGGTGGCGATGCATTCCGACGGGTTGTATTCCGCCGCCGGCACCTGCTTCAGGGCGGCGGCGTGGATGACGATATCGACGCCGCGGAAGGCCAGCATCAGGCGGTTGCGGTCGCGCACGTCGCCCAGGAAGAAACGCAGCTTCGACAGCTTGGCGGCGTCGAACATTTCGGTCAGGTCGTTCTTCATCTCGTACTGCTTGAGCTCGTCGCGCGACAGGATGATGACCTTCTTCGGGTTGAAGTTCTTGAGCAGGGTTTGCACCATGCGGCGGCCGAAGCTGCCGGTGCCGCCGGTGATCAGCACGGTCTTGTTGGCGACCGGATCGACCTGCGGCGCGAAGTCACGTAAATGCGGCGTGGACATGCCCTTGAGTTCTCTACTGTTTCGGGCGCGATCCGCCCGTTCCGGCGCAGAATGGACCGGCCCGGCTAAAATGGCGTTAACGATATCGCGCCCTTTAAAAGCTTGCATTTTCGGCGAGGGTCGTGTTCTTAAAATTTTATCTTTGCCTATCTGATTTGTTTGGGAAAATTTCGTCTTGGCCCGCCGTCTTGTCCTGATTACCGGCGCCTCGTCCGGCATCGGTTTGAGCTTTGCCCGGACCTACGCTGGTCATGGCTGGGATGTGGTGCTGACCGCTCGGCGGCAGGAACGGCTGGAGACCCTGGCGGATGAGATTCGCCTGCGATTCGGCGTCGAGGCGCATGTCATCGCCGCCGACCTGTCCGAACCTTCGGCGCCCGAGGTGTTGCAGCAGGGGATTCTCGCGCTCGGCCGCACCGTCGACGGCCTGGTCAACAATGCCGGCTATGGCCTGCCGGGTGGGTTTGTCGGCAATACCTTCGAACAGCACAAGGCCTTGATGCAGGTTATGTGGTTGGCGCCGGTCGAGCTGACGCACCGTTTCCTGCCCGGCATGATCGAACAGCGCTTCGGACGGATTGTCAATGTCGCGTCGCTGGCTGGCTTCCTGCCCGCTTCGCCGGGCGATACGCTTTACGGGCCGATCAAGGCCGGGCTGATCCGCTTTTCGCAGAGCCTGCATTTGGAGGTGCGCGACCATGGGGTGCATGTCAGCGCCCTGTGTCCGGGGTTCACCTATTCCGAATTCCACGATGCCAAGGGCGCCGGCGCGAAACTGTCCAAGGCGGCGCCGCAATGGATCTGGCTCGGGCCGGACGAAGTAGCGCGCGAGGGCTTTATCGCCGCCGAAGCCAACCGGGCCTGCTGCGTGCCGGGAGCACCGAACAAGGCGGCAGCGGCGGCCCTTAAGGTGATGCCGGATGACTGGATCATGGAGTTCGCCTCCGGGCAGCTGCGGAAGATGCAACGATAATATGACCTGATTGTGTAGATTTGCGGTGGAGGGGGCCAATGTTTGGAATGAACTACTCGGACTATATCGCAGTGGCTGCGGTTATTCTTTCGGTCTTTACGCTGATACGGCAGGAAGCCGTTCAGAGGAAAATACTCAAAAAAACAACCACGTACTCTGCATACGAAATGTGGAATGGCGAATACGTTCGCAACGCCCGAACCCATGTGTGGGCAATATTCATAAAGGATAGAAATAAAATAAACTTCAATTCATATATGGAAAATCCAGATATTTATAAGTCAATTAATATTATTGCACACTTTTTTATTGAAACTGCGGCACTCACAAGAGAAAAATATTATGACGAAAAGGCTTTACGTATTATATTATCGGGTCCTCTAAAAGGTTGGACAGAATTTTTTGGAGTATTTTCAGCTACAGATGGAGACGGTACGCTAAGGTTTGGAGAAGTCCAGGCGGCCATTAAACAACTCAGCCGTTGAAGCTATAATTTGGCGACCTTACTTATACGGATGCGCCGCGCTCGGCAGGATCAGATTGTGCGTGATCTCGCTGACCGACGAGATGATGATCTGCACAGACAGGGCGCACAGGATCAAGCCCAGCACTCGCACGACAACCACCATGCCGATCCGACCCAGCAGCCGCGAAATCGTCGTCGACAGCAGCAGCGTCACCAGAATCGCCAGCGCCGTCGTCAGGATAGCCGCCACCCCGACCACGCGCCCTATCGGGCCAAAATCCTTGGCGGCCGCCGCCTGAATGACCACGGTCGAGATCGTGCCCGGCCCGACCATCAACGGAAAGGCGAACGGCACCACCAGCTTCTCGAAGCTCTTCTTGGCGGTTTCGCGATGGCCGAGCGGCTGCACGCCCGTGGCCGGATCGCCGCCGCTGCGCACCTCATCGGCCAGGGCGAAGGCGTCGAGGAACCGCCCACGCGCCATGTCCAGCCCCATCAGGAACAGCAGCAAACCGCCGGCGATACGGAACGCATCCATCGAAATCCCGAAGAATTTCAATATGCTCAGGCCGGCGAAGAAGAACAGCGTCAGGATGATCGCCGTGAAGATGGCGATGTAGATGCTCACCCACGCCCGCGACGCCGACGACTGCGTCGATGTCGCGGCGGCGAAGATCGGCACATTGCCGATCGGGTCGATCAACGCGAAAAGCGTGATGAAGAAGTTGACGTAGAAGGCGAGCAGAGTCATGGCAAGACCCATAAGACGCTTCGCTGATAGTTGCAAAGGATATGACCATGTCCACCCTGCTCAAGGCCGACAGCCGCATGATCCTGGCGCTCGATGAGCCCGATCTTGATTCGGCTCGCGCCCTGGTTAAAACGCTCGGTGACAGCGTATCGTTCTACAAGGTCGGCCTGACCCTCCTGGCGCAGGGCGGCCTGAAACTGACCTACGAACTGGCCGAGCAGGGTAAGCTTATTTTTCAAGATTGGAAACTGCACGATATCGGCGCTCAGGTCGAAGGCGCGGCCAAGGCGGCCGCCAACGGCGCCTGCGACCTGCTGACTGTGCATGCCGAGCCGCAGGTGATGCGCGCCGCCGTCAAGGGCCGCGCCGCTTCGGGCAATCCCGACAAAACCAGGATCATCGGCGTCACCGTCATGACCTCGCTCAGTCAGTACGACCTGAACGAGATGGGCTATGGCATGGAGTTGACCGACCTGGTCATGCGCCGCGTCGACCAGGCGGTCGAATGCGGCCTCGACGGCGTGGTCGCCAGCCCGCACGAAGCCGCCATGATCCGTGCCCGCGTGCCGGAAAACTTCCTGATCGTCACGCCGGGTGTCCGTCCGGAAGGCGCCGATATCAACGATCAGCAGCGCGTCGCCACCCCCCAGGAAGCCTTATTGCACGGCGCTTCGCATGTGGTCGTCGGCCGCCCGATCACCCGCGCTCCGGATCCGGTTGCAGCCGCCCAGGGCATTCTGGCGGCGTTGCATAACGTCTGATCAAAAATCCACCGCCAAGCCCTTGCGCTCCCAGTCGCCATAACGCGTCGGCTCCGGGCCGCTCGGGCCGCCGTCCTCGGGGGCCTGCTCCGCAGCTTCGGCTTCCGCCTTTGCGCGGCGCTCAGCAGCTTCGGCCAGGGCGCGCTCGGCCTCCGGCGTCAGCTTCTTCTTGACCTGGCTTAAATCGGCGGGTTTTTCGGTTTCACCCGAATCTTCTACTGAAAATGACATTTTCGTAAGGTTTCTGGCAGGCAAAACAAGGCTTTCCCATATGTAGGCCTTGAAGCGTAACAACTCAAGGAAACCTGTCGAGATGAACCCGTTCAAGACCTATCTGCTGCT
>CAYULN010000256.1:0-19367 GCA_964445605.1 uncultured Caulobacteraceae bacterium | reverse complement strand
CGGCCGCCGTCGTATTTTTCACAGGCCACGCGCCGGGCGGCGGCCCGGCGCGGCGCCGGACCGCCCTGGCGATTTCGTGAAGCATTTTCCGACGCCCAGGCGATGTTTCCCGAGCCGGATCGGCACGACGATATCGGCGTTGCGATCTTCGATTATAACCTCGGCTGGGTGGTCGGCCTTATCCGCAATTACCGCGCGAGCCTGCAGGCGCGTCATCGCGCCTTGTACCGGGCAAAGGACAAGCTCGGCTTTCGACCTTTCCTGAGCCTTGCCCCGGTGATTGGCGCCGTCGGGCTTGTCCATTTTTCCGGCATCGGCGCCGTCATTCCCTACGCGCCTTTTGCCCTGGTGGGCGCAAGCCTTTTCTGGAGCCTGGGGGTGACTGTTACCATGTTGTCGGCGGCCAATGCGGCAGTGGCGCAATGCAGCAGTTTTTCGGGCGGCTTTTCCGGCAATGCCAAGGATGCCGCGCAGAAAAGGCGCAACGCGATCGAGCACACGCTTTCGGAATGCGCCCGGTTGGAAGTCGCCGTCCTGCACGACATGGAGAAGGCCAACCAGAGCGGCTGGCGAGAGGGAGACGTCCGGCGTGGCGCCATCGATCGCGAGTTCCTGACCGATGTCGTGCGCCGGATCAACCTGTTTGCGCGTACGGTCGAGGCTCAGACCCATGCCGCCAATCGCGTCGCCGAAATGGCCTATGCCGGCCTTTCGACGGAGTTCGAATATCTGGCGCACCGCCGCAAGGTGTATCCCCTTCATCATCATGTTCTCAAATGGTTTGGCCTGAAGGGCGATCCGGAAGACTATGAAATCGTCGACCTGACGTTCTGGCGTGGAGTTCGCAAGGCCCTGGTGGCCGGCACGTTGCTTGGGGCCATCGCTGGCGCAGGGCTTTTGATCAATCTGCTGGCCGCAGCCCAGGTAACGATGCCCGAATGGACGGTCATGCTCATCTCGGCCGTCATGCCCTATACAATCTATTTTCTGGGGAACCGGAATCTCGAAACGAACGGCCTCACCAAGCCGGATTCGCACGAAAGCTTTGCCGATCTGGTGGCGCGCGCCACCCATCCGAACCTGGGCAAGGCGGAGCCGCGCTATGAATGGGAGCGGACCGAACTGACCGTTTCGGACGCCGCCCAGCAGGCCATGGATTACGAGCGGGGCGCAATTCCGCCCAGGCCTTGAAGCTATGAAATGTTATAACATTAATAAGTATTTGTATTTTATAGAAATTTTTTAATAGCGGGTCTGGCTTGGTCCCTGAAAAGGGACTAAATAGGCGTCATGGCCCACGAACATTCCGATCATAGCCCTGCCGGTGACACCGGGCACAGCCATGACTCCGGTCATGGCCACAGCCACGGACATGACCATCACGGCCACCACCATCATGACCACGGTACGGATGTCCCATACGATGGTGACCATTCACACGGCCACAGCCACGGTCACGGTCATCACCATCATGCGCCGACCTCGTTCGGCACGCGATTCCTGATCGCGGCGGCGGCCAATGCCGCCTTTATCGTCGCCGAGATCATCTACGGCTTCCGCGCCAATTCGCTGGCCCTGCTGGCCGATGCCGGGCACAATTTTTCCGACGCCATCGGGCTGCTGCTGGCCTGGGGAGCATGGTGGCTGGCCAAGGCGACGCCGCGGCCGAGCTTTACCTACGGCTATCGCGGCGCTTCGATCGTGGCGGCGCTGTTCAACGCCGTGCTGCTGCTGGTGGCGGTCGGCGGCATCGTCTTCGAGGCGGCAGAGCGCTTCATGCACCTGCAGGCCGTCCAAAGCGATGTCGTCATTTGGGTGGCGGCCGGCGGTATCGTCGTCAACGGCCTGACCGCCTGGCTGTTCGCCGGCGGCCAGAACGACCTCAATATTCGGGCGGCGTTCACCCACCTGCTGGCCGACGCCGCCGTATCGGCGGCGGTGGTGGTGTCGGGCCTGGTCATGCATGTGACGGATTGGCAATGGCTCGACCCGGCCTTGAGCCTTGGCGTGTCGGCGGTCATCGTCTGGGGGACGTGGGGGCTGTTGCGCGATTCCGCCCGGCTGGCGCTGCAAGGCGTGCCGAGCGGCATCGACCACAAGGGTGTCCGGGCGCATATCGCGGCCTTGCCGGGCGTCAAGGACGTGCACGACCTGCATATCTGGGGCATGTCGACGACCGAAGTGGCGATGACGGCGCACTTGCTGATGCCGGAAGGCCATCCGGGCGACGGTTTCCTGCACGATCTGTGCGGCACGATGAAGACGCGCTTCGGCATCGGCCATGTGACGGTACAGATCGAGGTCGGCGACGGAGAGCCTTGCGCGCTCAAGCCGGCGGACGTGGTTTAGGGGACTGGCCGTTTTGGGGGCGACGCCTGCGCACATAACCAATAATGTGTTATGGAGGTTCAAGGGGCGCCAAACCAGATGACATATTCGAATATTGGAAGACTCGCGGCGATGCTTGTAATCATCAGCGCCGCCATTGCGTCTACAGCTTTTGCGGCACCAGACGCCGTGCCCATGTCCTGTGACATGACCTTGCAGGTCATGGCCGGAGGCACTGTTCATGTTGCAAAGCTCGATGGAAGCAGAAAACTGCCATTTGCGATTCCGTTGCAGATTATTTGGAATCCACCGTCGTCGGGCCCGTTTGTCGATCTGACCCTTGGATATCAATCCGATCCTGCCATCAAAAGCTTTGGCATGCCCGCCGCCGGCCATGCGCAATTCAAACCCGTTCAATGGTCGACTGCCAAGCAATATGAGGTTCTGGTGAGTGCCGAAGGCGGCGCGAAGTGGCGTTTCAATTCCGCTGAAATCGACTTCGGGACGGACCTAGCCGATGTTATTTTCCGTCCAGAAACGCCGAAGGGCAAGGCTGTGCTTCAGGCGATTGCTGATGGAAAACGCATTGAGATCAGTGTGTCAAAAGACAAGGAGCCGTTTGCCTCGGAAACTTTCACGACGGCCACGACATCCCTGCAAAATGAGGCACTTGTCGAGGCGGTGCGTCTTGTTGAAACGAGGGACCCCGAAGCCTGCAAGCCGATGTAGGGCTCGGCAATCGTGAGCTTCGGGGCTTTTTCGTTCAATGCCCCAGGCGTGACCCTTCCAGGCCATAGGCCGCCACATAGACGTCCTGCATGTCCTTCCAGCCGACCACGCCGGTCGGCGTGCCGTTGAGTGCGTGGCCCAGCGCGTTGAACAGGGCGTGCCAGCCCGGCAGCATCAGGGCGCTGCTGGTATAGGGCATCTGCGCATGGCTGAAATTCAGGCGCGTGCCGTTGGTCTCGGCCTTCAGTTCGTAGCGGATGACCGCGCCGTGGGAATCCCAGTTGTCCCAGGTGAATTCCAGCACATGCGGCGGTTCCCAGACACGGATCTCGCCGGTCGCCACGCCGGGCGTGCCGATCATGGTCTGGATGCGGCCACCGGCGCGCGGTTCGACGGTCGATTCGCCCATCCAGTCGGCGAGGCGGGCCGGATCGACCAGCGCCTTCCACACCTTTTCGACCGGATGCGGATAGAAGCGTTCGAAGCGGACGTCGATGGTTTCGCCGTGGCGGGTGAAGGTGCCTAAGGCGGAGGTGGGGGATTGGGTGTCGGGCATGGTCATTCTGTCCTGTTGAGATGGTCGCCGAGGGCGTCGAGCTTGCCGCTCCAGAAGAGGCGGTAGGGCTCGAGCCAGCGGTCGAGTTCGATGAGCGGACCCGGATCGAGGCTGTACAAGCGCCGGGGTCCATCGACGCGGATATGCACCAGGCCCGCTTCGCGCAGCGCCTTGAGGTGCTTGGAAACATTGGGCTGGGGGAGGTTGAGGATATCGACCAGGGTTCCCGCCGGCTGCTCGCCGGAGCGGAGCAGGGACAGGATGTCCTGGCGGACGGGATCGGCAAGGGCGGCGAAAGGGGTCATGGCAGTTATATGCGCATATTGGAATATGCATGTCAAGGAATATTCTTATATTGGAATATAAAGAATTTGAATGCAAAGAACTCTCCCTTGAAAAGGGGGGGCTTTGCCGCTTTCCCCCACGTCCACTTTTGTTACCTTGACGTTCACGTAAATTGATTGGCGCGGCGTGGGCGCGCAGCCTATATGTCCGTCATCCGCTGGTTCCGTTCGTAAAGTGTGTCATGTTCAAGCCTGAAACCCTTGCCCGCCATTATCCTTCCCTCGGCGCGCGCCGGGCCGATTTCGTCGTGCATATTATTGGGCTATGTCTGGCCCTGTTCGGCGGCGGCATGGCCCTGGGGCTGGCGGTCAGCCACGGCATGCTGGGCCAGGTGGCGGCGATTACCGTCTACGCGCTCGGCTTCATCGCCATGCTGGCCTTCTCGCTGGCCTATAATTTCGCCAAGCCGTCGTGGCAGCCGTTCCTGCGCCGCCTCGACCATGCCGGCATCTTCCTGATGATCGCTGCCAGCTATACGCCGTTCACCACCCAGGCGCTGACCGGCGGTTGGGCCTACGGCATGAGCATAGCGGTATGGACACTGGCGGGGATCGGCATGTTGGCCAAGATGTTCTTGCCCGGCCTGGCCAAGGGGTTCTGGGTTGTGCTGTACCTGGTGCTGGGCTGGCTGGTGGTCATCGCCATCAAGCCGATGATCCGCGAAGTGCCCCTGGCGGCGATGATCCTGCTGGCGGCGGGCGGCGTGGTGTACAGCGTCGGCACCGTCTTCTACATGATGAAGCGGCTGAAGTTCCGCCGGGCGATCTGGCACGGCCATGTGCTGGCCGGGGCGGCGACGCACTATGCGGCGATCCTGGTTGGCGTAGTGCTGGCGGCGGCGAAGTAACGCAGGGTTTCTTAAGCCACCGACGTATAAGCTGCATCTGCAACCTTTCCAGGTGAACTGAAATGCCGAAACTCGACCGTGGGCGCCGTCTGGCCTGTGTCGTGGCGCTGATCGCAGCCGCCTTGTTCGCCGCTGTTGGGGCGCCGGCCTGGGCACAGCAAACCAGCCCGGATCCCGCGCAACCGGCGCAGCCCTCGCCGCCGTGGTTCGGCAAGCGCAAGGCCGCCCAACCGATGCCGCCGCTGGCGCCCGTGCCGCCGCGGAACGGCCGCAAGGCGCTGGCCGCCCAGCAATTCCCCGAGCCGTTCAAGAAGCGCTTCTTCGACAAGCTCGACACCAATCTCGACGACGTGGTGACGCGCGCCGAGTTCCTGGCCCAGGCCAGCAAGCAGTTCGACGCGCTCGATGCCAACCATGACGGCAAGCTGACACGCGACGAAATCACCGCCGACGTCGCCGATGCCAAGGTCAGGGCCGACAACGCCGAAGCCAGAGCCCAGGCCAGGGCCGCCGAAATCCAGGCCAGAGCCAATGCCAGGGCCAACGCGAACGGCAATGCCAACGCCAACGCCAATTCGAACGCTACTTCCAACACCAACTCCAACTCTAATTCGAGCGCCAGCAGCAGCGGCCCGACCATCGGCGCCGGCGACCTGTTCGGCCAGAAGCGCAAGCGCCGTACCGATTGATGGCGGACCGCAGCGTCGATGGAGACCTGATCAGGGCGACGGCGGCCGGGGACACGGCCGCCTTTCGCCAGCTCGTCGACCGGCATCTGCCGCGCGCCCATGCCATTGCTTACCGGGTGCTGCTGAACCGCGAGGACGCCGAGGAAGCGGTGCAGGCCGCCTTCACCAAGGCGTGGACCCATGCCGGGCGCTTCGATCCGGCCAAGTCGGCGTTTTCGACCTGGCTGTACACCATCGTCACGCGGACCTGCGTCGATCAATTGCGGCGAAAGAGGCCGGCGGCGCAGCCGATCGAGGACTGGTCCGAGCACCTGGCGGACGACGCGCCGGACGCCGAGACAGCGCTCGAGACGAGGCAAGCGGCAACGACGGTGCGCGACGCCGTCGCCGCCCTGCCGCCAAACCAGCGCGCGGCGGTGGTGCTGTGCTACTTCGAAGGTTTCTCCAATGCCGAGGCGGCGCGCAGCCTCGACCTCCATCTCAAGGCGTTCGAGGCGTTGCTGTTCCGGGCACGACAGCGACTTAAGGACATGTTAGGATCGACCCATGGATGACGAACTGGCCAAATTGTTGCGGACCTGGACCGTGCCGGACCCGCGCGCCGGCCTGGCGGAGCGCATTGTCGCCGGCGCAGTTGCTGCTTCCGGGGCGCGGCCATCGACGGCCGAAGTGGTGCGCCTGGAAGTGCGCCGGACCCTGACCGAATGGCGCTATGGCCTGGCCTACAAGGCGGCGGCCCTGGCGGCCTGCCTGCTGATCGGGGTTGGTGTGACTGTAAGCCTGCACCAGGCGAAGCCGCAGCAGCCCGACCTGGACGAGGTCGCCTTCACGCTCGGCATCTGAGCGTTTTTTTACGGGACCTTCGCAGGGTTTGCCGGCGCGGCTGCGTAACAGGTGGACCCTCTATCGTCCAAAGCGAATCCCGACATGGCCAGGCGTCTGATTTCCGATCCCAGCGGCGGCGCCGCCGACGATGCCGGCCAGGTGCGCGCCCCCGCCCTGACCCTGGCCAAGGGGTTGAGCGTGCTGTTGCAGGTCGCCAAGGGGGACAACACCCTGGCCAAGATGTGCCGGTCGCTGGCCCTGAACAAGGCCACGGTGCACCGGCTGGCCACCACCCTGGTCGAGGACGGTTTCCTGTCCTGGTCGCCGCGCGACGGCTATGCGTTGGGCGCCAAGTGTCTTGAGCTCGGCTTCGTCGCCCGCCAGCAGATCACCCTGACGCGGATCAGTTATGACCCCCTGCGCCAGCTGTCGGCCGATACCGGCGACACGGTCAATCTCGGCACGCTGGACGACGACCAGGTGTATTATGCCGACAATTTTCCGGGCACGCGTCGGGTAGAAGTGCGCTGCGCCGTCGGCGAACGGCGGCCGCTGCGCTCGACGGCGCTCGGCAAGGCGTTACTGCTGGATGAACCGGATACGCGCCTGCGCGAGGTATTTGCGCGCGAGGCGGTGCTGTATCCGCGTTACCGGTATGACTTGCAGCAATGGCTGGAGGTGATGGCGGCGTACCGGCTGGCGCAATGCGCGCTCGACCTGGACGAAAACGAGGACCATGTGCGCTGCGTGGCTGCGCCGGTCCGCGACCTGGACGGCCGGATCATCGCGGCGATTTCGGTGTCGTCGGCGGCGCCGTACATGGACGAGGCGCGGATCGAACGGGTCAAGGCGCAGGTCAAGGCAACGGCGGCAAGGATCAGCCGCCAGTGCGGGTATGGGGATAAGTAAGAAACCCCACCACCCCCGCGCCGAAGAGGCGCGGGGGTGGTGGGGTTTCTTGCTTCTAATGCAGCTTCAGTTTCGGCCGGACAATCGCATTGACATGCCCCACGACAATCAACGCCAGGCCCTTCAGCCAGCCGTGGATGGCGATCAGGTGCATGCGGTACAGCGACGTATAGACGAACCGCGCCAGCCGTCCCTCGATGGCCAGTTGCCCGCCGATCAGCCCGCCCATCAGGCTCCCCACCGTCGAAAAGCGGCTCAACGACACCAGCGAGCCGTGGTCGTGATAGGCGAAATTCTGCAACGGCTTGCCGGCCATCAGGCGGGTCAGGTTGGCGAACACCGTGTCGGCCATCTGGTGCGCCGACTGGGCGCGCGGCGGCACCGGCCGGTCCTGGCCCGGCAGCTTGCAGAAGGCGCAGTCGCCCATGGCGAAGACGCGCGGATCCGAGGTCAAGAGCGTCGGCGCCACCACGAACTGGCCGTTCGGGGTCATGTCCAGACCGCCGGTCGAGCCGCCGATCGGCGTGCCCTTGACGCCGGCCGCCCATACCTTGAGGTCGGCCGGGATGCGCTCGCCGCCCTTGATGACGATGTCGTCGTGGGTGACCTCGGTGACCGGCATACCGGTCAGGACGCGGACGCCGAGCCGTTCCAGTTCGGTCCTGGCGGCGTCGCTGAGCTTCTCCGGCAGGGCGGGCAGGATACGGGCGCCGGCCTCGATCAGGGTGACTTCGAGGCGCTTGCGGTCGAAGACCTCCAGGCCATAATGGCTTAGGGCGTCGGCGGCGTTGTACAGCTCGGCGGCCAGTTCGACGCCGGTGGCGCCGCCGCCGACAATCGCCACCTTGACGTGGGCGTCGCTGGCCGGGTCCTGCACCATCTGGCGCGATACGCGCAGGCAGTGATTGAGCAGCTTGGTGCGGAAGCGGTCGGCCTGGCGGCGGCTGTCGAGCGACAGGCAATGCTCGGCGACGCCGGGTGTGTTGTAGTCGTTGCTGATCGAGCCGATGGCCAGCACCAGATAGTCGTAACGCAGGGTCTGGGCGCTCATCAACTCGCTGCCGTCGTCGTCATGCAGGGCGGCGATATGCAGGGTACGCGTGGCGGTGTCGATGCCGTCAAGCGTGCCGAAGAAGTAGCGATAGCCCCACTGATAGCCGTGGCCGCCATAGCCGACCTCGTCGAGATTGGCGTCGAGCGAGCCGGTGGCGACTTCGTGCAGCAACGGCTTCCAGATATGGGTGCGGTTGCGCTCGACCAGGATGATGTCGTGGTCCTTGCGGCCGTAACGCACGCCGAGCTTGACGGCGAGCTCCAGACCGGCGGCGCCGCCGCCGACAATGACGATCTGGGTCTTGAGGGGCGTCTGAATAGCCATGCGCGACTCCCGGTTCGTCTAAACAACTTAGCAAGCCGGGGCCTTTTCGCAAGTGCGAAATAACAGGCGTATTGTCGCAGACGGGGGCGCTTGCCAGACGAATTCCTTGCCCTATCTTACGGTCATGGCCGTCTATATCGATGACATGTATCGCTACGCCATCGGCGCGTTTCGCGGCGAGCGGATGTCGCATCTGATCGCCGACAGCGACGCCGAGCTGCATGCCCTGGCGGCGCGCATCGGCATGAAGCGGCAATGGTTCCAGGGCGACCATTACGACGTGCCGTTTGCCCGGCGGGACCTGGCTGTGGCGGCCGGCGCCATCGAAATTACCTATCGCCAGGCCGGAGCGATGCGCCGCCGCCGGGCGGTGGAAGGCTCATGCGGATTACCAGAAGAGGCGTTGCTGTGGTACGCCAGCTGGCGGCGGAACGGTTGATCAGGAGGCGGCCGGTTCGGCGGCCTTGGGCGGGGTCAGGCGGGCTTCGAGCGCCTGCAGGTATGGTTTCAGACGCAGGGCCGGTTTCTCGACCAGGTGCCACGACGCCATGCCGGCCAGCAGGCTGAGCGGCAGTGCCACGGCCAGGTTGAGGTAGCTGTGGGGCGTCCAGTGATTGACCAGAGTGACATAGGCGACCAGTTGCTGGATGGGGAAGCCATACAGGAAGACGCCGTAGGAATAGTCGGCCAGGCGGGTGATTATTCCGCGCGGCGGGCGGCACAAACCGAGGACCACGGTGGCATAGGCGACCGGCGTCGCCGCCAGCCAGCCGCCGCCCGGCAGCCATTGCAGCAGGGCGATCGAACCAGCCAGACAAGCGGCCGCCGTCAGCGGGCTGAAAACGATGCGCTCGCGGAACAGATAGCCGCCGATGCCGGCGAGGAAGGCCAGCACCAGCACGGGCCCGCCGACGGCGTCGTGCGGCGCCGTGAAACTCAGATGGCCGAGATCCTGGCGGTGAACGATCAGGAACAGCGCGCCGAGCGCCAGCGCCGGGACCAGCATGGCGACCCAGATCAGGTGGCGACGGCGGCGGATGCCCATCAGGCTTAGGAGGCCGATGGCGATGTAGCAGACCAGTTCCCACGGCACGGTCCAGAGCTGGCCGTTGACAACCCCCGGTACCGGATTATGGGCGAAGACGCCGGGCAGGGCATAACTGATGTCGCCGCTGACATTGGCGAGATAGCGCCAGAAGGCGCCGTCGCCGAAATAGTCGCGCAGAGGCAGGGCGGTGACCGCCGGGCCGATCAGCAGGGCGGACAGGACGACCTCGACGGTCAGGGCCGGATAGATGCGCAGGAAACGCAGGCCGAGGAAGGTGACCAGGTTGCGGCTGCGCTCCAGGCTGCCGGCGACCAGGAAGCCGCTCAGGGCAAAGAACATCGGCAGGATAAGCCGGGCGATTCCGCCCAATGGCCCGGTCCAGGCCAGGGCGTGCGCCGCCGTACCGACGGCCATCAGGTCGCTATGCCAGGCGACGACGGCGACGGCCAGGCCGAGGCGCAGATAGTCGAAACCGGCGGGCCGGAAACCGGCGTCTTCGAGCCGGGTCTGGAAAGTCGGAAAAGCGGGCATTCTGCGTCCTGAGGCCAAGGACGGCAGTGTAATCCGCTCCGGGTAAATTTTCCGTGCCGGACGGCCCCAAGGCGAAACGCGTCAGCATGGCTTGGCGATGTCGAATAAAAAATCGGCCGCATCGAAGCCCGTGGTCGATGCGGCCGAAAACGCCTCATATCTTCCGCCTATTTCGCGGCGGAAAAATACTTCAGCAAGGTGTGGCCGGCGTCCAGACGATCCGCCCGGATGCGTTCGTCCGTCTCCTCGGCCACCGTTACGGCAAAGCCAGTGAGGCCGGACAAAGACGCGCCCAGTTTCATCCGGCCGTCGATCTTCAGCACGATCCGGGGAAAGGACCCGTCGGCGGCGATCACGGTCACGTTGCTGACCTGGCCGGCGAAGCTGGCAAACAGGTGGTATGACCAGAAGTCGCCCGCCTTGACGCGATCGAGGGTTTCCCCAAGCTCCGGCCGGGCAATGTACGAATAGGTATGGCCGGTTTCACCCGCGACTTCCCGAAGTCCCAAGGGCGTCAGAAAGCCCTGGGTGGCAAAGGCGGCGGGAAGCGTCGTCTGGAGCGTCATGTCAGTAGCTTCCCGACATGATCGGGCTGTCGACGGACGAATTGCTGCCCAGCGAGGGTTGCGAATAGCTGAAGCCCTTTTGCATGCCCTGGAAGACATGGATATAGGCGCAGTTCGCCCCGGTGGCATAGAACTCGTAGTTCGTGCTGGAACGCGGGCTGGCCGTCAGGACGGCAAAGCCGCCTTCGACGGTCGAACCGACGATGTCGAACCACAGGCAGACGCAGTCTGTCTGGCCCTGGCACGTGCCGAACTTGAGCTTGTTGGCCGTCCAGGTGTTGTTCAACCCGCCGCGAAGGCTTGACGCCGCATTGGTCCGTTCCTCGTAGCACACCAGGTGGTTCTGGAAGCTGCCGACGTTGATGTTGTTGGCGAAGCAGTCTTCCAGGCAGATGCCGCGATGGCTGGCGCTGGCGCCCAGATCGGAGGCGCACCAGTCGAAGCTCAGATTGGAGTTCTGGCACTGGTTCAGGTACACGCAATAGCCGCCGACCGAACAAAGATCGACCGAATTGCCCTGGCCGCTGACCACCTGGACGCCCTTGACGAAAATGTCGGCCGTGACGCCGACGCCGCCTGAAGCCAGGACCGAAGCACAGTTGTTCAGTTCCAGGCCGGTGGATAAGGCATTGGGCACGGGGTCGTTGTAGTAGATGAACGCGACATTGTTGACGCCGAGATAGTCTTCGACCGTCACGAAGGACGAGCCGCGGCCGAACTCGTGGACGATGCCGTTGAAACGCGCCACGATGTCCGACGTCTTGTAGCCGCAATATTGCGTCATCGCGACACGGTAGAAGCCGCGCACCTCGCCGTTACGCAAGGTGAAGTGATTGTCGTCATAGACGGCGGTTTCGAAGCCGGAGAGGTTGATATTGCCGGTGGCGCTGCCGACGCCAGGAGCGCTGGCCATGGTGTAGGTGAACTGCGTGGAACTCAGCACCGACGCGACCTGGAAATAGCCGTTCGCCGGCGCCTGGTTGGCGTAGTCGACCTTGATGAACTGGCCGGTGGTGCCAACCGGGAAGTTGTGCGCTACGGGCGTCGTGACGGTCGCGGTCGTGCCCGAGAAAGCGATCGACACGCCGCTGCTGATCGCCGAGCCGAGGCACTGGGCGACGACCGAGGTCTGCGACAGGCTGTTTTCAACCAGCAGGCCCTGCATCAGGTCGATGGTCAGGACAGAGCCCTGGTTGGAGGCCTGCGGACGTTCGTACTTGAACAGCACAAGGCTGTTGGCGACCGTGTTGCTGTTGCCGTTGATCCGGACACTGGCGCGGATATTGGCCGGGACCGTGATCTGGCTGTTGAAGGTGCCGTTCTCCGCCGGCGTATCGACGATGCGCGCACCGGCTTCCAGGGCTTTCTGGATGCCGGGACTCCAGTCGCTCGAGCTGCCGCCGAACCAGGTCGAGACGACCTGCTGATTGGCGGTGCCCAGAGCGACCGAGCCGGAACCGGCAAAGACCTGCGCCTGGCCGAGGATGGTCAGGTCGCCAGCGATCGTCAGGACTTTTGTGGAATCGATGCTGAAGGACCCACCGGTTTCGACGGTGATGTCTGCCGACAGACTCAGGTTGGCGCTGACCCGGAAAGTCGATGTGGCGCCGATCGTCAGAGGGCCGACGGCGGCGGCCGCACTGAGGGCGGATGAGGCGTCGCTGGCGCCGGAGGGATCGGCGCCGAACCATTCCGGCCGGATATTGCCGTTGAAGCGGCGCTTGAAGCGATGACTGCTGCGCGCGCCGGAGGTGATGACGATAACGGTGCCGCCGTTGTCCGCCGTCGTGGTGTCGGCGGCGTCATAGACGAAAATGCCGCTCAGTTTGACATCTTCGACAAGGACAGCGTCGTCGCTGCCGGCGTAGGCGCGCAGTGCCGTGTAGTCGGCGACCAGATTGACAGCGCTCATCGGGCCGCCTCGATGTTTTGGCGGCCGCAGATGCCGTTCCGGCATGGGAAATCATATATATGCATGTGGGATGCTCCTGTTCCGCGGCAGATTGTGTCCGCGAAACAGGATTGTGCGTGCCTTAGCGGGCGACGGGGATTAGTTGTCCGGTGCGGCTTGGATCAGATATTGGTGTACATGCGCCGGGCGATCATCGGATACAGGCCGTAGGACAGGCCGTAGACGAGGTGCGCCGCCCAGTCCCAGCCGATCGGCACTTCGCGGTTCCAGATATCGGTGCCGTGCAGATTCATCATCACCGCCGGGACGATGAAATAGACGTCGATCATGCTGACGATCGACAGCAGGACGCCGGCGGTGATGGCTTTCGGAATCGTATTCAGGACGACGCGGCTGGCGACGATGCCGAACACCACGCCCCAGGCCAGGGCGACCAGGAGATGCAGCACCAGGCCCATCAGAACGGCGTTGAGCTGGAAGCCATTCAAGGCATGCTCGCCGAAAACGGCTGAGCCGATCACCTGGACCGGATACAAGGGGCCGTGGCCGAGAAACAGGGCGAAGACCAGCATCATGACCACGGCCATGATCAGGCCGGCGATAATGGCGGTGACAAGGCTGGCGGTAAAGGCGTGACTGACGGCGGGATCGGTGTGGGTATCCCATTGCGTGGCGGCGCGGGCCATGATGCAGCTCCTTTGCCCCCGTTAAAGGCGTAGGCCGGCCGCCCTAAGGAATCGAGCCGCATCGCCGCCAGTCGCCATAAGGGCCGGATCAAGCGACGCCGAAATTTTGCCCGCGGCTCAAGCTGCCTTCGGTCTCGTCCAGACGGAATGGGCCAGCCACAGGCCGACCCCGACCAGGGCGAACTGCACCGTGCCGGAGGCGATCTCGACGGCGATCCAACTGACGATATGCGGCACGGCGTATTTGGCGGCTTCGGCCAGGGCTTCGTAGCTGACCAGGATGGCGCCGATCATCAGGGCATACAGGACCGCCTTGCCGACGCCCTGGCCGGCCCAGGTCGTCCGGGCGAAGATCAGGCTGATCACCGTGCCCTGGATCAGCATCGAGGCGATGCCCAGCGCGAAGATCGGGTCGGGCCGGGAAAAGGCGATCTCGCGGTAATGGGCGGCGAAGATGACGAAGTGCGACAGGGCCTGGGTGACGAAGCTGGCGATGACATAGGCCAGGACGGACAGGAGATGTTTCATTTGGCGGCTTCGGTTTTTGCGGATTTTTGGGCTTTGGCGGGCAGGGTTTCGACATAGGCGCGGGCCAGGCCGATCCAGTGGCCGAGGTCGGCGTCGGTCTTCAGCCCGTCGGCGGCGATCATGACGAAGCCGGCCATCAGCCGGCCCGCACCCATGCACGGGCTGGCATGCGGCGACTTGAGCACCTCCGGCTCGGCCTTGGCGCCGACCCGGACCATCAGGCCCTTCTTCGAGGCGCACATCAGCATGTTGCCGTTGCGCATGAAGGTGATGCCGCCGAACATGCGTTTCTGTGTGGTCAGACCCGGCGGCAGCAAGGCCTCCAGGCGTTCGACCAGGATTGGCACGTCGACCGTTTGCATCCATGCCCCCTTGACTTGGCCCGGCGGTGTGGGCAAGTTCACTCTCGATTTCGAAGTGATCATAATCGCACTCGAATCGCAAGTGAATTTTTGAGCGGCATGAAAAAGATTACTCACGGCGACCGCCGGTCGGGCTGTCCGATCAGCCTGGCGCTCGAACTGGTCGGCGACGCCTGGACGCTGTTGGTGGTCCGCGACCTGATGTTCAAGGGCAAAAGGACGTTCGGCGAATTCCAGGCGTCGGAGGAAAAGATCGCCACCAGCGTCCTGACCGACCGGCTGACGTGGTTGCTGGACTGCGGCATCGTCGAGAAAAGAAGCGATCCGGCGGATCGGCGCCGCCTGATCTATGTGCTGACCGAACGCGGCATCGACCTGGGGCCGACCCTGGTCGACCTGGTGTTGTGGGCGGACAGGTACCAAGACACCGACGCCCCGCCAGACCAGATCGCCTTCATGCGCGACGACCGCGAAGGCTTCCTGGCCTTCGTGCGCGACAACTGGCGCAAGACGCGCGGCGAGGGCTGAAAGCCGTGGGGCGCCGCCTTACGCTTTGACATTTCCCGCCCCAGCCTTTACCTCCCCGCGCATGTCCCATACCCCCGCCACCGAGGCGCCGCGCCGGCGCACTTTCGCCATCATTTCTCACCCCGACGCCGGCAAGACGACGCTTACCGAGCATCTGCTGCTGGCGGGCGGGTCGATCCGCGCTGCCGGGCAGGTCAGGGCGCGCGGCGAAAACCGGCGGACGCGATCGGACTGGATGAAGATCGAGCGTGAGCGCGGCATTTCGGTGTCGTCGTCGGTGATGACGTTCGAGCACGACGGGCTGCTGTTCAATCTACTCGATACACCGGGCCACGAGGATTTCTCGGAGGACACCTATCGCACCCTGACCGCCGCCGACGCCGCCGTCATGGTGCTCGACGCCGCCAAGGGCATCGAGCCGCAGACGTTGAAGCTGTTCGAGGTTTGCCGCCTGCGCGACATCCCGATCCTGACCTTCATCAACAAGATGGACCGCGAGGCCGAGGATGCCCTGGCGTTGTTGGACGAGGTGGCGGCCAAGCTGCAGCTCGATCCGTCGCCGTTGTACTGGCCGGCCGGGTCGGGCAACCGCTTCCGCGGCATGATCGAGCTCAGGACCGGGCTGTTCTACCCGTTCACCAAGCGCGAGTCCGGCGCCGAATACGACCAGGGCCATGAAGACCCGGTGCCGGTCGACGAAGCGGTGGCCAAGGGCTATCTCGACGCCAAGGAACTGGAAGAATTGAAGGACTCCGCCGAACTGATCGAAGGCGGCTTCAAGAGTTTCGAGACCGAAAGCTTCCTCGAAGGCCATATGACGCCGGTGCTGTTCGGCTCGGCGCTGCGCCATTATGGCGTCAATCAACTGTTGATGGCGCTTGGACAATTCGCTCCGGCGCCCAAGGCGGTCAAGGCGGAGAAGGCCGGCGCCGACACGGAGGTCGAACCGGCCGACAAGGAAGTCACCGGCTTCATCTTCAAGGTGCAGGCCAATATGGACCCCAACCACCGCGACCGCATCGCCATGCTGAAACTGACTTCGGGCAAGTTCGAGCGCGGCATGAAGCTCAAGGTGCAGAACACCGGCAAGCAGCTGTCAGTCAATGCGCCGATCATGTTCTTCGCCTCGGACCGCGAATTGGCCGAGGAGGCTTATGGCGGCGATGTCATCGGCATTCCGAACCATGGTGTTTTGCGGGTTGGGGACTCGCTGTCGGAAAGCGGCACGGTGCGCTTCCAGGGCCTGCCGAACTTCGCGCCGGAAATCCTGCAACGGGTGCGCGTCAAGGACCCGCTCAAGGCCAAGCACCTGAAGAAGGCGCTGGAATCGCTGGCCGAGGAGGGGGTGACCCAGCTGTTCCGCCCGGCCATCGGGGCGGATTTCATCGTCGGCGCGGTCGGGCAACTGCAGTTCGAAGTCATGGCCGACCGGCTGGCCAACGAATACGGCCTGGAATGCGTGTTCGAGCCGTCGCCGTTCGCCGAGGCGCGCTGGCTTTCCGGCACGCCGGACAAGATCGAGGACTTCGCGGGGAAATACCGCTCGGCCATGGGCACCGACCTGGACGAAGCGCCGGTGTTCCTGGGCAAGTCGGCCTGGGAAATCAACTATGTGGCGGAACGCTTCCCGGATGTGAAATTCCAGCGCACCAAGGAACGGGGCTAGGTTTGCCGGCCATGACATTTGATTTGCAATCGGCGCTGGATGGACTGAAGGGGCTTCAAGTCCGGATCGAAGAGGGCCAGGATTATCCCGGACTCGATGAGGCGCAGATCGTTTGCCGGTTTGGCGAGGAGGGCTTTGTCAAGGCCGTCTACTGGCGGCTATTGACCGGCGGGCGACATGTGTTGAGCAGCTTTGACCATCGGCAGGTCTATGGTTTGCCGATGCCGATCAATGCCACCCATGACCTGCGCTTAGCTTTGGACGGAAAGGCGTTGCGCGACGTCCAGCTTGACGCGCCAACTGGGGATATCCGTCTGCACTTCGACGATGACAGCGAACTTCAGGCGCTGAATTTCACCGGTTACGAGGTTTGGGTGGCTGTCTTTGGCGACGGGTCCATCGCGTACAGTAATTATTACAGGTAGTTTCTTACGGACCAACGGGGATAGGCGTCTGGTGCGTGTGACTTTCCAACAGGGAGAATGGTCATGCAATTGAACCGGCGGACATTGGGGCTTAGGCTTGCGGGATCGGCGGCGGCGACAGCCTTGCCAGCCATGGCCAAAGACAAGGCCGTTTCGCCGTGGCCGTACCTGATCGGCGCTGACGTGTCGTGGATTCCGCAGGACGAGGCTGACGGCGCCGCTTATTTCGAAAATGGCGTGCAGAAGGACCCGCTGGCCATCCTCAAAGGGGCCGGGTTCAATGCCATCAAGCTCAGGCTGTTCGTCAATCCCGAGACCGGCTATTCGCGTCGCAAACCGGTTGATCCATGGTGCGGACTGGCCTCGACCATCAAGTTCGCCCGGCGCATCAAGCAGGCCGGATTCCATCTGTCGCTGACCTTCCATTACAGCGACAACTGGGCCGATCCGGAGCATCAGGTCAAGCCCGCCGCCTGGGCCGACCTGGCCTTTCCGGCGTTGGTCGATGCTTTGCACAAGCATACGACGGACAGCCTGTCAGCCATGAAGGCGGCCGGTTGCGCGCCGGACATGGTGCTGATCGGCAATGAGACGACCTTCGGCATGTTGTGGCCGGACGGGCAGATCGCCATGCCGGTGCCGACCGGCAATCCGCAGACCGACGCCAACCACAAGGATGCCCCTAAAGGCGGCGGTCTGGACAACTTCGCGACGCTGCTCAAGGCCGGGCTGGCCGGGGTGCGCGAGGTTCTGCCGGACGCCAGGACGGCGGTGCATAACCACCTCGGGCGGCACTGGCCGATCGTCAACTACTGGACGGACAACCTGCTGCAACGCGGCGTGGCGCCCGATGCGGTCGGCTTCTCGTGCTACCAGCAATCGAAGGAAGGCGACTGGCAGACCACCTTCGACAATTTCGAGAAGGCCTATCCGCAGCTTGGTTTCTTCATGGCGGAATATTCGAGCCGCAAGCGCTATTGCAACGACCTGGTGCACAGCCGTAAGCACGGTTGGGGCGCCTGGATATGGGAGCCGACGCGGCACCAGGAGGCGATCTTCGACAAGGACGGCCACAGCGCCGGCGAAGGGCCGCGGCCGAACCTGATGGCGCAGGGGATCAATGCCGCTGAAGCACCGGGGGCGGCGGCTCCGCCCAAGCCGGCGGCTCCGCCGCAAGGATTCAAGCCGCGTTCGAATGGCGGGCGCTATGATGCCGATGCGCCGATGCTGGACATTTACCGGCAGATGGCTAAGGATTTCGCAATTTCACGAAAATAGGAATTGGAGGGGGTTATGCGCATAGATCGTCGCCGTCTGGGTTTGGGTTTGATCGGGGCCGGGATGGCCGCCGGATTGCCGGCTGTCGCGAAGGATAAAGCCGCCCGGCCGTGGCCTTATCTGATTGGCGCCGACGTGTCGTGGATCCCCGAGGACGAGGGCAACGGCGCGACCTATTTCGAAAACGGCGTGCAGAAGGACCCTCTGGCGATCCTCAAAGGCGCCGGGTTCAATGCGATTAAACTGCGCCTGTTCGTTAACCCCGAGAATGGCTATTCGCAGCGCCAGCCGGACAAGAAGTGGTGCGGCCTCGAACAGACGATCACGTTCGCCCGGCGCATCAAGGCGGCCGGATTCCATCTGTCCCTGACTTTCCATATGAGCGACAACTGGGCCGATCCCCGGCATCAGCCCAAGCCGATCGCTTGGGAAAACATGACTGTGCCGCAGATGATCGAAGCGGTTTACGGCCATGTGTCGGGCAGCCTGAAAGCCATGAAGGCGGAGGGCTGCGCGCCGGACCTGGTGATCGTCGGCAACGAGACGACGTTCGGTTTCCTGTGGCCGGACGGGGCGGTGGTGTTGCCGCCTTTGGCCGGCAACAACAATCTGGACGATGCTCACACCGTGGTTCCGAACGCCGGTGGATTCGACAATTTCGCTGCTCTGTTGAAGGCCGGGATCGCCGGGTGCCGCGAGGTTCTGCCTCAGGCCAAGGTGGCGATCCACAACCACCTCGGGCGCGACTTCGGGACGGTCAAGCTGTGGACCGACAACCTGTTGCAGCGAGGCGTGGCGCCGGACGCGGTCGGTTTGTCGTGCTATCAGGAAATGGCGCATGGCGATTGGGAGAATACGTTCACGCAGTTCCCCAAGGCCTATCCGCAGCTCGGCTATTTTATGGCCGAATATTCGAGCCGCAAGCGTTATTGCAACGACATCGTGCATGTCCATCCGCATGCCTGGGGGGCGTGGATTTGGGAGCCGACCCGGCATCAGGAGGCGGTGTTCACGCGCGACGGCATCAATGCCGGCGGCGGGCCGCGTCCGGATTTGCTCGAGCAGGGGCTGCATATGCCGGGGGCGCCGGTTCTGCCGCGCGGCCGGGGGAATGGCGGACGGTATGACGCCGACGAGGGGCTGCTGGATGTGTATCGGCAAATGGCAAAGGATTATGGTGTAAGGAGCGCCGGTTTGCTTTAGGCAAACCGGATGAAATCGAGACTAAATG
>CAYULN010000255.1:0-3676 GCA_964445605.1 uncultured Caulobacteraceae bacterium | reverse complement strand
AGGCGGTCGCCGATCTACAGGCCGTCTACGCCACAACGGCGCGCAACCGGGAAATCCACCTGCCGATCCTGACCCCGCGCCAGGCGGCTGCCGATGTCTACGCGGCGGCGCACACCCGCCTGAAGACCGGCCTGCTGTTCGGCGCCGAACGCTCGGGCCTGGAAACCCAGGACATCGCCCTGTGCCACGCCATCGTCACCATCCCGGTCGATCCGCATTTCCAGTCGCTCAACCTGGCCCAGGCCGCCAATATCGTCCTTTACGAATGGCGGCTCCAGGTCATGGACGCCCCCAAGGCCGCGTTCACCGCCAACCAGGACGAACCGGCCGACCTGAAGCACCTGCACGGGCTTTACGGCCACCTGGAAGATGAACTGGAAAAGGCCGGCTTCTTCTTCCCGCCGGAAAAGAAGCCGTCGATGGTGCAGAACCTGCGCGTCGTGCTCAACCGCGCCGGCATGACCGAGCAGGAGATCCGCACGTGGCGCGGCGTCGTCACCGCGCTCACCAAGGGACGCGGTAAGGTGCTGGCCAAGCTTGCACAAAGCGGCCGGACCAAGACAAAGGAATAGGGCTGCCACCGAAATTTCATTTGCCAGCGCCGCCTGGCTGTGGAAGCTTTGCCCCAGGCGCGGAAGAGGGGAGACATGGCGGACTCCGAGGAGCATTCATCGCACGGCAGGCGCCGGACCTGGGCGCTGCTAACCGTGCCGCTGGTCTGGCTGTTCATCTATCTCGGCGTGATGGCGTCGGGCTGGGTGGCGCGGCCGCTGGGCCTGCAGGTGTCGGCCGGCAGCGGCCGCTGGCAGGACAATATCGCCGCCCTGTTTGCCTCCGCCCTGGTTCTGCTGGTTTTCTGGCTGTGGCTGCGCTTTTTCGAAAACCGCAAGCTGGCGGATGTCGGCCTCGGCCGATTCAACGGCGCGCGCTTCGGTGCCGGTTTCCTGGCGGGCGTAATCCTGGTCGTTATCGCGGTGGCGGCGGGTTTCGCGCTCGGCGGTTATCAGATCGATGGCCCAGGCGCCTGGTATAATCACCTGACGCCGACTTGGCTGCTGGCCTCCATTCTGGCCATTGCCGGCACCGTCTTGCAGGCGACCGTCACTGAGACCCTGTTTCGCGGCTGGATGCTCGACACCGTCGGGCGGCAATGGGGCGGCGTGGCAGCCGTGGCCGTCAACCTGCTGGCGGTGGCCCTGATCCAGGGTAACAATGCCTTTCGCGCCCCGGAAATGATGATTGGCGCCGTCAATTTCGTCCTGATGGCCTGGCTCCTGTCGCTCAATGTCCTGCGCGACGGCACGTTGTGGGGCGTCTGCGGGTTCCACGCCGCCTGGAACCTGGCCATGGGTTGGGGGCTCGGGCTCAATGTCGATACCGGCCATCTCAATGTCACCGCCGCAATTCTGGATATGAACACAGTCTATGACGCGCCGGTGTGGCTGACCGGCGGCGATTTCGGCCCGGACGGCAGCCTGTTGATGACGGCGGCCATCGTCCTGTTCCTGCTTGGTCGCGCTCTGTTCGGCTTGCGCCTGAAAGGCGGCTTCAGCAAACCCGGTCCCTATACCGGCGACGAAATCATCGACCACTGACCCATGCTCTACCTCGCCCTCAAGGCCGCCCTGTCGGGGCTGATCATCGCCGCCGTCTCGGAAATCGCCAAGCGCTGGCCGGGCTTCGGCGCCCTGGTGGCGTCATTGCCGCTGGTCTCGATCCTCGGCATGCTGTGGCTGTGGAAGGACAAGCCCGACACGGCCAACATGGCGGCGCATGTCGAAGCCACCTTCTGGTATGTCCTTCCGTCCTTGCCGATGTTCCTGCTGATCCCGTTCCTGCTGCGCAAAGGTGTCGGCTTCTATCCGGCGCTGCTGAGCGGTTGCGGCGTGACGATCGCCCTCTACCTGGCCATGACCCTGGTCGGGCCGCGCTTCGGCCTGAAGCTCTAACAAAATCATTTGCCTTCGGTGCGGCTCTATGGAAGCGTGCCGGCCGAGGCAAAGGAGGGCGCCGGATGGCCGGATTCGAACTTTATGCGGGCCGTTTGGCACGCCATCGCCGGACCTGGACGGCGGCCATCATCGGCCTCGGCTTCGTATTCCTCCTGCTCAGCCAGTTCCTGCCTCTGCTTCCCTGGATGATGCGAATGGCGCCGCTGATCGCCGCGCATAAACCGCTGGCGGCGCCCGCCATTACCGGCGCCTACATTATCGAAGCGACCGCCCTGATGATCATCCTGATCGTTGGCTGGGTCTTTGTGTTCGAGCAGCGAGGGCCGCAGACCCTGGGCCTCAATCATCATGCCGGCTGGCGCTTCCTGCGCGGTTATCTCATCGGCTGCGCTTTCCTGGCGGCGGTGGTGTGCGGTCTTTGGGCGCTGGGCGTCTATACGATCGAAGGGCCGGGCGTCTGGCGGGCGCCAAGCCTGGCAGCGGTTCTGGCGATCCTCGGTTATGCGGCTGCCTTCGTCGTCCAGGGCTCCAGCGAGGAAATCTACAGCCGCGGTTGGATGATGGGCACGATTGCCTCTCGGCACGGCCTGCTATTCGCGGTTATCTTCAACGCGGTTCTGTTCGGGGCCATGCACCTCGCCAATCCGTCGCCATGGATGGTCAAGCTGGCCGGCGTCGGTAATGTCGGCCTGTTCGGCGTGTTCATCAGCCTTTATGCCTGCCGGGAGCGGTCGATATGGGGCGCCTGCGCCTTTCACGGCGCGTGGAACTGGCTGCTCGGCATCGGTTTTGGCCTGGAGGTCAGCGGCCTGGACCTGAAAGTGGCGCCGCTGATTGTCGACCTCAAGGACGCACCGGGCGTGCCGTGGTACTTGAGCGGCGGGGCGTGGGGACCGGAGGCCAGTATCCTGACCACGGTGATTCTGCTCGCCGGCATCGTTTTCCTGCTGGCACGCGGGGCATTGAAGCCGGGTAGCAGCTACGAAACGCCGGAAAAGCCGTTGCCGGTGGTCAATTTCGTCCGTCAGTAGGGCGCGAACACCGATATATGAAAAAAAGCGCGAAAGGCCGTTGACTCAAGGGATCGGCTTGTCTAGAAGCGCGTCTCCCGACGGGGCGGTCCCGGTTGCTCCAAATCGTCGGTTCCCTGAACAAAAACTTTTTAAAAAGAAGTGCTTGACAGGGGAAAATTAAGCGGTATAAGCGCCGCTCTCTTCGATAACGAGATAAGGTTGTCGCACCCGGGCGGATTTACCGCCGCTCTGGTGACAAAGAAGTTTTGGCCCTGGTGGGTGGAGCTTCCGGTCTTTGACATTGTTAGTATTGGAAAGGGAAACGCAGGCGGCGGTGTTCTGGCGCGCGATTGAGATATCGCGCAAGTCACGACATTTGTGTTTGCGGTCTCTTTATAGACAACCATTCGACTTAGTGGGCTTCGGTTCATTATGTCGTGTGGGAACTCGTTAATGAACGTAAACTTACGCAGTGATTTGGGTGCTTTTAGGAGCACTGAGAAAGCTGAGTACAGATGTTGAACTCAACCTGAGAGTTTGATCCTGGCTCAGAGCGAACGCTGGCGGCAGGCCTAACACATGCAAGTCGAACGCGCCTTCGGGCGAGTGGCGGACGGGTGAGTAACACGTGGGAACGTACCTTTTGGTTCGGGATAACGCAGGGAAACTTGTGCTAATACCGGATGAGCCCTATGGGGGAAAGATTTATCG
>CAYULN010000254.1:0-12340 GCA_964445605.1 uncultured Caulobacteraceae bacterium | reverse complement strand
GACACCCAGCACCAGGGCGATCCAGCTGTCCGGCAGACCGAAATAGGTCAGGGTCGCCATGATGACCACCAGCGAAGCGCGCGGCACGCCGGCAATGCCCTTCGACGTCACCAATAGCAGGACAAGCATCATGATCTTCTGCGCCACGGTGAAATGGATACCGTGGGCCTCGGCGATGAAGATGGTGCCGAAGGTGCAATAGAGCATAGAACCGTCGAGATTGAACGAATAGCCGAGCGGCAGGACGAACGACACGATCCGCCGCGACACGCCCACCGTCGGCAGGCCGTCGAGCAGCTTCGGATAGGCGGCCTCGGAGCTGGCGGTCGAAAAGGCCAGCAGGGCAGGTTCACGTATCACGCCAAGAAGCTTCAGCATACGCCCGCCGATAAACAGGAATCCCAGCGCGATCAGGATGACCCACAGCGTCCCCATGGTCAGGTAGAAACCGCCGACGAAGCGGGCATAGGTCACCAGAATATCCAGCCCCTGTTCGGCGATGCTCTTGGCCAGGGCGCCGAAAATGGCGAACGGCGCGAACTTCATGACGATACCGGTCACCTTGAGCATGATGGCCGCACCTTCCTCGGCCAGTTCCATGATGCGCGGCGACTTCTTGTCGAGCATCGAGATCGCCGTGCCGACGAACACGGCGAAGACGACGATCTGCAGGATTTCGTTTTCCGCCATGGCTTTGACGATCGAGGTTGGGATGACGTGATCGACGAAATTGTCGAGCGTGAAATTGCTGGTCGCCGGGATCTTGGTTGGATCGCCGGCCTGGGCGATCGTCAGGCCGGTGCCCGGATGCAGCCACTCGACCATGAACATGCCGAGCAACAGCGAGACGATGGACAGGCTGAGGAACCAGCCGAGCGACTTCAGGCCGACTCGGCCGACGGTGGCTGCATCCTCCATGTGACCAATACCGGCGATCAGGGTGAACAGCACCAGCGGCGCGATGATCATCTTGATCAGGCTGAGGAAAATCTTGGTCAGCAGGGCGAAAATCGTGATCGCGGTCTTCAGCTGATCGGGCGGCAGGTACTGGTGACAGGCCCATCCCGCCCCGACGCCCAGAATCATGGCGGTCACAACGATGATCGCGAAAAGGCCCTTCATGAGCGCACCCCTGGCTTGGCTTTAAGACATGACTATCCGCCGCCTGTTCCGGATAGGCAATGGCTTTTTCGATTGATCTCCAATGCCGGCCTGGCGGTTCACGGCTACCCGGATTTCGGCGCTGATTCTTTTTGCAAACGCAAAATCGCCCCACAAGGGAATTTCGTCGACAGGGTGCGATAAACCATAATTGTCCGTGCTCTGTTAATAAATTCAGCCGCTGATACGTGCCACGGCGCGTAAACGGCGGAGGCTCTTGGCAGGCAGAGCAAATCGCTATCTAAGTCCCCAAATTGCAATTTTGAAATATTTACGAGGTGGGCGTGCGCGTCATTATTGCGACTGACGAATTTGTGATCACAGGCGGCTGCGCCAAGGTGGCGTTGCAGTGCCTGGAGGCCAGCCTTGCCGCCGGACTGGAAACCGCGGTGCTGGTCGGAGACGACGGCAAGGACGTTTTTGATCGCTTTCCCGGCATCAAGACCATCGCGCTCAACGAACCGGCGCTGCGCGACAGCCAGGCCGTGGGCGACGTGCTCGGCAAGACCTTCAACCTGCGTGCCTACAATGCCATGAAAAGGCTGCTTGACTGGGCCGGTCCTGATGCGGTGGTGCATGTCCACGGCTGGTCGCAGATTCTGTCGCCGTCGATCTTCTACGCCTTGGCCAGATCTTCGGCGCGCGTCCTGGTCACGGCCCACGACTTCTTTTTGAATTGTCCGAACGGCGGCCTGATCAACTACAAAAGTGGAGAAATCTGTCGCGCCAAGCCCATGTCGATGGCCTGCCTGGCCAGCAATTGCGACAAGCGTTCCTATAGCCACAAGCTGTGGCGCTTCAACCGCCAGCTGGTGCAGGGCGCCGCCGGCGACGCGTTCTGGAGCAAGGTCGGTGTCATCCTGGTTCATGAAAACATGGAAGGCTATTACGACGGCAGCCCGTTCCGTGAATTCCTAACCTTGCGCACGCCGTCCGAGCCGCTGACCCGCGCGGTCTTCGACCCATGGACAAACCATCAGATCACCTATCTCGGCCGCATGACCTGGGAAAAAGGCGTCCGCACCCTGGCCGAAGCGCTTAACATCACGCAAAAACCTGCCGTGCTGATCGGACGCGGCCCCCTTCAGGACGAGATCAAGACCGCCCTGCCCCATTGTCAAATCAAGGGCTATTTGTCCGATGAGGAAGTGGCGCAGGAAGCGGCGCATTCGCGCTATTTCATCATGCCGTCGCGCATGCCCGAACCCTATGGCCTGGTCGCCGCCGAGGCGATCATGAGCGGCCTGCCGGTGATCGTCAGCAGCAACTCTTTGAACGCTGAGGAAATCGGTCGCGAAGGCGCCGGACTGGTCTTCCGAAGCGGCGACGCTCAAAGCCTGGCCGAAGCCATCCGCCGGATGGACGACGACGGCATGGTCAAGGCATTGAGTCTCGGCGCCCGCGCCTATGCCCACAAGATCACGCTCAGCAAGGAAGGCTGGGCAAAGGCGCTGATCGGCATCTATAAGGGTCAGGCCGAATTCCATCCCATGGCGAAGGAGTTGTTGCATGGCTAGGGCCCTAGTTACCGGCGGCGCCGGATTCGTCGGCCGCCACGTCTGCGCCAAACTGCTGGCCGAAGGGCTCGATGTCATCTGCGTCGACTCGATGATGGACGGCACCGGCGCCTTGCCGCCGTCCGCCTGGCCGAAGCCGCCAACGGCAAAGAATTTCAGATTTATTCAGGAGGATTGCCGCGCCTTCTTCAAGCGCGATATGAGCCGTTTCGACCAGGTCTATCACCTGGCCGCCATGGTCGGTGGGCGCATCTCGCTCGAAACCCAGACCCTGATGGTCGCCGAGGACCTGGCCGTCGATGCCGAGATGTGGAAATGGGCGACGATCGCCAAGCCGGGCGTCGTGCTCTATTTCAGCTCCAGCGCAGCCTATCCGATCCACCTGCAGACCCGCGATAATCAGGTCGTCCTGTCCGAAGACATGATCGACTTCGAAAACCGGATGGGCGTGCCCGATCTGAGTTACGGATGGGCCAAGCTGACCGGCGAATATCTGATGAAGCTTTATGTCGAGAAGTACGGCGGCCGCGCCGTCGGCTATCGCCCATTCAGCGGCTATGGCGAGGACCAGGACCTGGCCTATCCCTTCCCGGCCATCTGCAAGCGCTTGGCGGCGGAAAGAGGCAATCCGCACGTCCATGTCTGGGGCACCGGGCGGCAGATGCGTGATTTTATCCATATCGACGACTGCGTTGATTTCATTTGGCAAACCTACAATGTGATGCCAGCCGGCATGAGCCTGAACCTGTCGACCGGAATTCCGACATCGTTCATCGAACTGGCGCAGCAGGTCAGCGCCGAGCTGGGCTGGGAGCCGGAGGTGACGGGCCTGTCCGACAAGCCGGAAGGCGTCTTCTTCCGCTGTGGCGATACGAAATTACAGCAAAGCCTTGGTTTGGCGCCTGAGGTCAGCCTGAAGGAAGGCATCCGGCGAGTGCTCGACTACGTGTCGGCGAAAACTGTCGCCTAAACCGGCAAATGACCCTTTCCAAATCGGATCAGCCTCTATAAAAGCCGCGGCTGGGCGGATGTGGCGGAACTGGTAGACGCACTGGGTTTAGGTTCCAGCGCTGCAAGGCGTGGAGGTTCGAGTCCTCTCATCCGCACCAATCCTTCAGCAAATTCAGGCCCGTCATTCTCTCCCGCGACGCAGCGTGGAATCGCGGCCAAACCGCCATTTTCGCCAAAAAGGGCGTGCGATCGCGAACAAAATTCGCCACACCGGCGAGTGCCTCGGCTGACTCGGGTAAATTTTCCCTTTATGGCCGCCGAATCTGGGGTACAACGCATTTTGTTTTTGAATTCGCTCCCCTTTGGCGCTAAAGGCGGAGCCCAGGAACGGTCACGCATCGTAAGCGATTTTTACAGCCATGTGAGTGAGCCATTTATGAAACGGCTTGCAATCTTGCGCAATGCAAACATTTTACGACGCTGAACGGTCTCAGTTTTATGGATTGCTCATGAAAAAAATCGAAGCCGTCATCAAACCCTTTAAGCTCGATGAAGTGAAGGAAGCCCTTCAGGAAATCGGGGTTCAAGGCATGACCGTCCTGGAGGCCAAGGGCTACGGCCGCCAGAAAGGACATTCCGAGCTCTATCGGGGCGCGGAATATGTTGTTGATTTTCTTCCGAAAATCAAGATCGAACTGGTCGTTCCCGACGACCTGGCCCGCGCCGCCCTGGAAGCCATCCAGACGGCCGCCCGCACAGGCAAGATCGGCGACGGCAAAATCTTCGTGAGCGATGTCCAGGACGTCGTTCGCATCCGAACCGGAGAGTCCGGCCCGTCGGCGGTCTAACCGCCGCCAGGACTTTTCATAGAACACAACGCGCGCCGGCCTCTATGGGGACCCACCGGCCTAACACTATCGGACCATGGGGCGTCAAAAATGACATCTGCCGACATCTTAAAGCTCATCAAGGAAAAGGACGTCAAATATGTCGACGTGCGCTTCTCCGACATGCGCGGCAAAATGCAACACGTAACCTTCGACATCGCGCTGGTCGATGCCGAATTCCTTGATGACGGCACCATGTTCGACGGTTCGTCGATCGCCGGCTGGAAGGCCATCAACGAATCCGACATGAAGCTGCGTCCGGATCTGAAGACGGCCTATATCGACCCGTTCTATCAGCAGACCACGCTCTTCCTGTTCTGCGACGTCATCAACCCGGACACCAACGAGCCGTATAACCGCGATCCGCGCTCGATCTCGAAAAAGGCCCTGTCCTACCTGCAGTCGGCCGGCGTCGGCGACATCGCCTATTTCGGCCCGGAAGCCGAATTCTTCATCTTCGACGACGTCCGCTGGTCGATCGCTTCGGACAATACCGGCTACGCCTTCGACTCGACGGAATTGCCGCAGAACTCCGCCAAGGTTTACCCTGAGGGCAACATGGGTCACCGTCCGGGCCCGAAGGGCGGCTATTTCCCGGTCAACCCGATCGACTCGTGCCAGGACCTGCGCGGCGAAATGCTCGCCGTCATGGGCGAACTCGGCATGGAGCCGGAAAAGCACCACCACGAAGTGGCGCCGGCCCAGCACGAACTTGGCCTGAAGTTCTCCGACTTGCTGACCATGGCCGACCGCCTGCAGCTGTACAAGTACGTCATCCATAACGTCGCCCACGCCTACGGCAAGACGGCCACCTTCATGGCCAAGCCGATGTTCGGCGACAACGGCTCGGGCATGCACGTCCACCAGTCGATCTGGAAGGGCGGCAAGCCTTTGTTCGCCGGTGACAAGTATGCCGGCCTGAGCGACATGTGCCTGTGGTACATCGGCGGCATCATCAAGCACGCCAAGGCGATCAACGCCTTCTCGAACTCGACGACCAACTCCTACAAGCGCCTGGTGCCGGGCTACGAAGCGCCGGTGAAGCTGGCCTATTCGGCCCGCAACCGCTCGGCCTCGATCCGTATTCCGTGGGTGTCGTCGCCGAAGGGCAAGCGCATTGAGTCACGTTTCCCGGATCCGATGGGCAACCCCTATCTGACCTTCACCGCCCTGCTGATGGCCGGCCTCGACGGTATCGAGAACCGCATCGATCCGGGCGCGCCGGCCGACAAGGACCTGTACCACCTGCCGCCGCAAGAGCAGAAGAACATTCCGGAAGTCTGCGGTTCCTTACGCGAAGCCCTCGACAACCTCGACAAGGACCGCGCCTTCCTCAAGAAGGGCGGCGTCATGGATGACGACTTCATCGACGCTTATATCGACCTGAAGATGGAAGAAGTCATGAACTTCGAACTGCGCCCGCACCCGGTCGAGTTCGACATGTACTACAAGTGCTAGATCAAAGCCTCATGCCCAAAAGTGCCTGACTGATACGCGCGCACTTTTTGGCCATGAAACGTTATTTGGCATGAGGCGTCGCAAATAGTCTTTTTTAAGGACTTGTGCCTCGAAAGCGAAAAGCGTATAGGCCGCTCCTGTTCGGAGCGGCCTATTTCTTTTGCCGCAATGCAACCCGGTGCACCCTCGAAATTGTAGTATTTATTATAGTTTCACTTGAGACAAATATAGTTTCAAGGGTTACTTTGTCGAAATTGTCGAAATCTGCCCGCAACTTGCCGGATTTGACACATAAATGACGCAAAGTCCGCGTCGCACCCCCTAGGACCACGTTTACGCTTTGCGATACGCCATACTCACCGCATTGTGAGCAACTGCAACATCCGCATCCGCATATCCAAAGGGGGATACTTTGAAAACGTGGATCAAACTCTCGAGAGTCGTGGCCGCGGCCGCCGCTCTCATGCTGACGGCCCCCGCCGCCAGTCTGGCTATTGCGCAGGACGCTTCGTCCTCTGCACCCGCTTCCGAAGCAGCCTCCGCTGCCGTGGAATCGGTTTCCGCCGCCGCTCCGGCGGAGGCAGCTCCGGTCGCTCCGACGGTCCTGAAGTCCCAGGCCGTCCTGGTGACGGCAGACGTCAAGGACGCATCCGGTGCGGTCGTTACGCCGCAGACACTTAACTACGCCAATACGACGTACCTCATCTTCTGTACCGCCATGGTGTTGATGATGACCATTCCAGGCCTGGCGCTGTTCTACGGCGGCATGGTACGGAAGAAAAACATCGTCGCCACGGTCACGCAATCGGTGGCCGTCACCTGCGTCGTCGGTATCGTGTGGTACATCATCTCCTACTCGATGGCCTTCGGTACGGCGGCGACCGACATGTTCGGTGTGCCTGCTGACACGCTGAACAAGTTCTTCGGCGGTTTCGACAATCTATTCCTCGAAAAAGTCACCTCCGAAACCGCCTATTCGGCGGCCCCGACGATCCCGGAAATGACCTGGATCTCGTATCAGATGACCTTCGCCATCATCACGCCTGCCCTGATCACCGGTGCTTTCGCTGAGCGCGTCAAGTTCTCGGGCCTGCTGCTGTTCATGATCCTGTGGTCGATCCTGGTCTACGCCCCGATCTGTCACATGGCCTGGGGTGGCGGCCTGATGTCGCAAATGGGCGTTCTGGACTTTGCCGGCGGCGCGGTCGTTCACTGCAACTCGGGTGTCGCGGGTCTGGTCTCGGCTATCTTCCTGGGTCGTCGCAAAGGTTACGGCACCGAGCAAATGGCGCCCAACAACGTCATTTTCATCATGATCGGCGCAGCCTTGCTGTTCGTCGGCTGGATCGGCTTCAACGCCGGTTCGGAATGGTCGGGTGACTCGATCGCCTCGGCGGCCCTGCTCAACACCATCCTGTGCACCTGCACCGCCGGCATCTCCTGGAAGATCGTCGAATGGGTGTTCCGCGGCAAGCCGTCCCTGGTCGGCATCCTGTCGGGCATGGTGGCTGGCTTAGTCGTCATTACTCCGGCCTGCGGCTTTGTCGATCCGAAGGGCGCTTTCATCTGCGGCATTCTCGCCGGCCCGGTCTGCTACATCTCGGCGACCTGGATCAAGAAGCTCCTCGGCTACGACGATTCGCTGGACGCCTTCGGCATTCACGGCGCCGGCGGTTTCCTGGGCGCCGTGCTGACGGGTCTGCTGGCCAGCGACAAGATCAATACGCACGCTGGTTCGATCAAGCAGATGATCATCCAGCTCGAAGGCCTCGGCATCACCATTGCCTGGTCGGCCGTCGGCACCCTGCTGATCCTGATCATCTGTAAGTTCACGACGGGCCTGCGGGTTTCCGAAGCGGACGAACTGGCCGGTCTCGACTCTTCGCAACACGACGAAGTTCTGGACCATTAAATTTTTCGTCAAACTCGGATTTGTTGCATAAAAGTTGCGGGGCGCTCCTCACCGGGGTGCCCCGTTAACGTTTTGGATGCCTGAGAATCAAGGAAAATGGAACGCGGTTATGCATCCGGTAAATATGCAACACTGATGTGATATTTACCAAGATGCCCTTCCCCCCGTCGTCACAAAACTGTAGTGTTGACTCGGACCGAATGAAAAATAATCGGCTAGGGAAACGTCCGAGGAAAGGTTTGCACAAACCCTTTCTGAGGAACAAACTATGATCAAGACCATCCTCGTCTCCGCCGCAGCTCTGGCGGCGGCTGCCATCGCCGGTTCCGCGTCTGCCGAAGGCGCTACCGTCACCTACAACATCGGCGTCACCAACGACTATGTGTTCCGCGGCATTACGCAGAACGGCGGCGACGCGGCCGTCCAGGGCGGCATCGATGTGTCGGAAGGCAAGTTCTACGGCGGCGTCTGGGCGTCGAACGTCGATTTCGCCGACCGCGAAGTGGATGTCTACGCCGGCTACAAGCCGACCGTCGGCAACTACAGCTTCGACCTGGGCGCCATCTACTACAACTACAACAGCCCTGCGCTCGACACGACGGAACTCAAGGCGGTCGTCACCCATCCGCTCTACAAGGGCACGATCGGTTTCGGCTTCTATGACAATATCGACTTCGGCAAGACGTTCTACTACGAGCTGAACGCCTCGTATCCGCTGACCGACAAGCTGAGCGTATCCGGTGCCGTTGGCGAACAAAGCCTCGGCGGCGCCAAGTATTCGACCGGAAATATCGGCCTGACCTATGCCATCACGTCGAAGTACTCGGTCGACTTCCGTTATTCGGACACCAACATCCCGGAAACGTTCAAGGCGTCCAAGCCGCGCGTCGCCGTGCTGCTGAAGGCTACCTTCTAATTCCGGGGGGCCTTTCATCAGGGCCGCGAATCGGAATGGCGCGGCCGGCATCCTTCCCAGTGGTCCGCCGGCCGCCGCCTGCTCTTTTTTGAGCGAATCTGCGCGTATATCGCAATATTTGATCGAATTTATTTGTGGACATCGCCACACGACCCGGTCTGGCTTTTCGCTGGCCGTGCTAAAATATGCGGCTATCCATAAGAATTTATTTACCTTTTGCGGACCACTGCCGTCCGCTGCCCGAACGTTGTAAATTTGCATCAAGCCGTTGCGAAACGACTTGAGGGGACTTTGCGCGCAGCAAAAAATTGGTAAATTAACTCGGGTTTTACCATCCTGCCTAAACTCGAAAACAGCCGCAAAGTTTCTAGAACGACGGCTTCAACCTTTGAACTGGGATAATGTCCATGAAAAAGTCACTTCTCGTCGCCGCCGTTGCTCTCGGCGCACTGTTTGCGGGCTCCGCGGCCATGGCTGCCGACGGTTCCGTGACCTACAACATCGCCCTGACCAATGACTACGTCTTCCGTGGCATCTCGCAGGTCCAGGGCGTGAACCTGCCGCACCACGAAAACGGCGCGGCCCTCCAAGGCGGCATCGACTACAAGAGCGCCAGCGGCTTCTACGCCGGCGTTTGGGCGTCGAACGTGCAATTCCCGTCGGACCCCAAGGCCGACCTCGAAACCGACGTCTATTTCGGCACGACGCCGACCGTCGGCAACTGGTCGTTTGATTTTGGCATCATCGGCTACATCTATCCGCAGTCGGACACCGACACGACCTGGGAACTGAAGACCGCCGTCAGCCACCCGATCGGTAAGGGCACGATCGGCGTCGCTTCGTACTGGGGTTCGGACACGCTGGATAAGCCGTACTACGAAGTCAACGCTTCGTATCCGCTCGCCAAGGACTGGACCGTTTCGGGCGCCATGGGCAACAACGAGTTGGGCCAATACACCACCTGGAACGCCGGCCTGACCTATGCTCTGACCGAGCACCTGTCGCTGGACCTGCGCTATTCGGAAGCTTCGCATAATCCGAACCGCACCATCCTGACGCTGAAGTCCGTATTCTAAGTCTGACCTCAATTCTAGCCTGACCAAGGACTGGAAAGATGGGCCGCGAATGCTTGAGGGCATTCGCGGCCTTTTTTCTTTTCGCGCTTGATTTTTGCCGTTTGCTTTTTGGAGAGCGAATCGCCACATGATAGGCGCATGACGTCAAAACCCCCGCAACCCTCGTTATTTTCGGGCGAAGCGCCCGATCCGTCTCCGGCCAAGCCTGTCAACAAACCGGCCCGCCCGAAACTGGAAGCCGTGCCCGATCCGGTTCCGCATGACTCGTCCTACGGAGCGTCAAGCATCGAAGTGCTTGAAGGCCTGGAACCGGTGCGCAAGCGTCCCGGCATGTACATCGGCGGCACCGACGAAAAGGCTCTGCACCATTTGTTCGCCGAAGTTCTCGACAACGCCATGGACGAAGCCGTGGCCAACCATGCCAAAGCGATCTGGGTCGAACTTGACGCCGACGGCTATGTCAGTGTGCGTGACGACGGCCGCGGCATTCCAGTCGATCCGCACCCGAAATATCCCGGCAAATCTGCGCTCGAAGTCATCATGACTGTGCTGCATTCCGGCGGCAAATTCTCCGGCAAGGCCTATGCGACCTCGGGCGGCCTGCATGGCGTCGGCGCCTCTGTGGTCAATGCCTTGTCCGAACGTATGGAAGTCACAGTGTGGCGCGATGGCGCCGAGTGGCGGCAGAATTTCTCGAAGGGCCATGTCCTGGCGCCGATCGAGCAGGTGCAACCGTCGAAGAAGTTCGGCACGAAAATCCGCTTTCTGCCCGATCCGGAAATTTTCGGCGCCTATGCGCATTTTAAGCCCGCACGGGTCTACCGCATGGCCAAGGCCAAGGCCTATCTGTTCCGTGGCGTGCAGATCTTCTGGAAGTGCGCGGCGTCGCTGATCCAGGACCAAACGCCGCCTGAGGACAAGTTCTATTTTCCCAATGGCCTGGCCGATTATCTGGCCGAACGGATCAAGGGTACGGAGACGCTGTCGGAAATCTTTTCCGGTCGAGTCGAGCGTAAGGATGACGGCAAGAACGAAATCGGCGCGGTTGAATGGGCCGTGGTCTGGTCGGCGGCCGGTTTCGATGAGCATGACAGCTTCGTCCAAAGCTACTGCAACACCATCCCGACGCCAGACGGCGGCACGCATGAGGCCGGTCTTCGCGCGGCCCTGACGCGCTCGCTCAAGGGCTATGCCGAAATGACTGGCGACAAGCGCGGCGGCTTGATCACCGCCGAAGACGTCGCCGCCTATGCCGGGATCGTCATTTCGGTGTTTGTCCGTAATCCCGAATTCCAGGGCCAGACCAAGGACCGACTGTCGTCACCGGACGCCCAGAGGCTGGTCGAGAAGGCCTTAGCCGATCCGTTCGATCATTGGCTGACGGGAGCGCCCAAGCAGGCCGAAAAGCTGCTGCAGTTCGTCATCGAGAAGGCCGAGGAACGGCTGAAGCGGCGCAAGGACAAGGAAGTCCAGCGCGCTTCGGCGACGCGTAAATTGCGCCTGCCTGGCAAGCTGGCCGATTGCGCCCGTCAGGACGCCGTTGGCACCGAACTGTTCATCGTCGAAGGCGACTCGGCCGGTGGTTCCGCCAAACAGGGCCGCAACCGCAACACCCAAGCCATTCTGCCCTTGCGTGGCAAAATTCTGAACGTGGCTTCGGCGACGGTCGACAAGCTGAAGCAGAATGCCGAATTGAGCGACCTCGGCCTGGCCCTAGGGGTACAGCCTGGCGCACGGTTCAAGGAGGAGGATCTGCGCTATGAGCGGGTCATCATCATGACCGACGCCGACGTCGACGGCGCGCACATTGCTTCGCTGCTCATCACCTATTTCTACCGTCAGATGCCCGGCATGATCCGCAATGGCAATCTGTATCTGGCCATGCCGCCGCTGTACAAGATCAGCCATGGCAAGGAAGTGCATTACGCCAAGGACGATGCCCACCGCGCCGAGATCATCACTAAGTTTTTCAAGGGCAAGAAGCCGGAGAGCGGCCGGTTCAAGGGGCTGGGCGAGATGATGCCGGGGCAGCTCAAGGAAACCACCATGGATCCGAAGACGCGGACCCTGGCGCGGGTGACCTTGCCGCATGAGGAGGAGGATATCGAGGAACTGGTGGAAACCCTGATGGGGCGGAAACCGGAACTGCGGTACCGGTATATCCAGGATCATGCGGAGTTTGCGGCGGAAGACTTGGACGTGTAGCCCAGAAAACTTATGGGGTTTGGGGCCTGCGGCCCCAAGACTTCCTTCTTCTTTTTCTTCCCCCCGCCCGTCTTGGGCGAGGGGGAAGAAAAAGAATAAAGACGTGGGGTCACGGACCCCACACCCCATTAATTTATCCGGACTAATGCCAAACCTTTCCCTTTACTTCCGGCGCGCAAAGTAGCACACGAACCGCATGACAAAGTTCACCGATCTCGGCCTGGGCGAACAGGTGCTCAAGGCCATCTCCGATACCG
>CAYULN010000253.1:0-2678 GCA_964445605.1 uncultured Caulobacteraceae bacterium | reverse complement strand
TGCTCGACGCCGCCAACAACCGCGGCACCGCCGTCAAGAAGCGTGAAGACACGCACAAGATGGCCGAAGCCAACCGCGCCTTCTCGCATTACCGCTGGTAATTTCCAGTCGTTATTGCAGTCGCGAAAATTTTGCTTTGAGGCGCGGGCGGTTTGAGCTAAACCGCCCGCGCTGTTGCAATAGAAATCTATTTACCCGTACGTTTTTGAGGCTGACCCATGCCCCGCACACACAACATCGAAGATTACCGTAACTTCGGTATCATGGCGCACATCGACGCCGGCAAAACCACGACCACCGAGCGCATCCTGTACTACACGGGCAAGAGCCACAAGATCGGCGAAGTCCACGACGGCGCCGCCACCATGGACTGGATGGAGCAGGAGCAGGAACGCGGCATCACCATCACCTCGGCCGCCACGACCGCCTTCTGGCAGGGCAAGCGCCTGAACATCATCGACACCCCGGGCCACGTCGACTTCACCATCGAAGTCGAACGGAGCTTGCGCGTGCTTGACGGCGCGGTCGCCGTGCTCGACGGCAATGCCGGTGTCGAGCCGCAGACCGAAACCGTCTGGCGCCAGGCCGACAAGTACAAGGTGCCGCGTATCGTGTTCGTCAACAAGATGGACAAGCTCGGCGCCGACTTCGACAAGTCGGTCGAATCGATCCGCGACCGTCTCGGCGCCAAGGCGGTGCCGATCCAGTTCCCGATCGGCGCGGAATCGTCGCTGAAGGGTTTGGTCGACATCGTGCGTATGAAGGCGGTGGTCTGGGAAAACGACGGTCTCGGCGCCAACTATCATGACGAAGACATTCCGGCGGACCTGGTCGAAAAGGCCAACGAAGCCCGTCACTACCTGATCGAAAACGCCGTCGAGCTCGACGACGAAGCCATGGAAGCCTACCTGGAAGGCAACGAGCCGTCCGAGGAAGTGTTGAAGAAGTGCATCCGGAAGGCCGTTCTGACCTCGGCCTTCTTCCCGATCCTGTGCGGCTCGGCCTTCAAGAACAAGGGCGTGCAGACGCTGCTTGACGCCGTCGTCGACTACCTGCCGTCGCCGGTCGACATTCCGGCCACCAAGGGCATCGACTACAAGACCGAAGAAGACGTCACCCGCAAGGCGTCGGACGACGAGCCGCTGTCGGTCCTGGCGTTCAAGATCATGGACGACCCGTTCGTCGGTTCGCTGACCTTCTGCCGCATCTATTCGGGCAAGCTGGAAACCGGTATGGGCCTGCTCAACTCGACGCGCGACAAGCGCGAGCGCGTCGGCCGCATGCTGCTCATGCACTCGAACAACCGCGAAGACATCAAGGAAGCCTATGCCGGCGACATCGTCGCCCTGGCGGGCCTGAAGGACACGCGGACGGGTGACACGCTGTGCGATCCGGTCAAGTCGCCGGTCATCCTCGAGCGCATGGAATTCCCGGCGCCGGTTATCGAAATCGCCGTCGAACCGAAGTCGAAGGCTGACCAGGAAAAGCTGGGCGTCGCCCTGGCCAAGCTGGCCGCCGAAGATCCGTCCTTCACGGTGTCGACCGACCACGAGTCGGGCCAGACCATCCTGAAGGGCATGGGCGAACTGCACCTCGACATCAAGATCGACATCCTGAAGCGCACCTACAAGGTCGAAGCCAATATCGGCGCGCCGCAGGTGGCTTATCGTGAATCGATCACCCGCAAGGCGGAAATCGACTATACCCACAAGAAGCAGACCGGCGGTACCGGCCAGTTCGCCCGCGTCAAGCTGGTGTTCGAGCCGGGCGAGCCGGGTTCGGGCTTCGTCTTCGAATCGGCCATCGTCGGCGGCGCGGTTCCGAAGGAATACATCCCGGGCGTCACCAAGGGTCTCGAGTCGGCCAAGGAAAACGGCCTGCTGGCCGGCTTCCCGCTGATCGACTTCAAGGCGACCCTGATCGACGGCGCCTTCCACGACGTCGACTCGTCGGTGCTGGCCTTCGAAATCGCCTCGCGCGCCGCCTTCAAGGAACTGCGTGAAAAGGGCGGGCCGAAGCTGCTCGAGCCGATCATGAAGGTCGAAGTGGTGACGCCGGAAGAATACCTGGGTTCGGTCATCGGCGACCTCAACGGCCGCCGGGGCATGATCCAGGGGCAGGACATGCGCGGCAACGCCATCGTCGTCGACGCCTTCGTGCCGCTGGCCAACATGTTTGGCTACGTCAACACCCTGCGCGGCATGTCGCAGGGCCGGGCGCAGTTCACCATGACCTATGACCACTACGAGCCGGTGCCGCAACACGTCGCCGACGAAGTGATCAAGAAGTACGCCTGAGTTTGACCGCTTCCCGGGGCTCAGGCGTCAAGGCCTGATCCCTGACGGGAAGCACAAACGTAAAAACCATCTTGGCCCGTCGCTGAAGGTATGCTACGGGCCGCCACCTTTGAAAATTATACCCGTTCAACCCCTAACCGACTGAAGGTCCGCGAATCCGCGGAAGTGAAATATGGCCAAGGAAAAATTCAACCGTAACAAGCCTCACTGCAACATTGGCACGATTGGCCACGTTGACCATGGCAAGACGACCTTGACGGCGGCGATCACGATCACGCTGGCGAAGACCGGCGGCGCGACGGCGAAGAACTATGCGGACATCGACGCGGCTCCGGAAGAAAAGGCGCGCGGCATCACGATCAACACGGCGCACGTCGAATA
>CAYULN010000252.1:0-24127 GCA_964445605.1 uncultured Caulobacteraceae bacterium | reverse complement strand
AGCCTTCGCCCGAGGTAGCCAGGCGCACGATCAGGTTCAGATCTTTCGCGCCGCCGGTGGCGTCGAGGATCTTACGCAACTCATCGTGCGTATCGAGGCTGAAGGTGCGCACGCCGTAATCGAAATAGGCCTTGGCGATCGAGACCCGACTTTTGACCGGGTGCATGAAGGCCAGCCGCGCCTCGGGCTCGGTCTCGCGAACCAGCCGCACTTCGTTCAGCGAGGCGACGTCGAACGAACGCACGCCCGCGGCCCACAGGGTTTCGATCACCCAGGGCGACGGATTGGCTTTGACGGCGTAGAAGACGTCGCCCTTGAAGTTCGCCTGAAACCATTGCGCGGCAACTGTGACGGGCGCACGGCGCACGAGGGCGACGGGGCGTTCCGGAGGCTGCTTGCGGACCAGGTCCAGGGCTGATGAGTAGTTTTCCACTACACATACCCCGATTGTAAAAGTTAAAACCCAGACCGGCGTTAGCAGCGTTACGCGCCTCATCCCGAAAAGTGGCGCGAACTCAAATACGCACTTTTCGGACAAGATGAGGCGAAGACCGAACTCTAGGGGTCCGCCGGAGTTGCGCGTAAAATAATGCGATAGCTTCGTATGTAAAGCCTTAATTGGAAAAAATTGCACGCAGCGGGCCTCGCCTGCCTATTCGCCGAGTGACATCCGCGACAAATCGCTCCCGCGCGGGTGAAAACCTGTTGCAACCGTCATCAAAACGTTAATAAGTCTTTCTATCCGTTATCAGTTCCGTCCGCTTCACCGCGGATGGTTATTCGTGTCCCCAGGGTCTTTGCATGCCGGCGCCCCTCGTCGAGGTCAAATCGATCAGCAAGACCTATGTCCGCAAGGCCAAGGCCGCCGGCGGCGCGACCGTGCACAAGGCGCTCGATACCGTTTCCTTCCTGATGGACAGGCCCGAGCGCGTCGCCCTGATCGGCCCGTCCGGCTCGGGCAAGTCGACCCTGCTGCGTTCGATTTCCGGGCTGCATACCATCGACAAGGGCCAAGGTACGGTCGCCGTGCTCGGCCGCACTGTGCAGTCGAACGGCCGTCTGGCGTCGGATGTGCGTTCGATCCGCTCCAATCTCGGCATGATCGCCCAGCAGTTCAACCTGGTCGGCCGCCTGTCGCTGTTCACCAATGCTGCGCTCGGCTTTCTCGGCAAGATTTCCGGTCTGCGCGGCCTGTTCGGCTTCTGGTCGAAGGCCGAGAAGCAAAAGGTCATGGCCGCACTCGATCACGTCGGCGTTGCCGCCATGGCCGGCCAGCGCGCCAATACCTTGTCCGGCGGCCAGCAGCAACGCGGCGCCATCGCCCGCGCCATCGTCCAGGGGGCACAGATCATCCTGGCCGATGAGCCGGTCGCCTCGCTTGATCCGGTGTCGGCCCGCAAGGTGATGAAACTTCTGGTCGATCTCAACGAACGCGACGGCGTCGGCGTAGTCGTGACGTTACACCAGGTCGACTACGCCAAGACCTACTGCGACCGCATCCTTGCGCTCAAGGAGGGCAAGGTCGTCTATGATGGCCCGAGCGGAGGCCTGAGCGACGAGCGTCTGCGTGACATCTATGGGGCGGAAATCGAAGATGCCTACTGGGGAGGAGAGACCAATGCCCACTAAGACCGTAATCAAAGGCGCTGCGCTGCTCGGCCTGGCCCTAGCCGCCGCGGCCCTGACCTCTTGCTCGCAGAAACCGGCCGAAGACACCAAGGGCGTGCCGACGGAAATTTCCTTCTCCGTCCTGTCCTTCGAGAAGTCGCAGAAACTCGACGCCATGTGGCATCCCATCGTCGTCGACATGGAGAAGCAGACCGGGCTCAAGGTGAAAAGCTTCTATTCGAGCAATTACACGTCGCTGATCGAGGCGATGCGCTTCAAGCAGACCCAAGCCGGCTTCTTCTCCAGCGCCTCGGGCCTGGAGGCGGTCAATCGCGGCGGCGCCGAGGTCTTCGCCCACGTCACCAATCCTGACGGCAGCGACGGTTACCAGAGCGTCATCATCGTGCGCGCCGACTCCAAGATTACCAAGGAAGACGTGCTGAAGTGCGACCACAAGCTCAATTTCGGCATGGGCGACGTCAAGTCGGCGTCCGGCACCATCGCCCCCAAGGCCTTTTTCTTCCTGCCGAATAATGTCGACGTCGACAAATGCTTCCGCAATGTCCGCTCGGGCTCGCACGAAGCCAATGTCGAAGGCGTAATCGCCGGGGTCGTTGATGCCGCCACCGCCAATTCCGACACGCTCAAGGAGCTGAGCGATACGCCGGAAGGCCAGGAAAAGCTGGCCAAGCTCAAGGTCATCTGGAATTCGGATCCCATGCCCAAAGGCGTGATCGTCTATCGTGGCGACCTCGATCCGGTGACCAAGGAAAAACTACGTTCCTTCTTCCTTAGCTACGGCCACGGCGACAGCGCCGAAGCTGAGCGTCAGCGCGCCAACCTGGCCGTCTTCCAGTGGGGCCCATTCCAGCCCGCCGACGCCTCCTATCTGATCCCGGAACGGGTGATGGAGGCGCGCGTCGCCCTGGCCGAAGCCAAGAAAGGAACGGACGCCGCCGCTATCGCCACCGCCCAGGCGACCTATGACAAGGCGGTGAAGGACCAGGCGGCGCTGGCGGCCAAGACCGCGCCGCAGGCCACGGCCGACGCACCGTCATCGCAGGCCTCGCACTAAGCCATGGCGCCGACTGTAGAGTCCCGTATGGCAGATCTGGCGCCGCCGACCACCGGCCTGGCGGCCCGCATCGGCAACTGGCTGATGGTTATGGTTGTCGTTGCCATTTTGGTGTTCAGCTTTCGTGGCGCGCACATGCAGGACCTGCACATGCTGGTCGACAAGTCGGCCAATACCAGCGCGTACCTGAAAGACTACCTTCATCCGAACTTCGGTTTCCCGGCGGAATGGACCTGGGACGCCTTCAAGGCGTCCGACCTGTGCAAGTATCTGCTGGCCATGCTGCAGACCCTTGAGATCGCCGTCTGGGGCACGGCGATGTCGATCGTCCTGGCGGTTCCGGTCAGTTTCCTGTGTTCCCGCAATATCGCGCCGGCTTGGATCGTACAGCCGATGCGCGGGTTTATCGCCCTTTTGCGCGCCTTTCCCGACATCGTATTGGGCACAGCGTTCCTGGTGGCGGTTGGCCTGGGGCCCCTGGCGGGTGTGCTGGCGCTGACGGTCAACAACACCGGCACCCTGGCCAAGCTGTTTTCCGAGGCGGTCGAAGCGATCGAGACGGCGCCGGTCGAAGGCGTGCGCGCGACGGGTGGCAACCGGCTGCACGAGATCGTCTGGGGCGTGATCCCGCAGGTGGCGCCGCTATGGACCTCATTCGCATTGTATCGATTCGAGTCGAACGCGCGTTCAGCTACCGTGCTGGGCCTGATCGGCGCCGGCGGGATCGGCCAGCTGCTGTTCGATAATCTGAACAGCTTTGCTTATCGGCAGACGTCGGCGATCGCGCTGATCATTGTGGTGGCAGTGACCTTGATCGATATTCTGTCGCAGCAGATCCGCAAGCGGCTTCTGTAAAAGGGTAAGACGTGGGGTCGCGGACCCCACACCCCGTTACGCGTCCGAGCGTGGGCAAACTTTATACACCCATAAAAAGAGGGCCCAACTTCGGAGGCCCTCTTTTTATGGGTGTACGAAGCCTTATCCATACTCCGTCGAGTATCGGGGTTTGGGGCCTGTGGCCCCAAGACTTAACCCTTCTTACTGAACCGCTTCCGCGTCAGATGCCGCAGCTTGTTCCACAGCTTGGTCTTGGCCGGTTCTGGATAAGGCTCCAGGTTTCGGACGAACTGCTCGGCGCAGGCCCGCCACGAGAACTTCTCGGCATAGGCGCGCACCGCCTTGCGGTCGAGCTTCAGCGCCTCTTCGATGGCCACCTTCAGGTCGTCATTGATCACGCCCGCGCCCGATCCGGGAATAAGATCGATCGGCCCGTGCGCCGGGAAGGCCGCCACCGGTGTGCCCGTGGCCATGGCCTCGATGATCACCAGGCCGAAGGTGTCGGTCAGCGACGGAAACACGAACACGTCGGAATCCGCATAGGACCGTGCCAGGTCCGATCCGAACCGCGGTCCGGTAAAGATCGCCTGAGGATACTTGACCTTCAACTCTTCGACCTGCGGCCCGCCGCCGACGATCACCTTGGTCCCTGGCACGTCCAGCTTCAGGAAGGCCTCGATATTCTTCTCGACCGCCACCCGGCCGACATAGGTCATGACCGGCCGTGCCACCGGTCCGAAGATCGGCTCCAGCCCCGGCTTGAACAGCTCGGTATCCACGCCGCGCGTCCATGGCGAGATATTTTTGAAGCCGCGCGATTCCAGGTCCTGCTGGAGCGTCGGCGTCGCCACCATCACCCGCCCGGATGGCTTATGGAACCAGCGCATGATCGCATAGCCGACGCTTAAGGGTATCGGCAGCCGGGCATTCACATATTCCGGAAATTTGGTGTGATAGCTGGTCGTGAACGGTAGCTTCCATTCCTGGCACACCCGCCGCGCCGCGAAGCCGACCGGTCCCTCCGTGGCAATGTGGATGGCGTCGGGCTCGTAGTCCTGGATGATCTCGCGCACTTCTTCGTAACAGCCGAGCGCCAGCTTGACTTCCGGATAGTCGGGCCAGGAGATCGTTTTGAACTGGTTGTAGTCGACGATCTTGAATTCGTGCCCAAGCCTTTCGCATTCCTCGATGGTGCGCTTGAGCGTGGTGACCACGCCGTTGACCTGAGGTTCCCACGCGTCAGTGGCCAGCAAGATACGCAAATTCGGATGTCCCTAAACCCGTTGTCGCCGCAAGTCCCTCCCATGCCCTATTTCACGCTGCATTGGCAAGCATAAGCGTGTGTGTTGGCTTTCGCGTCCCGGCTGCACGGGTAAAAGATACCGCTTCCACGACTTTGTCCCAACATATGGCCTTCGGCGGCGCACAAACCGACAATCATGTCAAAAATGTCACTTTGGTGCGCCGGATACAGCTTGCTTAACGCGTAAAATACCTTATTTTCAAAGAAAGGACCGCCACTCCGTGCCACAGGAAGAGAACCGGCGGATGAACAAGCGCAATGACCGAGCGATCCAAGACCCGGCCTAAGATTCCGCAGATGCGGGATGAGACGGCCAAAGACAGCGCAAAGGACCTGCACGCCGCGGGCCCGGCGAAGGATACGCCGAAATCGCGCCGCACCCGCGTCCAGATCCTTGAAACCGCCATGCGCCTGTTCGCCGAACTGGGCTATGACCGCGCCGGCAATGCCGCCATTGCCGAGGCTTGCGGTCTGACACGCGGCGCCATGCTTTATCACTTTCCGACGCGCGAAGACCTGGTCGAAGCCGCCGCCTGGCATATCCACGCCGCCCGCGAAGCCGCCTTCGAGGCCGAGGCGCGCAAGCTTAAACCCGGCCAGGACGCGCTCGACGGCGCCATCGATGCCTATTGGCGGCTTCTGAGCTCACCGCCGTTTGCCGCATTTCTGGCCCTGGAACGCGCCGCTCGTCAGGACGCCGAGGTTGCCAAGGCGATTCGCCCGGCCCAGGAAGCCTTCGACAAGGCGGCCATGGGCCGCGCCACGCCCGGCTTCATCATGGCCGGCAATGACGCCCGCTTCCAGGCCAGCCGCGACCTGGCCCGCTTCGCGCTCGATGGCATGCATCGTTCGGCCCTGACCTACGACCAGGACGCGCGCATCGAAGCCGTGCTGACGGTGATCAAGCGCGCCATCCACATGCTTAACCGCAAGGGCGACATCACCGACCTTTGGCATGAATAAGCGGTTACCACGTTCGGTAACGAAGCCTCCATATTGAAATCCTATTTTTTAGCGGCGCCTAAGCTTGCCTGCCTGAACCTGCCTATCCGCGCTTTTCGGCGAAAGGATACTTTCATGCTGCGCGTTTCTCGTGTTTTGCGCCAATGCCTGCGCATGAGTGTCTGTCTTGGGTTGGCCGCCTGCGGCGGTGGTGGGTCGGGCGGCGGTTCCGCTGGCATGGGAGGGAGCGGGGGCAATTCGGCGCCGGTTATCACTTCGGCCGCCGCGGCATCGATACCGGAAAACAGCAGCGGCGCGGTTTACACGGCCTCCGCCAGCGACGCCGACGGCAACAGCTTGACCTATTCCCTGTCCGGTAGTGATGCCGCCCGTTTCTCGATCAATGCCGCGACGGGCGCCGTATCGTTCGTCAGTTCCCCGAATTTCGAGTGGCCGCTCGATGCCAACCACGACAACATTTACGACGTCATGGTCAATGTATCCGACGGCACGAACAGCGTCAGCAAGGCCGTCAGCCTTACCGTCACCGACCGGGTTGGCCGTGTCTCGACCCGCCGCGTCGCCCAGGGTTTCACCCAGCCGCTCTATGTTCTCGGTCGCGGCGACGGTTCCGGCCGCCTGCTGGTCGTCGAGAAGACCGGCAAGGTCAAGGTTCTCGATCCCCTGACGGGCGCGGTCGACCCGCAGCCCTTCCTCGATGTATCAAGCTATATCACCACAGACAGCGAACGCGGTCTGCTCGGCCTGGCCCTGGCGCCCGACTTCGCGACCAGTGGCATTTTCTATGCCTATTTGACCGTAGCCAACGGTGAGATCCAGGTGCGCAAATTCACGGCCACAGCGGCCGGCGCCACCAACAATACCGGCGATGTCATCCTGACCATTTCGCATTCGGTCAACAGCAACCACAACGGCGGCTGGATCGGCTTCGATAAGGATGGCCTGCTGGTGATCGCCGTCGGTGACGGTGGCGGCGCCGGCGACACCCCCGGCAACGCTCAGAACAAGAATGTTCTGTTGGGCAAGATTCTGCGCATCGATCCGCGTACCGATGCTTTCCCCACCGATCCCAACCGCGACTATTCTATCCCGGCAGGTAATCCGTTCGCCAGCGGTGGCGGGGCGCCGGAAATCTGGCACTGGGGGCTGCGTAATCCGTTCCGCAACAGCTTCGATCCGGTGACCAACAACTTCTACATTGGCGACGTCGGCCAGGACGCCTGGGAAGAGGTCGACCTGGTCCGGCCCACCGATCCGGGCTTCAATTTCGGCTGGAACACCCTGGAAGCCACCCACACCTTCAACGCCGGTTCGACGGCCGGCATGACCGCGCCGGTGCTTGAATATCCGCATGGCGCCGGTGCGTTGCAGGGGAGTTCACTGATCGGCGGCTATGTCTACCGCGGTCCAGTGATTGCCCTGCGTGGCCAGTATGTCTTCGGCGATTATGTCAACAAGCGCATCTGGTCGGTAACCGCCACCAGCCTGGTGCCGGGCACGACGCTCGCCAACACGTCCTTCACCGACCGCACAGCGGCCTTCGCGCCGGCGGCCGGGGTCATCGGCAATTTGACCAGCTTTGGCATCGACGACATGGGCAACCTGTACGTGGTCGACATCGACGGCGAGATTTTCCTGGTCGATGAGGTGGACGAAGTCTGAGGCGCCGATTTGCCATTTGCGGAGTGGACTTGTAAGGAAGCGCCCTGTTCCCATCTGTGGTCGAGTCATGCGTTTCCTTCTCCGTTCCAAGATCCACAATGCCTACGTCACCCAGGCCAACCTCGCCTATATCGGTTCGATCACTATCGACGAGGCGCTGATGGAGGCGGTCGGCCTGTGGGAAGGGGAAAAGGTTCTCGTCGTTTCCAACACTTCCGGCGCTCGATTGGAAACCTACGTCATCAAGGGGGAACGCGACTCAGGCGTTATTGCCATGAACGGCGCCGCCGCCCATCTGATCACCGAATCCGAGCAGATCATCATCATGGGATTCGAGCTTACCGATCAGCCAGTTATCCCCAGTGTCGTGCTGGTTGACCGCAACAATCGGCTTGACCGCTACCTGTCGGAAACCCCTGGTCAAACGGTGTCATGATTCGTTCACAGAAATCGTGATTCCGGCGAATTTTGCCTTAACCTTTCCAAGCCCTTGAGCCGCTTGGCAAAAGCGCTAGATTAAGAGTTTGTTTACAAAAAAGTTTGCCCGGACAGGGCTTTGCCCGCTTGACGGATTCACGAACTTGTCCCCCATATATCGACAGGCTGGGCTGTTGAGACACTATATATAGTTATTAACAGGCCTTTAACACGGCGCCCGAAGACGGGCGCAGACTATGGGTTTGAGGTAATAGGATATGTCATCGAGTGAAGCCGCCAGACGTGAAACGCCCGCTTTCAAGGCGAATATGGTGGTGCGGCCCAAGCCCCGTCCGGAACTGAAGCTGCTCAAGTCGGTGGTCGTCGACCGATCGCGCGACTCGCTGCTGACCGATTTCGGCAAGACCACGCTCGACGACCGCTATCTGCTGCCGGGTGAAAGCTACCAGGACATGTTCGCCCGCGTCGCCACCACCTATGCCGACGATTCGGACCATGCTCAGCGTGTCTACGACTATATCTCCAAGCTGTGGTTCATGCCGGCCACGCCGGTCCTGTCCAACGGCGGCGCCGCGCGCGGCCTGCCGATCTCCTGCTTCCTCAATGCCGTGCCCGATAACCTCGAAGGCATCGTTTCGACCTGGAACGAAAACGTCGCCCTGGCGTCGAACGGCGGCGGCATCGGCACATACTGGGGCGGCGTCCGCTCCATCGGCGAGAAGGTCAAGGGCGCTGGCCAGACCTCGGGCATCATTCCGTTCATCCGGGTGATGGACTCGCTGACCCTGGCCATTTCGCAGGGCAGCCTGCGCCGCGGCTCGGCCGCCGTCTATATCGACATCTTCCACCCGGAGATCGAGGAATTCCTCGAAATCCGCAAGCCGTCGGGCGACTTCAATCGCAAGTCCCTCAACCTGCACCACGGCATCGGCATCACCGACGAATTCATGGAAGCCGTGCGCGACGGTCAGCCCTTCGCCCTGCGTTCGCCGAAGAACAACGAGGTCCTGCGCTTTGTCGACGCCCGCTCGCTGTGGCAGAAGATCCTGGAGATCCGCCTGCAGACCGGCGAGCCCTACCTGATCTTCTCCGACACCGTGAATCGCGCCATGCCGCAGCACCAGCGCGAACTGGGCCTGCAGGTGCGCCAGTCGAACCTGTGCTCGGAAATCATGCTGCACACCGGCGCCGACCATCGCGGCGTCGACCGCACCGCCGTCTGCTGCCTGTCGTCGGTCAATGCCGAAACCTTCCTGGAATGGCGCGATGAGCCGCGTTTCATCGAGGACGTCATGCGCTTCCTCGACAACGTGCTCGAGGACTTCATCGCTCAGGCGCCGTCGTCGATGGACGCGGCGGTCTATTCCGCCATGTGCGAGCGCTCGGTCGGCCTCGGCCTGATGGGCTTCCACTCCTTCCTGCAATCGCAGAACGTCGCCTTCGAGTCGGCCATGGCCAAGTCCTGGAACATGCGCCTGTTCAAGCACCTGCGCCGCGAGGCCGACAAGGCGTCGGTCAAGCTGGCCCAGGAGCGCGGCCCGTGCCGCGATGCTGAGGAACGTGGTGTGATGGAGCGCTTCTCGCACAAGCTGGCCATCGCGCCCACCGCCTCGATCTCGATCATCTGCGGCGGTACTTCGGCCGGCATCGAGCCGATCCCGGCCAATATCTATACCCACAAGACCCTGTCGGGCTCGTTCGCGGTCAAGAACCCGTATCTTGAAACGCTGCTGGCCGAGAAGGGCCTGGACACGCCGGAGACCTGGGACTCGATCGTCCAGCACGAAGGCTCGGTGCAGCATATCGATGCCCTGAACGACGACGAAAAGGCGGTGTTCAAGACGGCCTTTGAACTGGATCAGCGCTGGGTGGTCGAGCTGGCTGCCGACCGCACGCCGGAAATCTGCCAGTCGCAGTCGGTGAACCTGTTCATCCCCGGCGACGTCGACAAGTGGGACCTGCACATGCTGCACTGGACGGCGTGGGAACAGGGCCTGAAGTCGCTCTACTACCTGCGCTCCAAGTCGGTTCAGCGCGCCGCCCACGCCGGCAGCGAAGCCAAGGAGGCGGTCGAGAAAATGGACACGCCGCGGACTGACTACGAGGAATGCCTGGCCTGCCAGTAAGGTTTAGTGAAGTCGTGGGGCCGCGGGCCCCACACCCCGTTACGCGTCCGAGCGTGAGCAAGCTAATAAGCTAAATAAAAACCAGGGTTCCCGAAGAGGGGACCCTGGTTTTTATTTAGCTCATAAGGTCGATCATACTCCGTCGAGTAATGGGGTGTGGGGTCCGTGACCCCATGACTTTTTACTAAAAACTTATTTGGCCTGCCCGGCGTCCCCCGTTATTGACCATACGTGATGACCGAGGACCCCGTTCCGGAAGACGCAAGGCAGTTCCTTTTAAAAACCGTTGATTCCATTGCGCAATGGGAAGGACTGTTATTGCTGCGCGCCCATCCCGGCGAAGCCTGGGATGCGGTCGCCATTGCCGGTCATCTCTACATCAGCGAAGCGGAAACAATCTTTCTGATGGCGCGCCTGGCCGAGCACCAGATCGTCGCCCTGACCGATACACCCGAAGGTATCCGCTATACCTATAACCCGGCCACACCCGAACTGGTGGCGGCTATCGACCGTGTCGCCGAGCTGTACAGGGACTACCTGATCCCGGTGACACGCATTATCCATTCCAAGCCCCGCAACCGGGTGCAGGAGTTCGCCAATGCTTTCCGCATACGAAAGGACAAATGAATGGTCGCTGGTCTGATCTACGGACTTTGCGCTTTGACTTCGTTCCTGTGCGCCTGGCTGTTGCTGACGGCCTGGCAACGCAGCCGCTACCGGCTGCTGCTGTGGGGCGGGGTCTGCTTTGCCGGCCTGACCTTGAGCAATGCCGTGCTGGTGGTCGACAAGTTGCTGACGCCGCCGGAAGTCGATCTGTCCTTGTGGCGCTATTCGATTACGTTGATTTCCTTGCTGGTCTTCATTTACGGGCTGATCTTCGATGCCGATTGATATGACGATAAAGATGCTGCTGCTGGGCGCCATCGCCATGGCCAGCCTGATCATTGGCCTGTTGTTCGTGCGCTTCTGGAAGACGACGCGCGACCGGTTCTTCCTGTTCTTCGCGGCGGCCTTTTTCATCGCCGGGGTAGGGCGGGTGACCATGGGGCTTATCCCGCACGTCACCGATCATTCGCCGCTGATCTACGTCACGCAGCTGCTGGCGTTTCTGATCATCATCTATGCCATTGTCGATAAGAACCGGAGCCAGAAAAAGAAAGAATAAGTCGTGGGGTCGCGGACCCCACGACTTAAAACCTTACTTCTTGTCCGTCGCGCTCGTATTATTGACCACCGGCGCGGCGTGATCCTTTTTCTGCAGGTCGCTGATGCGGATGAAGACCGGTCCCAGGATAACCAGGAACAGCACCGGCAGGAAGAAGATGATCATCGGCACGGTCAGCTGCGCCGGCAGGGCGGCCGCCTTCTTCTCCGCCGCCGACAGGCGCAGTTCGCGGTTTTCCTTGGCCATGACCCGCAGCGCGGTGCCGAGCGGCGTGCCGTACTTTTCAGCCTGGATCATGGCTGTACAGACGGCCTTGATGCCCGGGTGGTTGGTCCGCTTGGCCAGGCCCTCATAGGCCAGGCGGCGCTCCGGCAGATAGGACAGTTCCGCCACCAGCAGCGACAGCTCCTCGGCCAGCTCGATCGAGCTCGACCCTAGCTCGACGGACACCTTCTGCAAGGCGCCTTCGATCGACATGCCGGCCTCGACGCAGATAAGCATCAAGTCCAGCGCGTCCGGGAACGCCATGACGATGGAATCGCGACGCTTGGCGGCCAGGTTCGAGATATAGATGTTCGGTGCGTAATAGCCGGCGACGAACCCGCCCACGGTAATCAGCAGTTTCACCGGCAGATGGAAATGGCCGATGCCGAGCACGAACACGTAAAACGCCGCGCCGAGGCCGAGCACGAACGGCATGGCAAAACGGAAGAAGTAGAAGGTCGATACCGGCTTCGGGCCGCGATAGCCGGCCATGGCCAGCTTCTCGACGACCTTCGGGTCTTCCAGCAGGGTTTTCAGATTGAGCTTTTCGACGACGGCGCGGTAGGGGCCGGTGTCCTTCTGGCGGATCGAACCGCCGCTGCCGTTCTGTGCCGCGTTCTGGCGCGCCTGGCGCCGCAGCTCCTCGCGGCGCTGGCCGACGGCCTTCATGCGCTTTTCCAGCTGCTCGTCGACCACCATGCCCTTCATCAGGGTGATGACGGTGAGGAAGACAAGCACCGCCACCCCGCCCGCGATCAGGTTGGATGGCGTCATGATGAAGGCGGCGAAATCGTTCACGGTCTTCGCCTCACATCTTGAAATTGATCATCTTGCGCATGGCAAGAATGCCCAGGCCCATCCACACCAGCCCACCAAGCAGCATCAGCTGGCCGCGCGGATCGGTGAACATCGGCTTGAGATACTCCGGACGGCTGAGCGTGATCATGATGCCGACAGCCGGCGGCAGCGAGCCGATGATCGAAGCGGACGCAATTGCTTCCGACGACATCGCCTTGACCTTTTCGCGCATCATCTTCCGGGCGCGCAGCACGTTCGACAGGTTGCCCAGGGCTTCGGCCAGGTTACCGCCGGTCTTGGCCTGGATGGCGATGACGATGGCGAAGAAGCGCAGTTCGTGGGTCGGAATGTTCTCGCCCATCTTGTCGAGCGCCTGGTCGAGCGACATGCCGACCCCGACGTTTTCGACGGCCCGCTGGAATTCCGGCCCCAGCGGTGCCGGGCTTTCCTTGGCGATGATCTTCAGACAGTCATTGACCGGCAGACCCGACTTGATACCGCGGACGATGATGTCCATGGCGTTGGGGAATTCGGCGGTGAACTTCTTCTGGCGGCCGCCGGCCATGAAGCTCAGGACCCAGCGCGGCGCGCCATAACCAGCCGCGAAGCCTGCTCCGGCGCAGACCAACAGCTTGACCAGTATATCCATCTTCAGAAGCGCAAATGGTAACAGAGCACAGACGGCGCCGGCGATGATGCTGTACATCATGAACTGGGCCGTGTTCGGCGTCAGGCCGGCATACTGCATGCGCGCGCTGAGCGTCAGGCGCTTCTTGCGCTCGCGCTTTTCGGCTTCCTTCAGTTGTTCGGTGATCTGCTTGCGCCGGTCTTCCGGCGTCTTGGCCTGGGCCTTCTGACGTTTGGCGCGGCTCGACGTGCCCATGCCGATCGACTGGGTCCGCTTGGCCAGGGCTGGCGACGAACCGCTGTTGCCGGTAACGATAAAGCCGACGCTGGCGATCAGGATAAAGCCGACGACGGCAATCGCTATAATCATGAGCATTAAATCCTCCCCTGCGGAGCGGGGGAGGTGGATTCGACCGGCGTCAGCCGGGCGAAGACGGAGGGGGCGGGCAGCCTACTCGGACGCATCCAGCGCCTCCGCCAGCTCGCGTTCCAGCCCGTAATACTTAGCGCGGTCCCAGAAGCGCGGTCGGCCGATGCCGGTCGAGCGGTGACGGCCGACGATCTTGCCGTTCTTGTCCTCGCCCTCGATTTCGTACAGGAACAGGTCCTGGGTGACGATGACCTCGCCTTCCAGGCCGAGGACTTCGGTGACGTGGGTGATGCGGCGCGAACCATCGCGCAGGCGGGCCGCCTGGATGATCAGGTCGATCGAGCCGACGATCATTTCGCGGATGGTCCGCGACGGCAGGCCGTAGCCGCCCATGGTGATCATCGATTCGAGACGCGACACGGCTTCGCGCGGCGAGTTGGCGTGCAGCGTGCCCATCGAGCCGTCGTGGCCGGTGTTCATGGCCTGGAGGAGGTCGAACGCCTCCGGGCCCCGGACTTCGCCGACGATGATGCGTTCGGGACGCATCCGCAGACAGTTCTTGACCAGGTCGCGCATGGTGATCGACCCCTGGCCTTCCAGGTTGGGCGGCCGGGTTTCCAGGCGCACCACGTGCGGCTGCTGCAGCTGCAGTTCGGCGGCGTCTTCGCAGGTCACGACCCGTTCGGTCGGATCGATGAACGCCGTCATGGTGTTGAGCAGGGTGGTCTTCCCCGAGCCGGTACCGCCGGAGATCAGTACGTTACAGCGCGACGCGCCGATGACGCCGAGCACGCGCGCCCCTTCCGGGCTGATGGAGCCGAACTCCACCAGGTTGCGCATGGTCAGCTTGTCCTTCTTGAACTTCCGGATGGTGAGCGTCGGTCCGTCCAGCGCCAGGGGCGGCGCGATGACGTTGACGCGCGACCCGTCGGGCAAGCGGGCGTCGCAGATCGGCGAAGCTTCGTCGACGCGGCGGCCGACCTGGCTCACGATGCGCTGGCAGATGTTCATCAGCTGCTGATTGTCGCGGAAACGGACATTGGTCAGCTGCACCTTGCCGCCGACTTCGATGAACACCCGCTGGGCGCCGTTGACCATGATGTCGGCGATGTCGTCGCGCGCCAGCAGCGGTTCCAGCGGCCCGTAACCGAGGACGTCGTTGATGATGTCCTGGACCAGGTTGTCCTGTTCGGCCACAGACATCGACACGTTCTTGATCGCCACCAGTTCGGCGACGATGTCGCGGATTTCCTCGGCGGCGGCCTTGTGGTTGAGCTGGGCCAGCTGGCTCAGGTCGATGGTGTTCAGCAGGGCGTTGAAAATCGCCGTCTTGGTGGCGTGGTAATAGTCCGACTGCTCGCGCACGATCTCGGTGACGGCGTGCGCCTTGTTCATCTGCTCGAGGCCGGCGGCCATCTTGGCCTTCGGCGCGGCGGCCTTCTCTCCGCCGGCCGGTTTGGCGACCGGGCCGGAGCCGATACGCTTCTCGGTGCTCAGCTCCGGCAGGGCGACGCGTGGCCCCTCGCTGACCTTGCTGTCGTTGAGGTCGCTCTTTTGCGGCCGCGTGGCGATCTCGGCGACATCCGAGGCCGGCGGCGGCGCCGTCATGACGCTAGCCGGTTGCGCTGAAGGCTGACTGAGCGCCTGCGGCTTGGCGGCGGGCGACATGGCGTCGCGCGCCGCATTGACCGCCGAAGCGCCGGCCGAAGGGGCGGGTGTGGCGGGAGCCGGTGGGCGCTGGTTCGGGTCTGCCGGGCGTTTGCCAAACACGGGGGATCAGCTCACTTCTTGGAAAGGAGGCCGGCCAGGAACGACTTCTTGGCCTTGATTTCGACGGGGGCGCGGCCGGTGATGGCGGCGGTCAGCATGTTGAGGCCTTCGGCCACCTTCGACGCAGCCCCGACCTCGGCGATCATCTGGCCGTTGTTCGAGGCGGCGCCGAACAGCTTGGCGTCGAACGGGATCAGGGCGCACGGCTCGATGCCCAGGGCAGCGGTGAAGTCCTTGACCGGGATTTCCGGGCGGCCGGGCATTTCCGTCTGGTTGAGCACCAGCTTGGGCGCCTGGTCATTGGGCCGGGTGGTCTTGAGCAGGTCGATGATGTTCTTGGCGTTGCGCAAAGACGCCAGGTCCGGCGTTGCCACGATCACCACCTCGTCGGCGGTGATCAGGTTGCGCTTCAACCACGGTGTCCAGACATGCGGCAGGTCCATGACGATGAACGGCGCCGCCGAGCGGATCTTGCGGGTGACTTCCTCATAGGCCTCGGCGTCGGTGACGTAGTCCTGGTCGAGGGCGGCCGGCGAGGAGAACAGTGACAGGCGTTCGCCGCACTTGGTCAGCATGCGGTCGAGCAGCACCGAATCGAGCCGGTCCGGCTCGTTGAGCGCGTCGGCCATGCCCTGCAGCGGGTCCTGGTTGAAGTCGAGCCCGGCCGTGCCGAACGGCAGATCGTAGTCGACGATGACCGTATTGGCCTGCATCTGTATCGACAGGTTATAGGCGAAGTTGTGCGCGATCGACGACGAGCCGGAACCGCCGCGCGCGCCGACAAAGGCGATGGCGCGGCCGACGAACGGCGTTTCCGGGTCGTTGAACAACCCGGCCACGGTCTTGATCAGCCCCAGCGGCTGGATCGGCGCCACCATGTATTCCGACACGCCCTGGCGGATCAGTTCGCGGTACAGCGAGATGTCGTTGTGCGCGCCGATGACCACCACCTTGGTCTGCGCGTCGCACACCTCGGCCAGACGGCCAAGCTGCTCGAGCAGGTCGCTGCCGCGCGCCTTGCTTTCGACGAACAGCAGCGACGGCGTCGGCTCGTTCTGGTAGGTGTCGATGGCTTCCTGGATGCCGCCGCGCTTCACCTGGCACTGGGCGCGGGTCATGCGCCGGTCGAGCGCCGCCGTGTCGCAGGCCTGCAGGCTCTCTTCCGAATCCGGGAAGAAGTGGATGGCGATGCGCGGAATCGAGATGGCGCCGATATCGTCGTCGGCGCTTAAGGAGGCGGCTGGGGCGCTGTCGTTGCCGAACGGATCGATCGCCGGTGTCGGCGGCGTAAAGCTGGCTTCGGCGAAGGACGGGGCAGCCGTGGCCTGCGCCGCCGCCAGGGCCTGGCGTTGCATGGCCGGATCGGGTTCCAGCGTGTCGCCGAAATCCTCGTCGCCAAAATCGTCATCCGCGAACGGATCGCGCGTCAGCGGCACGTCGTCGTACGGCGTGTCGATGGAGATGTCTCCCAGCGTATTGCCTTGGGCAGCCGGCGTCGGGTTCGGCTTGAAGTCAGTCACGAACTCGTCGTCGAGGTCGTCCATGCTGTCGAAAGGATCGATGTGTGTGGAGGCCGGATTAGGCATGTCGCGTCTCACTTAATCGCATCGGAAATGGTGCCCTTGCTCTGGTCGTCGCTCTTCGAGGACGTGACCTCGCCTTGGCGGTACAGGTCCATGACCTTGGCGCGCCGGCCATTGTCGGGCGGCGTGGCGCTGGCGGCGCGGCCCAGGTCGCGCGGATCGGCGATCTGGGCGGCCATGTTGGCGGTGATGGCGCAGCCGAAGTTCTTGTAGGGCGCGTTGTTGGCCGTGGCCGCGACGTTTTCCCAGGTCTGTCCGCAGGCTTCGACATGGGCGCGGTAATAGACCAGGTTGACCGTGACGACATCGACCGGTTGGCCGGGCTCGCCGCGCTGGCGCAGGCTGTCACTGGCGACGTCATGGGTCAGCAGGTAGGTGCCAATGCGCTGGCCAGCCTCGACGGCGGAAGGGTCGTTGGCGGTGACGATTTCGACATCGACGGGCGCGCCGGTCATCCAGCTGGCCTTCTGGGCGACCTGGTCAAGGGCGCGGCGCTGGTTGTCGGAGAAGCCGCCCTTGATGCGCAGGTTGATGCTGTTGACCATGGTCTCGGGGCGCAGGGCATATTGTTCGGTCGGCGTGACCGGCGGCGGCTCGACGGCGACGCGCGGTTGCGACGAGGTGGCGCAGCCGCCAAGCAGAAGGGCGGCGCCAAGAGCCAGGGCAGCCGGAGTGCAGGAAAGCGCGGAAGAACGGAGAAGGGTCATGTCTGTCTTCCTATTCGATCACATAGCCGATGGGGGCCTGGTACGGGGCGGGCGAAGCGCCGGCCGCGTCACCGTTCTTGGCCTTGATCACCTTGTTGAGCCGGCCGAGGAACACGGCGCTCATGTCGTTCGACGTCTCCAGGCCGTCGGCCGGGGTTTGCATGGCGTTCGGGTCGGCCGGCGTCACGATGTACGGCGTGACCAGGACGACCATCTCGGTTTCGTCATTGAGGAAGTCGCGCGACCGGAACAGGGCGCCGAGGACCGGCAGGCTGGTCAGGCCGGGCAGGCTGTCGATCGACTGCTTGAACTTCGACTGCAGCAGGCCGGCGAGCATCAGGGTCGACCCCGACTGCATTTCGACCGTCGTTTCGACGCGGCGAACGTTAAGCGCCGGAATGGTGAAGTTGGCGTTGAGCGCGAAGGCGCCGGTATTGGTCAGCTCCGACACTTCGGTCGACAGCTTGAGCGAGATGCGACCGCTCGACAGGACTACAGGTGTAAATCCTAAACCAACCCCGAAGGGCTTGAATTCGACGGTGATGCGGCCCTGGTTGTCCTGGGCGACCGGCACGGGGAACTCGCCGCCAGCCAGGAATTTGGCCGCTTCGCCGGAGACCGCCGTCAGGTTCGGCTCGGCCAGGGTCCGCGCCAGGCCGGCGCGCTCGAAGGCCTGCAGACAGGTATTGTTGTTGGTGCCGTAGGTCAGGGCGCCGGTATTGGTCACGACGTCCTGGATGTTGCCGGTGGGCGTAGGCGTGTTGGTCGTGGTGGTGGTCGTGCCGTTGAGCGTCGCCGCGCCGATCTGGTTGTAGCAGGCGCCCTTGCCGCCCATGAACGAGCCGTTGGAGCCGAACGAATTGGTCCGGCCGAACGAATAGGAGCGATCGCCGTAATTGTAGGTGATGTCGGTCGACATGCCGAGCTGCTTGATCATCGACCGCTCGACCTCGACGATGCGCACCTTGAGCATCACCTGGTCCTTGCCGGCGACGGCCATCAGGTTGACCACGTCCTCGGGCTTTTCGACGAAGCCCTGCGCCAGGCGCAGGATCTGGTCGGCCTCGCCGGCATTGGCGGCCATGCCGCTCAGCACGACGTGGCCGTTGAGGCTCTGGACCTCGACCTTGGAATGCGGGAACAGGCGGGTGACCGTGTCGGTCAGCTGATCGGTTGGCGCGTCGACGCGGACGCTCAGGTTCAGGATCTGGCGGCCCATGCCGTCAAAGAAGATGGCGTCCGATTGTCCCGGGGCGACGCCGAGCACGAAGATGCGGCGCGGCGTGCGCAGCACGGCGTCGGCCACCGCCGGATTAGAGACGAACACGTCCGCGGCGTCCACGGGCAGGTCGATGACCGCCGACCGGCCCTTGGGCAGGTTGAGCACCTTGGTCTGGACCGGCGCGCTTTGCGTCGCGACCTGCAGGCCGCCGCTGGAAGCGCGCGCTGGGGCAGGAGCGGCCGGCTTGGCGGCGGGCGCGGCGTCGACGCCGAAAGCCGCGATCAGCATCGCGGCGGCGCTCAGGGCGATATATCCGCGCGCGCGGCGGGCCGTGAGGAGGGAGCTTTTGAAGCGCATCGATTGGCTCATCGGGATACCAGGACGTCGGAGGACTGACCGTTGCGGAAGACGCGGACACTGTCGTTGCCGCCGGAGATCGGGGCGGTGCTGGCCAGGCCCGACGGGCCCTGGGCATCAGCATAGGAGCGCAGCATCAGCGACAGGGTGCCGGACGCCTTGGCAAGCGTCAGGGCCTGGCCGTCGGTCGGCGACACTTCGAGCGTCGCCGTGGCGCCGATGACGCTTTGCTTTTCCTTGTCGAGTTGCACCTGCTGGTCGATGGCCAGCACGCGGATGTTGCGCAGGACCGGCTGCACGTTGTCGACCGTGCCGCCGCCGGGCATCTGGGCCTGGTGGGTGACCAGGATGTCGACGCGGTCGCCGGGCAGGATGAAGCCGCCGGCGGTGTTGTCGACGCTGACCGGCACCGCGATGGCGCGCATGCCGGGGTTGAGCATGACGGCCATGAAGCCGCCTTCGTCGGCGCGGACGATCTTCGAGGCGATGACCGGTTCGTTGGCCAGCATATCCTCGCGGGCCACGCCGCCGACATAGGCGGCCTTGGCCGAGCCGCCCATCAGGTCATTGGCGATCTGGCCGGCCTTGACGCCGGCCTTCTGGACCTGGGCGCCGGCTTGCGGGGTCTTGGCGGCGGCGTCCTCGCTGCCGGCCGGCGCCTTGGCGGCGCCATTGTTCGGGCCGTCGACGATATAGGCGGGATTGACCAGGTTGGCGGGCCAGTCGACCCAGCTCAGGTCCCCTTCGTTCAGGTGCTCACCGGCCTTGATATTGCGTGAAACGACCAGCACGCGCATGGTCTGCACCGGCGCGGGCGCGGCATGGACGGCAGCGACGGGAGTGGCAGCGGGCTTGGGGGCCAGAAGCGTACGGACCATGAAGGCCAGAAGGATGGCGGCAAGCGCCGCTATGCCGATTACGACGTATCGGGACGTCTTCATGCACCCAATTCCCCTGAGAGCGGCCAGACTTTAATTCAGGGATTTGCCCGGCCGGATGACGAGTGGAGTGCGGCGATGTTGGCTTAAGGTTGGTTAACTTTAGACTAAAGAAACCGCCGCGCTGTTTATTTTCGTAAACAGGCGTCATTATTTGCTTAAACGGCTGGGTTTTTTTTGTGTTAAAACACAAGCGCTTTTGCGGTTAAAAGCGCGACTAGATAAGAGTATTGAGAATGTCGGCGTGAGGTATGGCCAGAAGACCGCCCACGCAGATCGCCACGCCGTAGGGAATATCGCCTGCCGGTTCGAGGTGGCGGCTCAACGGCGCCGGCAGCATGCCGGCATAGACTGCACCGAACTTGCGCGCCGCCAGCAGGCCCAGTGTCAGGGCGCCACCGGCCAGGGCCGTATAGATCATGAAGGCCAGGCAGCCTTCCGGTCCGAGCCACAGGCAGGCCGCCGCGATCAGCTTGGCGTCGCCGCCGCCCATGAAGCGCAACGCGAACAGGAGGATGCCGACGGCCAATCCGGTCAGGCCGAGGCCGAGATGCACGCCCCACTGCGTTAGGCTCAGGTGCAGCATGATCCCGAGCGGCAGGAACATCACCGCCAGCCCAAGCGTCAGGCGGTTCGGAATGGTCATGCTGAGAATGTCGGTCTTGGCCGCCCAGGCCAGGCAGAGCGGATAGACGAGGGCGAAGAGAAGCGGAATCGACACGCGCGGATCCTCAGGCGGAGCGAAGGCTCCCAGCCTTAGAAGATTATGATTAAGGAAGGTTTAGTGGAGGGAAGATCAAGGCCACGCGGCGCTTGAGCTATTTGGTCGCGCCGGTGACCGACGTGCCAATATAGACGTACATCTGTTCCATGGCGTCGCGATAGGTGTACAAGACCGTGACGATGGCCAGGAAGATCAGGCCCGAGATCAGGCCGTACTCGATCGCCGTGGCGCCGCGTTCGTCCGTGAAAAAACGTTTCAGCATCTGACTTCCCGAATTCCCATGCGAAAAAGGGAGAAAAAAAGAGCCGCGGGGTCGCAAAACTCCCCCGCGGCCATTTGGGTTTCTCGCTGAGGCCGGGGATCTGGAACCCGGCCCTGGCGTTGGTCTTAGCTGGTCTTGACGCCGTCCGCGATCTTGTTGAACGTGGTGTTCAGGTTCGTACCGATGGTGGTTAGAACCGTGATCAGCGCAACGGCGATCAGGGCGGCGATCAGGCCGTATTCGATGGCGGTGGCGCCGGACTCGTCCTTGGCAAAGCGGTTGAGGAACTTTGTCATCTGATGTCTCCTAAATAGGAAAAAAGCACTTTACTCTGTGAAACACTGGATGAACCGGATGGACGACGGGCAGTCCGGGTTGAGCAGACTGCCTTCCCGGTTGCCGCCCCCGGGAACTGTAGCGAAAGACGCCGCTGGCGGGTGCCGGCGGCGTCTGGTCAGGCTTAGCTGGTCTTCACGCCCGTCGCGATCTTGTTGAAGGTCGCGTTCAGGTTGGTGCCGATCGTGGTCAGAACCGTGATCAGGGCAACGGCGATCAGAGCGGCGATCAGGCCATATTCAATGGCGGTGGCGCCGGACTCGTCCTTGGCAAAGCGATTGATGAACTTGGTCATAATAGTCTCCTGGGTGAGTAGTCTTAGCAAAACGATCCAATTCTCGTATCGGGCGGACAGAGACATTGGCTCATTTGCTCCCGAACACAGGACGAATTTAAAACAGCATGATTAAATACAAGTAAACAATGCGGAAAATAAAAATTATTCTATAGTTAATCCAATTTAAAAGTAAATTTCCATTAGGGTAAATTCAAATTAAACATGATTTCCGTTGAATTAAAACTCAAAATTTTCCGTTAGTACTGTGTTTAGTATTTTTAAAGATTTATTATTTACCGTCTTTCCTAACGCGGCCGTCACCTGTGCCCTTTAAGGCTGGGGGTGGCAAAAGCATTTGAAACGAGAGCAGACCGATATGCGGACCGTGACGAACCGTTTGAAACCGATCCTGTCCCTGGCTCTGGCCGGCGCGCTGTCCTTGTCCGCGGCTTCGGCGGCATTGGCGGCCCAGCGCACGGTGATCGAAAAGAACCACGTACTGCGGGTGTCGCTGTCGGCGCCGGCGGGTTCGGTGATCGTCGCCAATCCGGAGATCGCCGACGTCAACATCGTCGACTCGCGCACCATATATATATTGGGCAAGGGCTTCGGCAGCAGCGCCGTCACCGTCACCGGCCGTGACGGCAAGGCCTTGTTCGACGGCGAGGTTGTCGTCACGGCGGTCCAGAAGGGCGGCATCACCGTCTATAAGGGACTTACGCCGTCCTTGATGGTCTGCTCCAATATCTGCGTCAATGAACAGACGGACGCGGGCAGCGCTCCGGGTGGTGAAGCTCCGGCGGCCATGATGCCGTCAGCCCCGACCGCCGCGTTGGCAAAGTAATTTCGCCGCTTAAAGCCGAGATGCAATAGATGCATGTCGGCGTCACAGTAAACAGCGATAAAATATAACGCGCCTTAACGGACTATTGACCCAAGTTCTGTAGGCTCGGCCCGATAAATCAGGGGTGCGAGAGCGCGACATGCGGGTCAGACCTGCCCAGACCTCGAAGATACCGGCCTGGCTCAGGCCGTTGCATGACTGCCGGGGCAGTACGGCGGTCGAATTCGCCATGATCGCCGGCCCGCTGATTTTCCTGATCTTCGCCTGTTTCGAGCTGGCCTTTGTCGTGCTGATCTCCGTGACCCTCGACAACGCCACCGACCTGGCGGCGCGCCAGATCCGCACCGGCATCACCACCCAGGGCAATTCGACGGCGGCGACCTTCAAGCAGCAGGTCTGCAACAACATGGGCTGGATGGTCGATACCTGTAAGACCAGCCTGCTGATCGACGTCCAGACCTATAACAGCTTCGCTCAGGTGCCGACCACCGACCTGATCAAGGATGGCAAGTTCGACAGCGCCAACTTCGCCTATGTCATTGGCGGCGGGTCGAAGATCCAGATGGTGCGCGCCTATTTCGAGTGGCCGTTGTTCACGCCGTTGCTGAGCGCCGGTTTGTCGACCCTGTCCAACAAGGACGTGGTCATTTCGTCCAAGGTCGTCTTCAGGAACGAGCCCTTCTGATGTTACGCCGTCTCGCTGATCTTTTCCGCCTTCGGAGCTTTGCGCGCGACCGCCGCGGCGTGTCGGCGGTGGAATTCGCCCTGGTGGCGCCGATCCTGATCGTCGCCTATCTCGGCCTGGCCGAACTGGCCCTGGGGATGATGGCGTCACGACGCGCTTCGCACCTGGCCGCTACCATCGGCGACCTGGCGGCGCAGTCCGAGACCCTGACCGACGCCAATATCACCGACCTGTTCGCCATCGGCACCAGCATGATGGATCCGTTCGCCACCGGCACCAATCTGAAGATGCGCATCACCAGCGTGAAGATGATCTCCAGCAAGGCGACGGTGCAGTGGAGCGACGCGCAGAACTGGCCGAAGAACAGCGGGACGATCGCCTCGATCACCACGTCGCAACTGTCCGAGGGCGAGAGCCTGATCATGACCGAGGTCGAGTACGACTATTCGTCGCCGATCGGGCTGTTCCTGCAGGCCGATCATAACTTCCTGCCGAGCGCCAATTTCAAGGATACCTTCTATCACCATCCGCGGAATGGCGCGGCGGTGGCGCGGACGGCATCGTAGAACGAATGGGGTGTGGGGTCCGTGACCCCACAAAACCTTTCTTAAATCCAATAAAGAGCCCTCGCCCCTTAAGGGGCGGGGCTTTTATTGGATATAGAGAAGTCTTGGGGCCACGGGCCCCAAACCCCATAAGTTATCCGGGCCCTTCAACCACTCGCCGTATCAACGCCATCTTGGTCTCGGTCTCCACGCGCTCGGCGACCGGATCGCTGTCGGCCACGACCCCGCCGCCTGCCGCCGCCCGCACATGCCATGCCCCCGCCTCGTCGCGCTCGCAGGCCAGCGTCCGGATCAGCACGCTTGACTCCATTGCCCCACCGGCATCGACGTAGAACAACGACCCGCAATAGGGCCCGCGCGCCGCCTCCATTTCGGCAATCACCTTCATCGCCTGCACCTTGGGCGCGCCGCTGACCGAACCCGGCGGCAAGGTGGCCGCCAGCACATCCGCCGCCGTCAGCCCCGGCCGCAACCGCCCGCGCACCGTCGACACCAGATGATGCACGCTGGCAAACGACTCCAGCACATGCAGTTCGGGCACGGTGACGCTGCCGATCTCGGCCACCCGCGACAGGTCGTGCCGCATCAGGTCGACGATCATCAGGTTCTCGGCCCGGTCC
>CAYULN010000251.1:0-6808 GCA_964445605.1 uncultured Caulobacteraceae bacterium | reverse complement strand
CAGACGTCGCCTTCTGGGGGATCCTGAGCCTGCGCACCGGGCGACAGGTAGGAGGCGGTGCGGAAATATTCGCGGCCGTCGGGCTGGAAGACGCGCGGCGCCCAGATACCGGCGTCGGGATAGTCCTCGACCGCCCGCATCAGGCCCCAGATCATGTTGGCATGCACCGTCACGTCCGGATTGCAGATCAGCACGAATTCGGTGTCGGCCGCCTGGACGCCGATATTGTTGGCCTTGCCGTAGCCGAGGTTTTCCTTGTTGCGGATCACCACCGCGCCCTGGCGTTCGGCCAGGTCGGCCGTCCCGTCCGTCGAGGCATTGTCGACCACGATCCGGCCCATGCCGCGCGTCGCTATCTCGGCAATGCAGTCCCAGATCACCCGTTCGCTGTTGAACGTCACCACGATCGCCGTCACGGGCCACGGGCGCTGGGCCATGGCTTACAGCACCGCCTTGAGACGTTCCAGCGCCGCCGACAGCTTGGCCTTGCCGTCCTGGGCGTCCTGCAAGCGTTCGCGGTTTTCCTCGATGACCTCCTCGGGGGCTTTCGCCACGAAGTCCGGATTGCCAAGCTTGCGCATGGTTCCGTCGATAGTCTTGTCGAAGTCGGCGATGCCTTTGGTCAGGCGGGCGGCCTCGGCCTTGACGTCGATGAATTCGGCGATCGCCAGGTGCGCCGTCGCCTCGCCGGCCACGAACGGCACCGAGCCGGCCGGCGCGGAGTCCGCGACCTTGACCTCCGAGACGCGGCCGAGGAACAGGATCAGGTCTTCATGCGTCCCAAGCCGGACCCGGGTCGTGTCGGACGCGCCCAGCAGGCTCAACGGCACCCGCGCCGAACCCGGCACGTTCATCTCGGAGCGGATCGAGCGGATTTCACCGATCATGTCGATCAGCCAGTTGATCTCCTCGTCGGCTTCGGCGTCGATGGCCGAGGCGTCGAACTTCGGCCAGGCGGCCTTGATCAGCATACCTTTTCCGCCGGTCTCCTGCCACAGCTCCTCGGTCATGAACGGCATGACCGGGTGCAGCAGGATCGTCGCCTGATCGAGCACCCAGGCCGTCATGGCGCGGATTTCGTCCTTCGCCGCCTGGTCGTCGCCGTTGAGGATCGGCTTGGCCAGTTCGAGATACCAGTCGCAGAACACGTTCCAAATAAAGCGATAGAGCCCATTGGCCGCGTCGTCGAAGGCGCACGCCTCCAGCGCCGCCGTCACCGCCGCACGGCACTTATGCACCTCGCCGCGAATCCAGCGGCTGAGCGTCAGCTTGACCGCCGCCGGATCAAAACCGTCGATGCGGGCGCATTCGTTCATCTGGCAGAAGCGCGTCGCATTCCACAGCTTGGTGCCAAAATTACGATACCCTTCAATGCGTTGTTCGGACAATTTAATGTCGCGCCCCTGCCCCGACATCGCCGTCATCGTGAAGCGCAAGGCGTCGGCGCCGTAGGCATCGATCAAGACCAGCGGGTCCATGACATTGCCCTTCGACTTCGACATCTTCTGGCCCTTGTCGTCGCGGACCAGGGCATTGATGAAGACGCGCTTGAACGGCGCCTGACCGGTGAAATGCAATCCCATCATCATCATCCGGGCGACCCAGAAGAAGATGATATCGAAACCGGTGATCAGGGTGTTCGTCGGATAGAAGCGCTTCATGTCGGAGGTGTCCTCCGGCCAGCCCATGGTCGAAAACGGCCATAGCGCCGACGAGAACCAGGTGTCGAGGACATCCTCGTCTTGATAAATCGGCCAAATCTTGTCTTTAGGTTTGGTAGTTTCTTCAAAAGCAAATTGGAAAGCTTCATTGCGATCCTTAACCACTTTCACCTTGGCGCCGAAATATTCTTCGGCTTGCGCAACGGCTTCAGATTCAGTTTCAGCAACAAATATTTCCGGATTTGCTCGATCATCAAGAAAATTAGAGCCATTTGGATCAGGCTTAATAGGAGCATACCACGCGGGAATGCGATGGCCCCACCACAGTTGGCGCGACACGCACCACGGCTCGATATTGCGCATCCATTCGAAATAGGTCTTCTCCCAGTTGCGTGGCTCGAAAACGGTGCGGCCATCCTCGACGGCCTTGATCGCTTCCTTGGCCAGTTCACCGGCATTCACATACCACTGGTCGGTTAGATAGGGCTCGATAACGACGCCCGAACGGTCGCCGTGCGGCACGACATGACGGGTCTTCTCGATCTTCTGCAACCGGCCGAGGCTTTCCATCTCGGCAATGATCGCCTTGCGCGCCACGAAACGATCCCGGCCGCGATAGGCTTCCGGCACCGGCTCAGTGGTCAGAATCTTGCCGTAGATATCGAGGATATTGATGGCCTCAAGCCCATGCCGCTTCCCGACCTGGAAGTCATTGAAATCATGAGCCGGCGTGATCTTGACCGCGCCGGAGCCCTTGGTCGGATCGGCATACTCGTCGGCGACGATAGGGATACGGCGGCCAACGATCGGCAGGATGACTTCCTTGCCGATCAGGCCCTTGTAACGCTCGTCGTCCGGATGGACGGCCACCGCCGTATCGCCCAGCATGGTTTCCGGCCGCGTCGTCGCCACCACTATGTAGTCGCGCGTCTCGAGGATCTCGTTGCCCTCCTCATCCTTGACCGGATGTTGATAGGTCAGGCCGTCCGCCAGAGGATAGGCGAAGTGGTAATAGGCGCCCTCGACCTCGCGTTGCTCGACCTCCAGGTCGGAAATCGCCGTCTGGAAATGCGGATCCCAGTTGACCAGCCGCTTGTCGCGATACATCAGGCCGTCTTTGTGCAACTGAACGAACACCTTGCGGACGGCGGCACTCAGGCCCTCGTCCAGCGTGAACCGCTCCCGCGACCAGTCGCACGACGCGCCCAGGCGCCGCAGTTGCCGCACGATGGTGCCGCCCGACTGCGCCTTCCATTCCCACACCTTGTCGACAAAAGCGTCGCGGCCCATTTCGCGGCGGCCGACATTGTCGCCCGACGCCGCCAACTGCCGCTCGACCACCATCTGGGTGGCGATGCCGGCGTGGTCCGTCCCCGGCAACCACAGCACCGCCTTGCCACGCATCCGTTCGAACCGCGCCAGCACATCCTGCAAGGTGTTGTTGAGCGCATGGCCGATATGCAAGGACCCCGTCACATTGGGCGGCGGGATGACGATGGAGAACGCCTCACCGGCGTCGGTCGGCGCGAACGCCCCCGACTTTTCCCACATATTGTACAGGCGGGGTTCAACGGCGGCGGGGTCGAAGGTCTTGTCCAGCATCGGTCTCAAAAAGGAAAAAGCGGCGCACGAAGGTGAGCCGCTCTATTAGCCTTTGCAGGCCCTGAAATCCACAAGCTATTGCGGATATTTAGCGCCGCGAATTACGGGCGATGCGCTCGACTTCCTGACGCACCTGCTCCTCGACGATCCCCGGCAGGTTTTCATCGAGCCAGGCCTGAAGCAGCGGCCGCAGCAGGTCGCGCGTCACGTCTTCCAGCGTCCGGTCGCTGTGCGGCACCAGCAGCGCGCCGGTCAGATTGCCGAACGCCGAAGCGGCAGACGCCTCGGTGCGCTGGCTGACCAGACCGCCTTCGACCGCCGCCGCCTTGGGCTTCGGGGCAGGCGCCGGCGCCGGTTCCGGCTCAGCCTCGAAGGCGTCGATATCGCCGATCGACACCGCCTTGGGCGCTTCATAGGTTTCGGTCAGTTCCAGCACATCCTCGTCCGGTTCTTCCTCGGCCGCCGGCGCGGCTTCGAAAGCGGCCTCGGCGGGTTCGGGTTCGGCAGCGGGCGCCGCCGGGGCCGCGCCATCCTCAGGGGCATCGTCCTCGGAAATGATGCGCCGGATCGAGGCGAGGATTTCCTCCATAGTCGGTTCGTGTGCGGATTGTTCTGCCATTGTCTTTTAACTGCTGCGAATCGGAATCGGGAATGAAACCAACGACAGGAGACACATATTCGTCGCTTTTGGCAACACTCGTCCGCTGAATTAACCGTTGAAAATTCGCATTCCCGGCTAATTTCCCGTGGGCGAACAGCGGTCATGCACCGTCCTTACCGGCGCGATCCTGCCGTCATCGCCGATAAATGGGCAATACGGAATTTTACTTCTTGCCGCCGGTCAGCAAACCTTCGGCCGCCTTGTCGACGACGTGGACGACCGGCTCCAACGGCGTCCAGCCCTTCGACTTGACCTTGTTGAAGTTGTCCTTCGGATCGTAGATCGGCGTCGACGGCGCCAGGGCCTTGGCGGTCAGGTTGCCGGTCACCGACAGAAGCTGGGCCGCCGCCACATATTGACTGCGCTGGGCGTTGACCAGGTCAAGCTGCGCCGACTTCAGTTCCTGTTCGGCATTGAGCACCTCGATATTGGTGCGCAGGCCGACCTGCTGTTCCGTCTTGACGCCCTCGGCCGCCACCTGGGCCGCCTTGACCTGTTCCTGGGTCGACGCCACCGCCGAACGGGCGGCGAGCATGTTCGACCACGCCTGCGACACGGTCGAAACGACGGTGCGACGGGTCTGTTCGACCGTCAGCTTCTGGGCCGTTTCGTTATCGATCGCCTCACGCACACGCGAACCGTTAAGCCCGGCGCTGAACAGCGGGATCGACAGGCGCGCCGTTACGCTTGTGGCCTCCGTGTCGGCGAAATTGCCGAGATGGCCGGCGATGCCGGCCTGCCCCGAACTGACCGACAGCCCGACCGTCGGGCCGAATTCCGAACGCGCCGCCTTGACACGGGCCGTGGCGGCATCCGCCGCATATTGGGCCGATTGCAGGTCCGGATTGTTCTGCTCGGCGGTTTTCAGCGCCAAATCGAAATCCTTCGGCATGCCGGGCAGGTCCGGCACCGGCTCCAGCGCCGTCGGCGTCTGGCCGACGATGGCGACGTAGTCGGCGCGATCGCTGTCGAGTTGCGCCTGCGCCGACGCCAGTGAGGCCGAGGCGCCCGACAGACGGGCCTGGGACTGGGCGACGTCGGTGCGCGTCAGTTGCCCGGCTTCGAACTGCGCCTGGGTCTGATCGAGCTGCTGCTTGAGGATATTGTAGTTGTCCTGGCTGATCTGCAGCGCTTCCTGGTCGCGGCGCACCGCGGTGTAGACGCTGATGACGTTGAGCAGGAGCTGCGATTCCGCCGAACGCAGGCTTTGCTGGCCCGAATCGACCTGCGCCTTGGAGGCTTCAAGATTGGCGCTCAGGCCACCCGAAGCGAACAGGGCCTGATTGGCCGTCACGCCGAGATTGCCAAAGGCGTGCGCCCCGGTCGGAATTTGCGGCCGGTCGTTATAGGTGACGCCCGTGCTCAGGGACAGCGACGGCCCCAACTGGCTGCGCGTCTGGACATAGGCTTCGTCGGTGGCGCGCTGCTGCGCCCGGGCCTTGGCCAGGGTCGGGTTGTTTTGATAGGCCATCGCTATGGCGTCCTGGAGGGTCTCCGCCGAGGCTGCCCCTGCCGCCAGCACCGCGAAAACCGAAGCGGCCGCGCTCAACATCTGCAACGCGGACAAACGGCGCGCGAACGAAAATCTGGTCATAAACTGCACCCCAAAACAACCGGCCCGGTCAAAAACCTTGTGGGTTCGCCGTCTATGCCCGATCCGTTAAAAACCCGTGCCAACCTGCCAGAAGAGCCAGTCCGTGGCGAGTTAAGCTTTTTTCATCTTTGCACACAACGCGTGCCAGAAAACGGCAGGGTGATGTCTTACCCCGTCAAAATTCGAAACTTGGCGAACGCTCGAAACCCGGCAAAGTCGACGGCGACGAATCGAACACCTCGCGCTCGGAATAACCGGTTTCCAGACGGATATAGACCCGCGCCCGGCCGACCGGCCCGTCCTTCAGAACCACACCGAGACGACCGCCGACCTTCAGGGCCTTCAGCCAGGCCGCCGGCAGTTCGGCCACCGCGCCTTCGATAACAATGACGTCGTAGCCGGCGCCGACCGGCGCCTTGAGATCGGACACGGCCGTCGCCACGCCCAACTCTTTCATATAGGGTTCGATCACGGCCATGACGCGCTGATCGCCTTCCTGCGCCGTCGCCTTCAGGCCGGCCTGCGACAGCACCGCGGCGGCATAGGGCGCCGCCAGGCCCAGGGCCTTTTCGCCCGGCTTGGGTTCGACGATCTGCAACAGCTTGGCGATATCGCGCGGCTTCATCAGGCAGCGGCCCGGCGCGATCTGCGCCTCGACCTCGCCATAGGCGCCGAAGGCCTGCGCCGGCGCGCACAGACGCTCGCGCTCGACATGCCGCATCGCCAACTGCAGATTGGTGTCGGTGACGTCGTTGACGCGAACCTGTGATTCGACCATGTTTTGCCGGGCGGCGTGAAAATCCATAGCGTGCCCCTACTTGCACTGCACGGCCCGGAGATGGATTCGCCCGGACGGTCTGCAACGCATAGACGTTTGCACTGCATAATAAAAGCCCGCCCTCCCCTAGCGCAAGCGTCCGCGGCGCACTTTTTGTGACGCCGCGGCAAAAAATCGCGTCTTTTCGCCCACTTGGCGGACGATTTGCCGCGGGATTCGGAAAAAATCCGCAAAGAGGAATTGCGGCCCGCCCATTGATCTGTTAGCTCACGCGTTCGCTCTCGTGAGGCCTGATGGCGGAGCGGTTACGCAGCGGATTGCAAATCCGTGTAGCCCAGTTCGACTCTGGGTCAGGCCTCCAAAATCCCGGCGATTCCAATGCCAAAACAGTGATCGCGCCGCCGCCGCAGATCTTCCCCGACCCCGCCTCGAAATTTACCCTCTATTAACCAGAATCCCTCACAAAGGCAGTGTCTTTGCTTTTTTGAAGACACCCACCATCACCAAACTTC
>CAYULN010000250.1:0-15952 GCA_964445605.1 uncultured Caulobacteraceae bacterium | reverse complement strand
TTGGTATTGATTGAAGCTTATAGGGCCTGTTGTCGCGAATGTCGATATAACAATATGCAACCGGTGTCATTTTGACCGTATGCTCGCTTGACGCGAGAAGTGGGCCGGTACGCGCGAACGGGCTTTAAGCGGCGATGGGTTCACCCAGAGCGCTGTGCCACAAATGGCGATAGGCGCGGACTTCCTGGCGCAGCATCGGCCGGACGCGGCGGCCGGTGACGGCCGGGACGTCGTTTTCGCCATAAAAGGCCAAGGCGGCGGCGCCGCGCGTTACACCGCTGACGCCATCATTGACCAGGACCGGACCGTCATGCAGAGCGGCGATCAGGCGGCACAGGGTCTCGTTGCGCGCCGCCGCGCCTTCGACCAGCAGGCTGTCGCCGGCCTGGATCAGGCCGAGGCATTCGGTCGACAGCATGGCGAGATAAAGCAGGCCCAGGGCGGCGCGGGCTTCGGGCGTGTCGCGGTTGAGATTGCGGATTTCACCGCGCCGGCCCGGGAATGGACCGCCGGCTTCGACGAAGTTGGGCATGGCCAGGCCGCCGTCGCGGATGATGGCGCTCAGCGAATCGGCATCGACCGGCACATCCGTATGGCCGCCGGTGATGACGTCGAAGGTCCGGCCGCCCATGAAGCGGGCGCACGGCACCGGCCGTCCGAAAACATCGACGGCGACCAGGCAGTCACGTTCGGCCTGAAGGCCTTGCAGCGGCGCGCCGGGCGCCATGGCGACAAACCAGGTGCCGGTCGACAGCACGGCCGGCATCGGACCGCCGGACAGGAGGCTGGCGGCCAGGGCGGCGTTGGAATCGTGCAGCCCGGCGCAGACCTGGACGTTCGGCGGCAAGCCGGCGGCCTTGGCGATGTCGGTTCGCAAGGAACCTAGCCGATCCCAAGCATGGCGCAGCGGCGCGAAGCGACCGTCCCAGCCTTCATTGCGGGCGAGAGACGAGAAGCCGCCGGTACGCGGCGACCACAGGTCGGTGTGGCAGCCCAGCGAGGTGACCTCGCTGCTCAGGACGCCGGACAACCGCCAGGCCCAATATTGCGGGTAGGGAAGGATCCAGCGCACGCGCTGGAACGCTTCCGGATCACGGCGGGCGTGCCAGTGGATCTGGGCGCCGAGATTGAGGCCGTCGGGCAGGGCGGGCGAGCAGGTCTCGCTGAAATCCGGCCGGATCTGGCGATAGGCCGAGGCGTAGGGTTCCGGAATGCGCGCCTCATAGTCCTGCACCGGCTGGATGAGGGTTTCCTGCTCGTCGAGAAAGGCGCAGGCGGCCCCATGCGCCACCGGCATGATACGGTCTATGGCGTAATGTTGACCCAATTCCTTCAGCTGATCGAGCAGCCAGGCGAACAGCCGGTCGCTGTCGAAGGCGCGATAAAGCAGGGTATTCAGGTAGGGCGTGGCAGTTCGGCGTTCGGCCCATACCTGGCCGTCGCTACCGACAATACTGACCTTGGCGAAGGTCTTGCCGGCATCGAAGACAGCACATTTGCCCTGCCTCTTTTTGGTCACCTGTACGCTCCTCGTCCGCATCTTCGGCGCGTCTGGTGGCTCAGCGCGCAAAAGCGAAGGCTTTTCAGAGCGTTTATCCGATCTGACGAAGCATCAGATCGGCGCTCTGACTTTTTGTTTTGCGCGCATCTTAATCCGAAAAGTGCGGTACACTTTCCGGGATGCGCTCATGTGACCAGAAATGCTCGAAAGCGGTCGTTCGAGATCGGAGTCTTTTGCTTCCAGCACCTGGTCTTTTTCTTTATTTTCCAACCATATCGCACACCCTGCCGCTGTGCAACGAACTTGTCACATTGGTCCCACATGGGCCGGAACGGTGGCGTAACGGACACAGTTGCAAATGGTACTATTTTGCCTGATCGGCGAATCCGCCGCGATCACGGTCTTCCGGCGGTTTGGTGATTTGACTAAGGGCGGCGGAATCCGCATAAATACAGGCCAGAAACAGGGGCAAATGAAAGCCGCATGACGTCAACGGCCATCGACAGCCGGCTTCAAGGCATTCCGCGCGAGGTCATCGACCGCGACAATGCGCGGCTGATGGACGACCATCTGGCCGATTATGCCGCCCTGGCAACGCGGTTGGCCCGTTCCGGCATCGATATCGAAGCCATTGTCGACAAGCTGATGGCGCTGGAGGTCGGGCTGCCGAGCTGGGGCATGATGTCCGGCGGTACGCGCTTCGCCCGCTTCCCCTTGCGCGGCGAACCGACCAACATCTTCGAAAAGATCGAGGATTGCAGCGTGGTCCACCAACTGGCCGGGCTGACGCCGCGCATTTCTCTGCACCTGCCGTGGGACCGGACAAACGATTACGGGGCGGTGCGGCAGTTCGGCGAAGCGCACGGCATCGGTTTCGACACCGTCAATTCCAACACGTTCCAGGACCAACCGGACCAGGTACGCTCCTACAAGTTCGGTTCCTTGAGCCATACCCAGGCGGCGACGCGTCAACAGGCCATCGCCCACAATCTGGAATGTATCGAGATCGGCAAGGTTCTCGGCTCCAAGGCCTTGACCGTGTGGATCGGCGACGGCTCCAACTTCCCGGGTCAGAGCGATTTCACCGAGGCGCTGGAACGCTATCTCGACAGCATGCGGGTGATCTACAGGGCCTTGCCGGCGGACTGGCGGCTGCTGATCGAGCACAAGATGTTCGAACCGGCGCTCTACTCGACGGTAGTGCAGGACTGGGGCACGTCGATTCTGTGCGCCAATGCCCTGGGCGACAAGGCGCAATGTCTGGTCGACCTCGGCCACCACGCGCCCAACGTCAATGTCGAGATGATCGTGGCGCGGCTGGCGCAGTTCGGCAAGCTCGGCGGTTTCCATTTCAACGATTCCAAGCACGGCGACGACGACCTCGATTCGGGCTCGATCAATCCGTTCCAGCTGTTCCTGATCTTTAACGAACTGATCGCGGCCGAGGCGCGGGCAAAGAGCCAGGGCGCGCCGTTCAGCCCGTCCTACATGATGGACCAGTCGCATAATCTGACCGATCCGATCGAAAGCCTACTCAATTCGGCGCGGGCCATCGCCGCCTCCTATGTGCGAGCGCTGATCGTCGACCGGGAGGCGCTCAAGGCCTATCAGGCGGACAATGACGTGGTCATGGCGCACAACTGCCTGCGCATGGCGTTCGAGACGGACGTGCGGCCGATCCTGGCGACGGCGCGCCTGCGCAAGGGCGGGGCGATCGACTCCATCGCCGCTTATCGGGCCTCGGCCTATCGGGCGACAAAAGCCGAGACGCGCGCCTATGATTCGCGCCTGGCCGGCGGGATTGTATGAGCCTGACCGTTTAAACGGGCGAAACTTTTTAGGGAACAGACCAATGACCGATCTTGATCGCCGCCGCATGCTGGCGGGCGCCACCTTGAGCGCGGCTTTTCTCGGTAGCGGCGTGCAGGCGCAGGTTACGGCCGCCAAGCCGCAGGTCCAGCTCGGCGAGAAGACGCCCGAAGGTGACTTGATCTATCGCAATCCACTCAAAACCGCCGCCGATATCAAGGGCTGGGTCATGGAAGGAGCGGCGGGTATCGATTTCGACCTTGGCCAGATGCGCATGAAAAACCTGATGTCGGCCGACAACGGCCAGGCTTCGAATTTCGTCTTCTGGTGCCCGGAAGTGTTCCCGGACAATGTCGATATCCGCTGGAATTTCACGGCCTTGGAAGAGCCCGGGCTGTGCATCCTGTTCTTCGCCGCGCGGGGCATCCTGCCCGATGGCGGCGACACGCACGTGCTCGATGCGAAATTGAAGCCGCGCGCCGGCGTTTACGATCAGTACACCCAATCCGACGTGTCGGCCCTGCAGATGGCCTATTTCCGCCGGCGCTGGCCCGAGGAGCGGGCCTTCCATCTGTGCAACCTGCGCCGGGCGCCGGGCTTCGAGATGCTGGCCCAGGCCGCCGACCCGCTGCCGGACGTCAAGGACGCCACACCGCCCTATCGCATCCGGCTGGTCAAGCGGACAGGCGGGGTGCAGTTTTTCATCAATGATTTGAAGATCGTGGACTGGGCGGCGGGTTCGCCGGCGCCGCGTTCCCAGTGGCCAGGGGCCGGCAGCATCGGTTTCCGGCAGATGGCGCCTTTGGTCGCCGCCTATTCCAACCTCGAAGTGCGCAAGCTGGCCTGAGAGCGAATCAGATAGGTCCATCGGGCCGATCTAAGCGGCCCTATTTGCTGTCCGGCGACGCCTCGCCCTAAAAATATGCCGCTACGTCAGGATGGATTTCGGCGGCACAAAAGAGCACAAACGGTCACTTATAATCATCATACAAATATGCGGCCGAAATGACACCGGTATTTCTATCCCGTCGTCATCCGGAGGTTGAAATTGGGCACAAAAAGGGCGGCGACAGCGCTGGCAGCAGCCGAAAATTCTTAATAAATCATCAAAAACAATATATTAAATAAGTGTATACGGGCTTGCCGTTTGTCGCGACGGTCCTGCCGCCGAGGGCCAGAATCGCGGCATGAACATGACCGGATTGTTGCGCGCCGGCGCCGTTCAGCGTCATATTGTGTGTTTTTTTTGTGACGCGTGTGGCCATAAATGATCAAAAATAGGCTTGGATGGCGGTTGCGCACTTAAGAATGGGTTGACTTGTCAATATCAATCACTGAAGGTGAATTCGGGTTAAGCTGCGACTTTCCGACATGGAGACGAAAGCGCGGGAAACCTTGACGGGGAAGACGGCGGTCCTTTGACGGACTGCAATCGCGGAAACCGGCTGGGATAAGCAGCCGCCGCACCAGGCTTAGAGGCGCCGTTCGGGCGCTGGAATGCGGTTCCTTTTGTGAAAGGGGCCGTGTAAGCGCTGGCGTTTTCCTTCATCAGGTTCCTGCGGCGCGTCTTCGGACGGGGGCCAGGCAGATATCACGGCAAGGGTTCAAAACGGACTCGGCTGACACGGTTTGAAAAAGAAGGCGTCAAGCCATCACCAGGAGGATAAGATAGTGACCACGCTTCCAAATAAACTCTGGACCAAGCACCTGCGCACGACGACTGGTCTCGTCATGCTCGGGATGATGGCCGTGCCGGCGTTCTCCTACGCGCAGACGGCCGACAACGCGCCGGGTTCGCAGGCATCCGCGGGCGGTGACACGGTGATCGTCGTCACCGGCGTTCGCGCCTCTCAGCAGTCGGCCATCGACCGCAAGAAGAAGGCGAAGACGGCGACCGACTCGATCGTCGCCGAAGACGTCGGCCAGTTCCCCGACAAGAACATCGGTGAAGCCATCTCGCGCATCGCCGGCGTGGCGCTGGAACGCGGCAACTTCAACGAAGGCGAAAGCGTTACCCTGCGCGGCGCCGGTTCGGATCAGACCAATGTCGAACTCGACGGCCTGGGTCTGCAGAACACCTCGATTTCCAACAACCTGGCGTTCGGCGGCTCGAACTCCGGTCGCGCCAAGGACTTCCGCGACCTGCCGGCCGACCTGATCAAGAGTGTCGACGTGGTCAAGGGTTCGACCGCGGCCATGTCCGAAGGCGGTCTGGGCGGCTCGATCCAGATCCAGACGCGAACCGGCCTCGACTTCAAGAAGCCCTACTTCTCGTTCTCGTACAACCTGTCGCGCAACAATCTTGGCAAGAAGCTGACGCCGACCGCCAACCTGATCGCTTCGCGCAAGTTCTTCAATAACCGCCTCGGCGTCATCCTGAACTATTCGTACGGCCAGACCCAGGGCGACAACGACCAGATCACCCAGGGCGGTTCGAACAACAACCAGGGCCTGCAGGCGATCGTCGACTTCGACAACTCGCCGAACAAGACTTGGAGCGCAAACGCGGGTACCGTGACCGGCCCAGATTCAACGAAGCCGTTCATCACCAGCATCGCAAACTTCACGTCTGAAACGCCGCTCAGCCTGGTGACCAAGTCGGCAGGCGCCAAGACCAAGGCGGACTGTTATGCGGCCTTCCCGAAGCTGACCACGGCGCAGTTGGCCTTGATCGCGTCCGGCAGCCAGAGCGCGGCCAACGCCCAGCGCTCCAACGAGCTGATCACCTGCTTGAACCAGTGGAACGACTATACGCCGTCGAACATCCGCTACTTCGTCAACCGCGACACGGCGCAACTGACCACGGTCGACCTTCGCGTCGATTTCAAGGTCAACAACGACCTGACCGTCTACGCCAAGATTACCGACACCCACCGTAAGGTCGACAACAACCAGCTGACCTACACGCCAGGCGGTTTCGGCATCAACCAGAACAACAACAACTTCAACACCGGCGGCGTGACCTTCGTCGACACGGCGACGGCGGCCGATCCGACCTTCGGTGGGCACCGTACGGCCAACAACGTAACCGGCTACTATGCCTATTCGGCGCCGTGGCTGCAGAACAACCTGGTTACCGACAATCAGACGGTTGACGTTGTTCCGGACAGCACCCTGAAGGTCGACGCCAATCACCACGTGATTTCGGCGACGATCACCGACGGGGTCGAAACCACCGACCAGATCCACAACACCAACGACTTCCACTCCTACTACATCCAGGCCGGCGGCCAGTACCGTCATGGTCCGTGGGCCGTGGACTTCGTCGTGGGGGATTCGCTGTCGCAATATACCCGCTACGATCAGCGCGTCAGCTATTCGTTCACCTACGGTCCGGCTCTCATGACCAACGCTCCGGGCAGCGGTCTGTGGTCCATCAAGCCGGCTACGGCCTTCAACCAGGCGGATCCCGCCAACTACGCGGTCCTGAAGCCGCCCGCGTCCGTGACCACGGTCTACGCCGTCAACCCGCGTTACGTCGGTTGCGTCAGCACTGCGACCCTGCCGTGTACGGTTCCGACCGGCGCGACCCCCGGCTTCATCGGCAACACCATCCTGGACATCAACGGCCACCCGACGGGCTATACCGTCGCGCAGATGCCGTGGACGACCAACTCGATCGTCCTGCAGTGGCAGCCGAAGATCAACCGTCAGGAAACCCAGGTCGCCAAGGTTGACGTCACCTACAACTTCTCCGACAAGATGCCGTTCGTCACGGATATCAAGGCCGGCTTGCAGTTGAAGGACGACGCCCAAAAGGGTTGGGCCAACGGTGGTCAGACGATCAGCCCGCAACGTGGCACGCTTGGCCAGCCCGGTTATGTCGCGCCGGTCATTATTCCGACCAACAATCTGCGGACTGTCATCCGTGGCTGTGACAGCACCCGTTACGGCACGGGCGGCACGGCTGCGCCCGCCGGCGCCCTGGCCTGCCAATACGGCTTTATCAACAGCACCGACGCAGGTGCGACGTCCGCTACCCAAGCGGCACCGAGCAACGTGCGCTACGGTCAGCTGACCCTGACGCCGACCGACTTCCTGGCCTTGGTGAACGATACGCTTCAGCCGAAGTGGTACCGCTTCTTCGACGGCCTGGCGGATCGCGGCGACCTGTTCGAAGGCTGGGCCCAGATCGACGCTCAGAAGCTGTATGACCGCGTTGCGCCGACCGGCGCCACCGCCAACTACAACTTCGACTGCGTCATTCAGTGCCTGGGCAGCGACGGCAAGATGCACTATCAGCCGTTCAGCAGCTATGACGAAGTCAGCACGGCCGGCTACTTCATGGTCGAGTTCGAGCAGGACCTGCCGTTCGGCATCCGCTTCAACGGCAATGCTGGTACGCGCTACGTCAAGACCAATGTCCGCGCCAACGGCTTCCTGACGCTGAACGTCGCCACCTGTAACAATCCTGGCGATTGTAACGCTAGCACGCTCCCGGCGAACAAGACGACCTTCACCTATACGCAGGGCGCGCACCTGGACGGCGAGTCGCAGGACTGGACCCCGAGCTACAACTACAATCTGTGGTTCTGGGACGACAAGGTCGTGGCCCGCTACTACTGGGGCAAGACCATCTCCCGTCCGCCCGCGACCCGTCTGTTGCCCGCGGGTACCTGTAGCCTTGACGAAGCGGCCGAAAATGCCGGTACGGGCGAAGGTTGCTCCAGCATCGGCAACCCGTCGCTCAGCCCGTTCCAGTCGACCAACCAGAACTGGAGCCTGGAATACTATCCCAACAAGGATACCCAGTTCTCCTACGCGGTCTTCAAGAACAACATCAAGGTCAGCAACCCGATCAGCTGTTCGCAGACGGCGACCCTGTTCGCTGGCACGGACATCACTAACCCGGCCACGGGCAAGTCGATCGCCAACCAGACCTTCAGCTACACCACCTTCTGCGATGGTCCGGGCTTTATCCGCCGTGGTCAGGAATTTGCTGTGAAGACGGCGTTCACCTTCCTGCCCTGGTACCTCAAGTATCTCGGCTTCGATGGCAACTACGCCAAGCTTCACTCGTCGACGACGGGCGCTGCGTCTCAGGATCCGGTCTCGGGTGCTACGTTGGCTCCTGCGGGCGAACCGGGCTACTACTACAACGCCTCACTGTGGTATGACGACGGCAAGACCAATGTCCGTCTCGCCTACCAGGCGCGCGACCAGATCCTGAACTGTATCGAGCCCTGCGGCGCGACCAGCGGTGCGGTTGCCGATTGGCCGAATGCCAGCGGTGCTTATAGCAACATCCGTCTGCCGTATAACCCGGGCTATCCGACCTTCAACCTGAAGACGGCTTACCTGGATGCCAAGATCACCCACAAGTGGAAGGGCGGCGTCGAAGGCTATCTGTCGGTCAAGAATGCTCTGAGCTACAATACGTCGACGACTCAGGACAAGTTCAGCGCCCTGGCCGACGGCACGCCGGTCGTCCTGACCTACAGCGATGTGGGTTCGCGCATCGACGTCGGTATCACTATCCGCCGCTAAGCCCCGGCTTAACAGCGAAACGCTTAAGGCCGCCGTCCGGGACATCCCGGACGGCGGTTTTTTTACGTAATTAGAGACCCGACCGCGCAGTGATCTATGAGCAAATTTGCGCGCAAATGGCGGATTTGTGGCAAAATCGCTCGTGGTGGCGCTGGGTTTTGCCGAATCGCGACGTATAACCAGGCAAACGCGTAACCGGCACGGCTGTCTTCCCCATAGGACTGGCCGGCGGGGCGCAATCAGAACAGCCAGGGGAGACCGGCGCATGCAACCTTCACACACCGCCTTCAATATCAATCGCCGCCTGCTTCTGACCGGCAGCGCCGCGCTGGGCCTGAGCGTTGCCGCCGGGTTGAACACGGCCAATGCCGCCACGAAGGGGGCCACCGCTCTGCCGGCGACCGAAGCGATCTGGCTTGACAGGGCCGCCCCGGCTTATAGTGAGGGCGTGACGTTTGGTGTTCCATGGCCGCGCGGCACGGTCAAGAAGGACACGGCGTTCAGCCTGACGTCGGCGCAGGGCAATCTGGCCGTGCAGACCTGGCCGCTGGCTTACTGGCCGGACGGGTCGGTGAAATGGACGGCACACGCTACGGCCGCCACGGCTTCCGCGCCCGCCAACAGCTATCAATTGACCGCCGGCGCCGGTGAAGCGCCCAAGGCGCCGGTGACCGTGACGCAATCGGCCGACGCCTTCACCGTGACCAGCGGCGATGCGGTGTGGATCGTGCCGAAAGCCGGCAAGATGCTGATCGCCTCGGCGACGCGCGGCGGCAAGAAGGTGCTGAACGGTGTGACGCTCGCCGCCCTGGCTCAGGACGCGCAAAGCCTGGAAGAAAAGGCGAGCGTTACCCAGACCAGCTATGACGGCACGGTGACCCAGGCGACGCTCGAACAAAGCGGCCCGGTGCGGGCGGTGATCAAGCTCGATGGCAGCCATACGGCGAACGGCCGTTCCTGGCTGCCGTTCAGCGTTCGCCTCTATTTCCATGCCGGCGCCGAGTCGGTGCGCATCGTGCACAGCTTCATCTTCGACGGCGACGAGACGAAGGATTTCATCCGCGGCCTGTCGGTCAACGCGCACGTGCCGATGAAGGACGAGCTGTATAACCGCCACGTCCGTTTCTCGGGCCAGGAAGATGGCGTCTGGGGCGAGGCCGTGCGTTCCCTGACCGGCTTGCGCCGCGCCCCTGGCCGTGCGCAGTCGCAGGCTCAGGTAGCCGGCAAGTTCGTCGACCCGGCTTCGCTGCCGGCCAATGTCGCCAGTGAGGCGCACTGGATTCCGTACTGGAGCGACTTCACCCTGTCGCAGCGCACTTCGGACGGCTACGAGATCAACAAGCGGACGCAAATGGGCCAGGGTTGGATCAACGCCACCTCCGATCGCCGGGCGACCGGCCTGGTCTATGCCGGCGGCGCGCAGACCGGTGGTGTGGCGCTCGGCATGAAGGATTTCTGGCAGCGTTGTCCGTCACGCCTCGACGTGCGCGGTGCCGCCACCGACGAAGCCGTTGTCACGGCCTGGATGTGGTCGCCGGACGCGCCGGCCATGGACCTGCGTCCGTATCGCCCCGACTGGGGCATGGATACCTACGAAAAGGAAAACGAAGGCCTCGACATCACCTATGAGGACTTCGAGCCCGGCTGGAACCGGCCGCTCGGTATCGCCCGGACGACCGAATTCACCCTGTGGGCGCTGGCGACGACGCCGGAACGCCGCCACTTTGCCGACATGGCCAAGACCGTCTATCTGGCGCCGCGCCTGACCGTGTCGCCGGAACGTCTGCACATGGTTGCCGGCGTGTTCGGCGACTGGAGCCTGGTCGATACGTCGACGCCGACGCGTGCCCTGATCGAAGGCCATATCAAGTACCAGCTCGACTACTATATCAACCAGATCGAGCAGCAGCGCTGGTACGGCTTCTGGAACTACGGCAACGTCATGCACTCCTATGACAATGACCGCCACGTCTGGAAGTACGATATCGGCGGTTTTGCCTGGGACAATTCCGAGCTGCAGTCGGACATGGCCTTCTGGTACGGCTACCTGCGTTCGGGCCGCGCCGATGTCTTCCGCATGGCCGAGGCGATGACGCGCCAGACCGGCGAAGTCGCCGTGCTGCACCTGGGGCCATACAAGGGTTTCGGCACGCGCCACGGCGTGCAACCATTCTCGGACTCGTCGAAGCAGCCGCGCGTGTCGAACGCGTCGTTCCGTCGTTTCTATTATTACCTGGCGGCGGACGAACGCTGCGGCGACCTGATGCGCGACCTGGTCGATTCCGACCAGACCCTGGCCAAGGTGTTCATCGAGCGCAAGGTCAGCTCGGAAGGCGGCAGCGGCATCGGCATCCGCGAAAAGATCCCCGGCACGGTCGACTGTTCGTTCGGCACGTCGTGGGGCTCGTTCCTCGGCGCCTGGCTGACCGAATGGGAGCGCACCGGCGAGACCAAGTATCGCGACCGCATCCTCAACGGCATGAATTCGCTGGCCAAGCTGAAATACGGCTGGTTCTGCGGCGGGGCGGCCTACGACCTGAAGACCGGCAGCTTCGTTGGCAAGGGCGACAAGATCGACGTGTCGCACCTCAACGGCGTGTTCGGCGTGATGGAAGCGCACCAGGAGCTGTTCACCCTGGTCGACGTGCCGGCATACAAGAAGGTGTGGCTGGATTACTGCAAGTATTACAATGCTTCGGCCGAAGAGATCACCGCCTTCCTGGGCGTCAATCCGAAGGATCGGTCCTTGCGTGACGGCCATTCGCGCTATACGGCCTATGCGGCGCGCGAGTTGAAGGATCCGAAGCTGGCGGAACGCGCCTGGTCGGAATTCTTCGGCGGCGATGCGCCGGCGGGGGCTGCCGGGGCCAACCGTCTGAATCCGACGGCGTCGCAACGGGCGGCGGCCGCGCAGACACAGGCCGCTGGGCCAGTTCCGGCGCAAGGCGCCCAAGCGCGTCCGCAAGGCCAAGGCGGCGGCTTTGGCGGCGGCCGGGGTTCGGCCTTCGCCAACAAGACTACCCGGATTGTCGGGCCCGATGTGCTGCACGTCAATGACGAGGATCCGCGCGTTTCGACCAACGGCTTCGCCCAATGGACGCTGGCGGCGGTCGAGAATCTGCAACTGGTCGGCGACACGGTTGAAACCTTCGGGGCAAAGTACGCGCCGAAGGGCTGATGGTTACTTTATACCAATAATCAGACAATTGAAGGGTTGCGCGAAAGCTGCTAGGAATTCGCGCAACCCTTTAAAACAAAGATGCTGGGAGTCGAAAATGCTCAAGACCCTTACCGCGCTTGCCGCGGTTACCGGTGTGCTGCTTGCAGGAACCGTTGACGCCAAGACCCTGACCGCCACGGCGACCCTGCACGCCGACCAGCCGGGGCCGCAGATCAGCCGCTATATCTACGGCCAGTTTTCCGAGCACCTCGGGCGCGGCATCTATGACGGCGTCTGGGTCGGGCCGGACTCGAAAATCCCCAATGTGCGCGGCATCCGCACCGACGTGGTCACGGCGCTGAAGGACTTGCATGTGCCGGCCATCCGCTGGCCGGGCGGCTGCTTCGCCGACGAATATCACTGGCGCGACGGCATCGGCCCGCGCGACCAGCGGCCGCAGCGCAAGAACAACTGGTGGGCCGGGTCGCCGGAAACCAACGCCTTCGGCACGCACGAATTCATGGACTTCGTCGAACAGGTCGGCGCCGATCCCTACCTGTCGATCAATGTCGGCTCGTCCAATCCGACCGAGATGCGCGAATGGATCGAATACATGACCTCGGCGGACCAGGATACCCTGGCCAACGAACGGCGCAAGAACGGTCGTGACGCGCCGTGGAAGACGCCGTTCATCGGCTTCGGCAACGAAGCCTGGGGCTGCGGCGGCAACATGACGCCGGAATATTATTCGGACGAGCTGCGCAAGTTCACAGGCTTCTATCACCGCTCCAAGGAAAACCCGACGGTGCGCATCGCTTCGGGCGCCAATGCCGGCGACACCAACTGGACCGACGTGGTGATGAAGAATGCCGGCAAGAACATCGACGCGCTCAGCCTGCATTACTACACGCTGCCGACCGGCAACTGGAGCAAGAAGGGCCCGGCGACCGGCTTCAACGCGCAGGACTGGGCCGATACCTTCGCCAACACGCTGCGGATGGACAAGCTGATCACCGACCACTCGGCGGTGATGGACAAGTACGATCCGCAGAAGCGCGTCGGCCTGTTCGTCGACGAGTGGGGCACCTGGTACGACGTCGAGCAGGGCACCGAACCCGGGCACCTCTATCAGAACAACACGCTGCGCGACGGCGTCGTGGCGGCGGTCAATTTCAACATCTTCCACCATCACGTCGACCGGGTCCGCCTGACGGCGATCGCCCAGACCATCAACGTGCTGCAGGCGATGATCCTGACCAAGGACGACAAAATCGCTCTGACGCCGACCTATTATGCCTTCAAGATGTACGTGCCGTTCCAGGATTCGACGTCGCTGCCGCTCGACGTGACGGCGCCGACCTTCACCCAGGGCGACAAGACCTTGCCGGTATTCAACGCCTCGGCGGCCAAGGGCAAGGACGGCAAGACCTATATTGGCCTGGCCAATATGGACCCGGCCGATGACGTCTCCCTGACCGTCGATCTGGGTACGCTGAAGGCCAATAAGGTCACGGGCCAAGTCTTGACCGCGGCGAAGATGGACGCCTATAACGATATCGGCAAACCCGCCGCCGTCGCCCCCGTAACCTTCAAAGGGGCAAAGCTTTCCGGTGGAAAATTGACCGTGACGCTGCCGGCCAAGTCGGTGGTGGTGCTCGGCCTGGAATAGGACAAAGACATGATCGGGATGGTCCGCGCGCTGGCGATTTTCATGGCTTTCAGCGCGGGCGGGGCAGTCGCTCAGATGGCCCTCCCACCGGCGCAGCGGCCGGCCATCCTGATGACCGATGCCATCGACAGGTCAGGCCAAAACCTGTCCGGCGACTGGAGCTATTCGACCGACCTGTACCGGACGGCGCAGACCGATATCAACGGCAATCCGCCGGCGGCGCGCGCCATCCGGTATCGCGACGTCAATGTCGATGCCGAGATCGCCAAACAGCCCGATATCCTGTTCGAATTCGACATGGACAAGGCGCCGAAGATGGCCTTGCCGGGCGCCTGGAACGCCGCGGTTCCGCAGTTGCGTTATTATGACGGGCTGATGTGGTTCCAACGTCATTTCACGCCGGAACCCCTAAACGGCCGCCGCGCGTTTTTGCGGTTCGAGGCGGTCAATTACAAGGCCATGGTCTATCTCAACGGCCAGAAGATCGGCGAGCACGAGGGTGGCTTTACGCCGTTCACCATCGAGGTGACGGACAAGCTGCGGCCCGGCGACAACCAGATCACCATCGGGGTCGATTCGACGCATGACGCCTCGGCAGTGCCGCCGTCGGTGACCGACTGGGATATCTATGGCGGGGTGACGCGGCCGATCCGGCTGATCTATACGCCGGCGACCTATATCGACGACGAGTTCATCCATCTCGATGGCGATCGGCATATCCGCGGCGAGGTGCATCTGAACGGCGCTTCGGCGGCCAACCAGGCAGTTATGGTCAAGATCGGCACCTTGGCGACCGTCAAGGCGACGACCGACGGCAAGGGTGACACCAGGTTCGATCTCCCGGCGCCGAAGGGCCTGAAGCTGTGGTCGCCGGATACGCCGACGCTTTACGCTGTGACCTTAATGGCGGCGGGCGACAGCTTGACTGACCATATCGGTTTCCGGACGATCAAGGTGCAGGGCACGGATATCCTGTTGAACGGCAAGCCGATTTTCCTGCGCGGCATCTCTATGCACGAGGAGGAGATCGGGCCGAACCCATCGCGCAACATCACGCCGGAAGCTTCGCGCGCCTTGCTGAGCGAGATCAAGAACGGCCTGCACGGCAACTATGTGCGGCTGTCGCACTATCCGCATTCCGAGGTGACGACGCGGCTGGCCGACGAAATGGGCCTGCTGGTGTGGAGCGAGATCCCGGTCTACTGGTCGGTCGATTTCGGCAATGACGCGACCCTGGCCAAGGCGCGGGCGATGCTGGCGGAAAACATCCTGCGCGATCGCAACCGGGCGTCGATCATCATCTGGAGTGTCGGCAACGAAACCCCGAACACGCCGGAGCGCCTGCGGTTCCTGAGCCAGTTGGCTGACGACACGCGGGCGCTGGACGGCACGCGGCTGGCCAGCGCGGCGCTGCTGGTGAGCAAGAAGATCGTCGACGGCCATATCGAAAACACCATCGACGATCCGCTGGTGCCACATCTCGATGTCATGGCGGCCAATACCTATAACGGCTGGTATGGCGACGACCATCTGGCCGATCTGCCGGGCAGCGTCTGGCACATGCCGGCGGGCAAGCCGCTGATCTTTTCGGAATTCGGCGCCGATGCCAAGGCGGGCTTCCATGACCCGGTCCACCAGGTGAAGTTCTCGGAGGAATACCAGGCGACGTTCATCAAGGACACCCTGGCCATGGTCGACAGGATCCCGGGCTTACGCGGCATGTCGCCGTGGGTGCTCAAGGACTTCCAGTCGCCGCGCCGCCAGCATCCGGTCTACCAGCAGGGGTGGAACCGCAAGGGGCTGATCTCGGAAACCGGCCAGCACAAGATGGCGTTCGATGTGCTGGCGGATTATTACGTCGGGAAGAAGTAAAGTCATGGGGCTCAGGCCCCACACCCCGTTACGCGACAGAGTATGGATCGATCTATGAACACTCATAAAAGAGGGCCTCGAAGTGGGCCCTCTTTTATGAGTGTTTTTAGCTTGCCCCACGCTCTGCCGAGTTACGGCGTGTGGGGTGCGCGACCCCACCTCTTTGCTTGTTTCTTCGGCGGAAAAAACCGGCTAAAGCATCTATAAAGTAATACAAATAAGCAGGGCAGGGAGCCACATCATGACCAAGCTTAAACTCGCGTGCGCCACCGCCCTTGCCCTGATGCTGCTGACCAGTCCGGCCCTGGCCGATACCTTGAAGGTCGACGCCAGCAAGGCCGCGCCGCCGCCGGAAACCGGCTACCTGAAGATGGGCACCGGCCGGGCGCCCGACGGCCAGACCATCGAGATCAACAGCCGCTATCTGCTGTTGAACGGCAAGCCATGGCTGCCG
>CAYULN010000249.1:0-8394 GCA_964445605.1 uncultured Caulobacteraceae bacterium | reverse complement strand
CGTGACGCCGCTGACGCTCGGCATCGAAACGCTAGGCGGCGTGTTCACCCCGCTGATCGAACGCAACACCACCATCCCGACCAAGAAGTCGCAGGTGTTCTCGACCGCCGACGACAACCAGTCGGCCGTGACCATCCGCTGCTTCCAGGGTGAACGCCCGATGGCGGGCGATAACAAGCTGCTGGGTCAGTTCGACCTGGTCGGCATCCCGCCGGCGCCGCGCGGCGTGCCGCAGATCGAAGTCACCTTCGACATCGACGCCAACGGCATCGTCAATGTCCACGCCAAGGACAAGGCGACCAACAAGGAACACTCGATCCGCATCCAGGCCAATGGCGGCCTGTCCGACGCGGACATCGAGGAAATGATCAAGAACGCCGAGGCCAACAAGGCGGACGACGAGAAGCGCAAGGCGCTGATCGAAGCCCGCAATCAGGCCGACGCCATGATCCACTCGACCGAAAAGTCGCTGAAGGAATTCGGCGACAAGGTGTCGGCCGAGGACAAGACGGCGATCGAAACCGCCCTGGCCGATCTCAAGACGGCCAAGGACGGCGAAGACGCCGAGGACATCAAGGCGAAGTCGCAGACCCTGATCCAGGCGTCGATGAAGCTCGGCGAAGCCATGTACGGCCAGCCGGGCGCTGAAGGCGGCGCGGCGGAACAGCCGGCCGATGACGGTGTCGTCGACGCCGAATTCGAAGAAGTCGACGACGACAAGAAAAGCGCCTAAGGGCGACTGAGATGGGCGCTGTGTTTCCCTCGCTGGAAGTAAAAACGGCCCCCGTCGGTGATGTAGAGGCGATGGCAAGGTTTGACTCCTTGCCGTCGCCGCATCAAAGCTTATATTCCCATACAACAGAGACCTGTAAGCCGGTAACGCGCGCGCAAGAGTTTGCCGCTATACTGACACGGCTTATATCCGGGCGAGTGCCATGACCAAGCGTTGCTATTACGAAGTGCTGGAAGTCGAGCGGACCGTCGACGACGCCGTGCTGAAATCGGCGTTCCGCAAGAAGGCGATGGAACACCATCCCGATCGTAACCACGGCGACGACAGCGCCGAAGCGCGCTTCAAGGAAGTCAACGAAGCCTATGGCGTCCTGTCCGATCCGCAAAAGCGCGCGGCCTATGACCGCTACGGCCACGCCGGAATGAACGGCCAGCAGGCCGGCGGTTTCGGTGGCGCGGGCGGCTTTGGCGGCTTCGGTGGCGGCGCCGGCTTCACCAATGTCGAGGACATCTTCTCGGAAATGTTCGGCGACATCTTCGGCCAGCAGCGCCGCCCGAATGGGCCGCAGCGCGGCGCCGACGTTCGCTTCGACTACGAAATCACCCTGGAACAGGCCTATAAGGGCGCCGAGATCGAGATCACGGTGCCGACGACCCTGACCTGCGAGGCCTGCAGCGGTTCCGGCGCCAAGCCGGGCACGCGGCCGCAGACCTGCCAGACCTGCGGCGGCGCGGGACGTGTGCGGGCGTCGAACGGCTTCTTCGCCGTCGAACGCACCTGTCCGGCCTGCAACGGCCAGGGCCAGACCATCAAGGACGCCTGCGACAAGTGCCGCGGCCACGGCCAGGTCCGCCAGACCAAGGACCTCAAGGTCCGTATCCCGGCCGGCGTCGATGACGGCGCGCGCATCCTGCTCAAGGGCGAAGGCCAGGCGGGCGCCCAGGGCGGGCCGAAGGGCGACCTGTACATCTTCCTGAGCGTCGCCGAGCATGACATCTTCGAACGCGACGGGCTGGACCTGCACTGTTCGATCCCGGTGCCGATGTCGATGGCGGTGTTGGGCGGCGTATTGGACGTGCCATGCCTGATGGGCGGCGAGAACTGCGACGGCCAATGCAAGCTGGAAGTGACCATCCCGGAAGGCGCGCAGACCGGTCATAAGGTGAAGCTCAAGGGCCGGGGCATGCCGAGCCACAATTCACGGCAAAAGGGCGATCTGATCGTCGAGCTGTTCGTCGAGACTCCGAAAGGATTGAGCGTGCGGCAGAAGGAATTGATGAAAGAGTTCGCCGCTATTTCGGAGTCGCAGACCTATGCGCAGACCCAGGGGTTCATGCATAAGGCCAAGCGGTTCTGGGATGATATTACCGGGACGGCGGCCCAATAAGCGAAAAGTAAGCAAGGCCCTCCGGGGGCCAAGGTGCGAAGCACCTTGGAACCGATACAAAAGATTGACCTGCGGGCATAAAAAGACCTATCGGGAGTATGGAATTCCGTACTCCCGATAGGTCTTTTATGCCCGCACAACAATCTCGTTTCGCCGTCAGTGGTTGCAAAGGCCGCATGGGCCAAGCCGTTCTGCGCGTCCTCGATCAAGCGAAACTGCCTGTCGCCGCCAAGTTCGATCGGGATGATTTGCCGAACCTCGTGAAGGCGGACGTGCTGATTGATTTCACGACGCCAGAATCGTCGCTGGCCCTGCTGGAAGCCTGCGCCAATGAAGGCTTGAGCCGCCCGCGCCCGCTGGTGCACGTCATCGGCTCGACCGGCTTCACGCCCGAACAGATCAGCAAGATTCCCAACTATGCTGAGCAGGTGGTCATCATCCGTTCGGGCAACTATTCGCTGGGCGTCAATCTGCTGGTCGGCCTGATCAAGCAGGTGACGGCGCGACTCCAGGCCTCCGATTGGGACGTCGAAATCACCGAGGCCCACCACAAGCACAAGGTCGACGCCCCGTCCGGCACCGCCCTGATGCTGGGTGAAGCGGCGGCTTTCGGGCGCGGTGTGCGCCTGGAGGACGTCAAGGTGACGGCGCGCGACGGCATCACCGGCCCGCGCAAGGAAGGCACGATCGGCTTTTCGGTGATCCGCGCCGGCGGCATCGTCGGCGAACATGCCGCCCAGGTTGTTTCGGAAGACGAAATCATCACCCTGTCGCACTCGGCCCGCGACCGGACCATGTTCGCGCGCGGCGCCATCCAGGCCGGCCTGTGGGGCCGCAAGCAGACCGCCGGCATCTACGACATGCAGGACGTGCTGGGGATGTAAAAAAAAGCCTCTCTCCGTCGGAGAGAGGCTTTTCTTAAACCGCTTCGGAAAGCCTCAGGCCTTCTTGGCTTCCATCTTCATGCCGGCCTTGAGCGCGCCCAGCACGCCGATCACGCCATAGGCGAAGACGTACATCAGGAAGATCTGCACCACCGCGCCGATATGGCGGAAGTCCGGCAGGGCAATGCGGTGGTCGGACAGGCTCGGCAGCAGCAGGCGGATGGCGTAGACGATGACGACCGCCAGCAGCGCCTTGAGCGCCAGCTTGTCCGCCTTGGGCTGGAAGAGGCCGATGATGAGGCCGACGAGCAGCACCATCAACAGGTCGACGGTCGCCAGGATGCCTTGCAGGCCGTCGCCGAGCGACAGGATGAAATTCCAGATATCGTTCATGAGCTTAGTCCTTTATCGTTCGTTGTTCGAGAAAAGATACGCTACTGATCGCCCCTGAACGCTCAGTTTACCATAGTGTCTTTACCATATTCGGCAAGCCAAGATGAACCGGAGATGAACGATCGTTCATTTGGGCGCCGTAATAGTTACCCTTCCGATATGACAGCCAGTTTACGGGTCTGCCGCGACAGCAGGCTCAGACCGCTCTTGAACAGCGCGGCGGCGCGCACGGTCAGCCAGGCCAGCCCGAACAGGATGATGAACTGGATCTGCGGTTCGGGCTCGCCGATGTCCGGCCAGATGATGTCGGCATTGTAGGCCAAGGGCCAGAGCGACGACACGACCACGGCCGGGATGACCGCCACCAGCGCCTTCAGCCAGTACAGCCGCCCGCCGAACGCCAGACCGATGAACAAACCGATGGCCAGGACCGGCACCGGGTTGAGGCCGATAAGCGCGGCGGAGGTGGAATCCGCCAGTGCCCAGAAAAGTTGCGTCAGTTCGCCCATGTCATCAGTCTTTCGCTTTCGCGCCGGTTTAGGGCCGGCGTCTGGTCAGGTCATACAAATCTCTCTCTGCCGGCCAGGTATTCCTGGTCCGCAGGGGGTTGGTGTGGCCGCCGGTCTTGTCAGATCAGGCGGATGGAGGTCCGCCGCGTCCGGATTATTCGACCGGATCACGGCGTTAAAAATCGATATGAATACGTCGGAAAAACTTGTTTGCTGCTTTGGCAGCGGTGCCTAGTCCCCGGAATGTGGTTATTCAATCACATATGTGTGTTATCGGGCGAATCCGGCTCGCCTAAGGCGCGAAACCCAAGGCGCAAAAAGACATTGTGCCGGGGCTGGCCCGGCGCAATGCGAAATATCGAAAACTGTGGAAAAGTGGTGTATTTTTGTCAGTACACCTCATGTTTTTCCAAAAAGTGCGCGCGTAACAGTCAGGCACTTTTTGGCATGAGGTGCTAGCGACCCGTGGAACCGAAGCCGCCTTCGCCGCGTGACGTCGCGTCAAGCGAGTCCAGGATTTCCCAGCTGATGCGGGCGTGGCGGGCGACGATCATCTGGGCGACGCGGTCGCCGCGGCGGATGACGAAGTCCTCCGAACCCAGATTGATCAGGATGACGCCGACCTCGCCGCGATAGTCGCTGTCGATGGTGCCCGGCGAATTGAGGCAGGTGATGCCGAATTTCAACGCCAGGCCGGAGCGCGGACGGACCTGGACCTCGTAGCCCTGCGGCACGGCGATCTTCAGGCCGGTCGGCACCAAGGCGCGCTGCATGGGCTTGAGCGTCAAGGGTGCCTCTTCCGGCACGGCGGCGCGCAGGTCGAGGCCGGCGGACCCGTCGGTTTCATAGGCGGGCAAGGCCAGGTCCGCCGCGTGGGCAAGCTGCACGACCTGGGCGATGGGTTCAGGCGTTACATGGGCGTTCATGGCGAGACCTCGGCTGATGTTAGGTTTTTGTTAACCTGATTTGCCCGCCGGCCCAATCGGCAAAAGGAGTTGCCAACAGCTAACCGAGCCGCCTGTGGATATAGTCGGCGAGGAAATCCGCCACCGCCGCCTTAGTGTCACCGGGAATCTCGGCGAAGCCCTGCAAATCGAGCAGGATGGCGTGGTTATGGGCCGAACCGAAAACGCCGGTGCCGCCGCCCTTCGACGACACATCGTTGGCGACGATAGCGTCACAGCCCTTCGACGCCAGCTTGGCGCGGGCATAGTCCTCCAGGGCGCCGGTCTCGGCGGCGAAGCCGATGACCAGGCGCGGGCGCATCTCCAGATGCTTGGAGACGGCTTCGAGAATGTCGGGATTCTTGACCAGGGTGATCTGGGTCTCGTTGTCGGCGGTCTTCTTCTGCTTTTCGGTGGCGATGGTCTTGGCGCGCCAGTCGGCGACCGCCGCGACGCCGACAAACACATCGGCCGGTAGCGCGGCATGGGTGGCGTCGAACATCTGCTGGGCGGTTTCGACATTGACGCGCTTGACGCCGGGCGGGGTGGGCAGGGCGACCGGGCCGGAAACCAGGGTGACCTCGGCGCCTTCGCGGGCCAGTTTGTTGGCGATGGCGTAACCCTGCTTGCCGGAAGAGCGATTGGTCAGGCCGCGCACCGGGTCCAGCGGTTCAAAGGTCGGCCCGGCGGTGACGACGACCTTGCGGCCGGCCAGGCGCTGGCTGAGGCCGAGATGCGTCTGGATGGCGGCGAAGATATCCTCCGGCTCGCTCATGCGGCCGAGACCGTATTCGCCGCACGCCATGTCGCCCTCCTCGGGGCCGACAAAATTCACGCTGTCGGCCTTGAGCTGGGCGAGATTCCGTTGCGTGGCGGCGTGGTGCCACATGCGCACGTTCATGGCCGGCGCCATCAGCACCGGTTTGTCGGTGGCGAGCAGAAGCGTGGTGGCCAGGTCGTCGGCCTGACCCGTTGCCGCCTTGGCGATCAGGTTGGCGGTGGCCGGCGCGACGACGATCAGCTCGGCCTGGCGTGACAGCATGATATGGCCCATCTCGGTCTCGTCGGTCAGGTCGAACAGGTCGTCATAGACCTTGTCGCCGGATAGCGAGGCGGCGGTGAGCGGGGTGATGAACTGGTGGGCCGCCCTGGTCATGACCACGCGGACCTGAAGGCCGGCCTTTTTGATCAACCGGATCAGCTCCAGCGACTTGTAGGCGGCGATGCCGCCGCCGACGATCAGCAGAATACGCTTCGATGCATCCATGGCCCTAGCCTTCTCACGCTCGGCGGTGTGTGCCATAGATGGCGCCTTCGATACAAGGGAGCAAGGGCGGGATGCGGGTCGCAGGGCTTATTATCTTGGGCTTGCTGACGCTGAGCGCCTGCGACGCCGGGCCGTCGGCGGTGATGGCCGACGGCGAGGGCAAGGCCGCTTCGGACAAGGTCAAGCCGGCCGCCGCGCCGGTCTGGGCCGAGGCCAGCGCCAAATCGTCGGCCTCGCAGGCCGTTGTCGAAGAAGCCTCGATGCCGGTCGTCAGTGCCGCGCCGGAGCAGCCCTCGGTCGCGCTACCTGCTGGAACAGGCGCGGCGATCACCGATACGCACTATGGCGACTGGCCGTTGTGGTCGGTGAGCCGCAAATATTCCGCCGACAATAATGCGCATTACCAGTTCGAGCATCACGGAGCGGAAATCGGCGCGTCGTCCTATGCCGATTTCGTCGCCAAGGTGCATGGCTTTATCCACGCGCCGCCGTCCGGCACCGAGACGATTAAGCGCGCCAACGGCGATACGCTGTTCTACGACGCCCACGACAATATCTTTGCCGTCATGACCAAGCAGGGCGCGCCGCGCATCCTGATGCGGCCGCCGGACGGCGCGGCCTACTGGCAGGAGCAAAAGGACATCGAGGCCTCGCGCAAAGGCGCGCATGACGGCGGCGAGGGTCAGCCCTAATGGGGCGTCATAAAGGCGTTATATTTCAACACCGTAACACAAATTTGCCCTCACATTTTTTTGATCGGAAATTCGCGGGTTGTGCCGCCCAAAGATGTTCCCCGCCATTGTCGGCGGCCGCGAATGCTGTTTAATCCGGTGTTCCGTTATAACATTTGGGAGAGGCTAAATGGGTAAGATTGTTATCGTTGTCGTGGCTGCCGCCGTGGCGAGCCTGGCGTTTGCAGGCGCCGCCGATGCGCGCGCGCACCACCACCATCATCACAAGGCGGCGCACCACCACAAGGTTCGCCACCACAAGTAAGTGGATGCCGTGGTGTCATGGCCACGAAACTATCGGGCGCAGAGAATACCGGAAAATCGGCGGTCTCTGCGCTCATTTAATGAGTAGTTATTGCGAATTTGAAATATATTTTCTACTATTTGCCAAAACATTTCTAATATAAAATCTTAAATACAACCTTGAAACCAAATAAATCTTGTATTACCAAAGTGATGCGCGTTAAAATTTTGGTCGCCGGGTCAAAATAAGGAGACGTTGCATGTCCAAGATTGCAGCTATAGTCGTCATGATCGCGGCCACGACTTTGGCCTTCAGCACGACTGCCGATGCCCATGGTCATCACAAGGGTCACGGCGGGCACGCGGGGCATCACCAGCACCGCTAAAACGCCTGTGCGGCGGCCGGTTGCATCCCCCCGCAACCGGCTGCTAGCGCACGGCCATCCAGGCCAGCACTGCGAGGCTGATGATCGCCACGGTCAGGGCGATGTAACTCAAGGTCCGGCTATGGCGCAGTTCGGCCTTCAGATCGCGGCTTTCTTCCTGAACGACGACGGCCGGAGCCGGTTCGTCCAGCTTCTTGATCAGCTTTTCGATCAGCCGCCGAGCTTCGGCGATCGGTGACAGTTCCCGCGAAATCCACGCCTTGACGACCGGACGGGCGGCTTCCCAGAGATTGTGTTCGGGATAGATGCGGCGGGCGACGCCTTCGACACTCACCATGGTCTTCTGCAATAGCACCAGTTCCGGCCGCAGGTGCATGTCGAATTGCGCCGTGATTTCAAATAGTTGCGTCAGGAGCCGGCCCATCGACACTTCGGTGGCCTTCTGGCCGAGCACCGGTTCGCCGACGGCGCGCAGCGCCTGGGCGAAACTGTCGACGTTGTGGGTGACGGGCACGTAACCAGCCTCGAAATGGACCTCGGCGACGCGCTTGTAGTCACGGCGCAGGAAGCCCCACAGCATCTCGGCCAGGTAGCGCCGTTCCTGCGGGCGGAGGCGGCCGATAATGCCGAAATCGATGGCGATCAGCACCGCCGGGGCCTGGACGAACAGATTACCTTCGTGCAGGTCGGCGTGAAAGACACCGTGGTCCAATGCCTGAGACAGGAAGGCACGGATCAGGTTGTCGGCCAGCTCCTTGTGGTCGAGGCCCGGCAGTTTCAGCGCTTCCGGCGACGACAGGGGCGTGCCGTCGGCCCACTCGGTGACGATGACGCGGCGCGACACCTGATGCCAGACCACCTTGGGGGCGCGCATATAGGGTTCGGCATTGATGATCTGGCCGATCTCGTCGCAGGCC
>CAYULN010000248.1:0-4598 GCA_964445605.1 uncultured Caulobacteraceae bacterium | reverse complement strand
CCAGGGTGCCGTTGGCGAAGATGGCCGCCGTGGTCGATGACGCACCCATGTCGATGCAGATGCAGCCCAGTTCCTTCTCGTCTTCCTCGAGCGCGGCGACGGCGGCGGCCAGCGGCGCCGAGACGATGGCCTGGACTTCGAGGTGGGCCAGGCCGACGCACTGAATGATGTTGTTGAAGACGTTCTCGTCGATGGTGACGACCAGCAACTCGAGGCCCAAATTGCGGCCATTCAGGCCGCGCGGGTCGCGCACGCCGATCTGGTCGTCGACGGTCCACGACACCGGCAGGAGGTGGATGGCGCGGCGGTTGGGAAAGCGGACCTGAGCCAGGGCCGAGGCGATGGCGCGGTTGAGGTCGTCGTCGGAGATCGGCTTCAGCCCGAGCGAGACGCTGGCCGACACCTTGTGCGAGGCGGTCTGGGCGCCGGGGATGGTGACGCGCACGCCCTGAATCGAGACGTTGGCCATGGCTTCGGCGCGTTCGACGGCCTGGGCGATGGCGTGCGAGGCGGCTTCCATGTCGATGATCGCCCCGGCGCGGACGCCCTTGGACTGGACGTAGCCGACGCCGGCGACGCGGATCGATTGGTCGGTGTGGCGAGCGCCTTCCGGGCGCATGATGAAGCAGCCGATTTTCGAGGCGCCGAGGTCGAGCGAGGCGATCAGGCCCGAAGCGACGACCGGACGAACGGACGCATCGGCAGCCCCGGCGGTGGCCGGTTTGGCGGCCTGGCCGGTGGCGAGATGTTTGGCGTTCTGGCGGTCTTCAAATCGGGACATGTTGGCGTTCTTCTGGGCGTTGTGCCTATCGGGGGCCTATTGCGGAGCGGCGGGGTGGGACTGGAGCGGGATGACCTGCAGGGCCTCGGGGTCGAGCATGTCGATTTCGGCGAAACCCTGGTCGAGGACGCGGCGCTGGGCGATCAGGGCGTCGAGGCGGGCCAGGGCCTGGTCCTGGTTGAGGGCGGGCAGCTTGATGACGGTGCCGTTCTTCAGGTGGATGTCCCAGCGGCGCGTGTCGACGCGGACCAGGGCGTAGGTCTTCTGCAGCAAGGCCGGCCGGGCGTTGAGCAGCTCAAGGACGTCGGCGGCCTGTTCGTTGGCGCCCTCGCCCACCACCAGCGGCAGGCTGATGAAGTTGACGGCGTGGGCTTCGGGGATGATCTGGCCCTGGTCATCGATGACGACGTCCTTGCCTTGGTACTGCCAGACGGCCAGGCGCGGCCGCTCGACGACCGAAACGACCAGCAGGCCGGGGAATTGGCGGCGGACGGTGGCCGACTTGACCCAGCCGACGTTTTCGACCGCTTTCTGCACCTCGCCGAGGTCCATCAGGGCGAAGGGCTGGCCGCGCGACAGGTCGAGGGCGCGCTTGATGTCGGGGGCGGCGGCGTCGCTGACACCGATCAGGCGGACGTTCTGGAGATTGAGGCCCAGCCCGCCGATGCGGGCGTCGGCGAAGTCGACCACGGCGTGGCTCAGGGTCTGGGCGCGGTTGCCGGTCATCAGGATGGCGCTGAGCAAGCCGACGATCAGGATGACCGCAAGCCAGGCGGTCAGTTCGTTCGGCATGGGCACCGAACCGATGACACGGTACTTGCCGACCGGGATGCGCTTGCCGCGGCCGCGGGAGGCCGACTTCGGCGCCTTTTGCGGCGCTGCGGAACGGGCCGATCCGGCTCCGTTTCCAGCTCCTTGGCGTCTGCCACCCCTGACAATGGCGGGCATTTGCGCGTCTCCACGATCACTTTTGTTACGCTGCGCGTTTTCTGCGCAGCCGAAAAAACAGGAATCGCACGGCCGGGGCGCGACGCGGACGTTAAGGATCGCGCGGACGCCGGCTCGTTCGAGGCCTGGATAGGTTGAAGGCCCATAGAAACCCGAACGTCCTTAACAAGGCGCTAACGAAACGCGATTCCTGCAAGGATTTGGTCCTGCAAGGATTTGGTCATATGAAGCATGGACGCGCCCTCGCGGCGCCGATGCCCCATCCGCAGCGATTCACACCCGCCGGAAACGCGATGGCCGTCAGGGTACCATCGCGGTTCCAGCCTGGCTGCCGGCCCTTGCCGAGCGGCCCTGGAAATTACATACCAAAGTCGCTGAGATCAACGCTAGGTTGATGCGCCCGGGCGGTTGGTCAGGGCGGACAGGACCTGCGACACGATACGAAAAACGATCGACATGGCTACTTCTCCTCGAATTAACCACGCCTAATTTGATATATAAATATATGAAATTCAAAGGGATAGCACCATGCACCGTGCTTGCGGGTGCTGGCATCCGTTCAGATTTAACCCCCCTGCATCTTGCATCGCGTAAAGGTTAATGCCATCTTCGCGCGACTTTAGAAAAAAGGAAACATAGATGCCCAGGCCCGCCTCACCTCTGGATTTGGTTTATTCCCCGTCTTCGATGTTTCCGACTAATTTTTCCAATTGGAAAGAGGCTCTAAGGACCCACAGGTATTTCAGGGTTTTCGGATATAACCACCACAGGCGCGCCGCCGGGCTTTTCGACCACTCACAGGTTGAAAACAAAACCATCGTGGCAGAGGCCAAGAAAATTATCCAGGACTCCTGGGAAAAACACCACGAACTTCCCCCGACCCATAGCAATAAGGACGGCCTTGAACTCGCCGGTGTCGGGCAGGTCCAAAATGTCCGCATGGAAAAGCTGGTATCGTTTCAATCGGCGTGCCTGGCCATTGTCGCCCTGGAACTCGCGATTCAAAAAGGGGGCAAGAACAAACGCGACATCTATGGCGCGTCGAAGGACGACCCCAACGGGATACGCATATTGCCCGTCCTCTTTGTCGTCGACAATTATGACCAGGCGTTTTATGAGACGAAAATCAAGCGCGATCCCGCAACCTATGCCAAGCTCAAAAAGTCGACAGGCCAGCACCGATTGAACGGCCGGCACGGCTCGGACGTTTTCCAGGAAATGGCCGCGGGAGACCTGGTGACGGAACGACTGACCTTAAATTTCGTGTCTTTTTGGAAGTCTCAGCTCGCTTCGTACTCGTTATGCGAACCGCGCATGGGCAATGGCTTCCGCAAGGCGTCCGCCGCCGAGAACGAGGACTTCCCGCTCGTTGAAATTCAGGCGGCCTTAAAAAAGTAAAGGCCTTGCAGTTGCATGCAGGCCTTTACTCTTTCCCTGTTACCCTTGGATATGCGACCTACGATCTTGTCGAATTCGGCCTCGGTTATCTGACTTAGGTCCCGTCCATACATGACGGAATGCGCATAAAGTTTGTCGCATATGCTTTCCAGATAACGCTCGCGACCAAAAATCGAACTGATGGAACGATTAAGAGCAGGGATGTCGGAATAACCGAACGCGCTTTCCATAGCGTACTCCATAGTGGCAGAGCCTAGACTTTCAACTCCAATTGCCCATCACCGTTATTGTCGAGGTAGTAAATGACGGCGCGCTCAACGATATAGGCTACGGAACGATCCGTCCGCTTCGCCATCAAAGCCAAGCGATCGAACGTTTCCTCGTTCAGTCGAGCTGTCACCTGCCTTTTGTCTTTCGGATTCGGCATCCCCTACCGCGACTCACTGTGATTCAATATGAATCATAGGCTATACCAAAAAGTAAATCGTACAAGCTTGGCGTACATAATTCGTTGCGCGACAGACCGACGGTTGCTTTGTTGCCGGACAGGCACGTCACAGAACTGTCATGATGCACACTATGATGGTTCCGGCGCAATCATTTTCATCCTGAAAGGGTGTAAATTTCCGATCAGCGCGGCTCAGGAAGCACAGCGCGGCAGAGCCGGCCGCGCCGGAAACGCGAACTACTGCGCCGCCACGGGGGCATCGGTTTCCGGCACCGCCAGGTTGGTGCTCAGTTCCACCGCCACGCCAGTTTCGGCGTCGCGCTTGATCTCCTCGCCGTTCAGCACCTTGGCGATCTCGTCACCGGTCAGGGTTTCCAGGTCAAGCAAGGTCTTGGCCAGGCGGTGCAGGCCTTCCAGGTTCTCGACCAGCACGCGCTTGGCGACGTCATAGCCTTCGTTGATCAGGCGCATGACCTCGGCGTCGATGGTCTGGGCGGTCGCTTCGGACGTGTCGCGGCCGAAGGCGCCGTACTCGTCCTCGCTTTCCTTGTAGTTGACGAAGCCGAGCTTGTCAGAGAAGCCCCAGCGCGTCACCATCGCCTTGGCCAGGCGGGTGGCGGCCTGGATGTCGGACGAGGCGCCCGAGGTGATCTGATCCTTGCCGAAGATGAGCTCCTCGGCGACGCGGCCAGCCATCATGATGGCCAGGCGCGAGGTCATCTGGACGAAGTTCTGCGAATAGCGGTCGCCTTCCGGCAGCTGCATGACCATGCCGAGCGCCCGGCCACGCGGGATGATGGTCGCCTTGTGCACCGGGTCGGCCTCGGGGACCTTGAGCGCGACGATGGCGTGGCCGCCTTCGTGGTAGGCGGTCAGCTTCTTTTCCTGTTCAGACATGGCCATCGACTTGCGTTCGGCGCCCATCAGGACCTTGTCCTTGGCGTCTTCGAAGTCGCGCATGGTGACCAGCTTGCGGTCCTTGCGCGCCGCCATCAGGGCGGCTTCGTTGACCAGGTTGGCCAG
>CAYULN010000247.1:0-3581 GCA_964445605.1 uncultured Caulobacteraceae bacterium | reverse complement strand
GCGCCCCCGTTCCGGCAGATTTCGCTCAACACGGGAATAGTCAGGCCACGTGTTCACGCCTTGCTTGTTTGGTTACAATAGTCGAATACCGTTAAGGCCTGACTAAGACAGGACCGCAAACGCCAAATTTTTCTGGGAATCAACCATTTTAAATAGCATGGCCTGATGTCTGCTTTCGGAATTTCATCGGGGACGAGTTATGTCCGGTTATTGGCGGCGGCGATGTCGGCCAGCCGGCCTTCCGGATCGTAGCCTAAGCTCAGGTTGATGCCTGTGCCGGTAACGCTCAAAAGGCGGTTGAACACGTCATAGGGTGAGGAGGGCGCTGAGCCGAAGGCGAAGCGATACAATCGACACTAAATGTGTCGATTGTCCCGACGAACGCTCGGAGCCATGCGGAGGGCCGGGCGTGAGCCGTCCTTCTGCAGGTTGCCGTTTTGATCGAAGCCGGTATTGCTGGCCACGGCAGCGATGCCGGCATCCTGGTTCAGGCCGTTGAATGTATGGTTTTCGGCGCTGGTGGCGGTTTCCTTGTATTCATAGGTATCGGCTGAATTGGTCAGCGAGACGATCTGCGACACGGGGTTGTAGCCAAAGCCCGAGGTGATGTCGTTGCTTGCGCCGCTGAGATCGTGCGTCATGGCGATTGCGCGCCCAGCCCTGGCGCGCACGGTAGAGGAAACGCCAGCCCCAGGCAACCAATGCCCGTCCCCGGATGCCGAACCTCTCAAAACCATCAGGCTAAACAAGCACTTGGACGTTGCGCACCTCAAGAATGCTGTCGCGCACCTCTCGTCGGGCCTTCGCAAACCGTTGCCAAACAAGGATCACAGAGGCCTAAACTGCCCGGAACCTCTCCCGCTTTTATCTCCTGTCTTTCAAAACACACGATTCCGTCCGGCCAAGAAACCAAAATCTCCCGCCCGGCAACAAGAGGTATCCAGCTTTGCCGGTGTGCAGGCAAACAGTTATTGCTGACCATAGCGGAAAGACTTATTCAATAAATTGCGCGTGTGTCTGGTGGGCTAATTATTTTCATTCTTTTTCTTTTTCCGTGCTGTTAGCAACCAAACCACAACTGCAACAATTGGGTAAGCAATCATCAGCCATTCCACGTGCATATATGTTCCAATTATGAAAACGAAAACGTAAAGTACTATTGCTATAACTGCTCTGCTCATGCTTTCTCCCCGTTAGAAAAGAGGTAAGTAGCTCCTCAATTTACGCGCCACACCTTTTACGGTATTTATAGTATTTCTCACTTTTTGTTGAACATTGTTTACTGCAAAAATGGCGTCGCTAGCCGTATATGTCTTTTTTTGCACGACTGAGGCTTGGACCCCTCCTCCCATAGACACCCCTGCTTTTATCTGGCCGCCATAGGTTGTCTTTTGTGATCCTACTTTCATAGTTCCTTTTTGATCTGGAACAGGTTCACTAATTTGATTCCCATCCTTGTCTGTTTTTGTTTCATAGCTTGCCCCAAATCCGGGTGCATCCGCGTTAAATTTAAGTGCATATCCCTCTTGAGATTTAATATCGCCACCGAATAATCCCGCCGTAATATTTCCTTTCGCAGCTATGCCCCCGCTCTGAATTGAATGGGAAACTATCACGCCGACATCTCCTTGGCCATGATCATAAGAGATCGCGATGGCTACGCCACCCGTCCAACCGTCTTTGGGGCCCAGTGCAAGACCAACATCAAAACTTAGTTGGCCGCCAATTAGCCCTGTCGGATCGCTGTGGTTCACCGGATCATCTGCCGTATAGGCATACAGATCGAGGTCATCCTTTGTGCCGATCGGGTCAGTTTGTAGGAACCGTCCCATGACGGGGTCATAGACACGGGCCTTGTAGTAATAGAGCCTGGCTTCGGGGATTATGGTCTGGCCGGTGTAGCGGAAGCGTGAGCCTGACCAGGTTTCCTGGTCCGAGCCATTGTGGGGCTCACCGTAGGGGCCGTACTTGTAGGTATCCGATGCGCTGACGGTGCCGGAGCTGTCGGCCAGGGCGATGATGCTGCCTTGATAGTTGGCGTAGAGGAACTTGGCATCCGTCGCGGCCGTGCCGGTGCCGTTGAACTGCACCCAGGGCTGATCCACACCGAGGGTGAACATGTAGCGGCGCTGGAGGGTGCCAGAACCGTCATATTCCCCGATCAGGTTGGTGCCGTCGTAGTAGAAGAGGGTCGTCGTGCCGTTTGACACGGTCTTATAGAGCCGGCCTTCCGGGTCGTAGCTTAAGCTCAGACTGACACCCGTGCCGGTCAGAGAGATCAGGCGGTTGAACACGTCATAGGTCATGACGCGTGAGCCATCCTTCTGCAGGTTGCCGTTGGCGTCGAAGCCGGTATTGCTGGCGACGGCGGCGATGCCGGCATCCTGATTCAGGCCGTTGAAGGTGTGGCTCTCGGCGCTGTTGGCGGTTTCCTTATATTCGTAGGTGTCGGTTGAATTGGTCAGCGAGACGATCTGCGACACGGGGTTGTAGTCGAAGCCCCAGGTGATGTCGGAACTCGTGCCGGTCAGATCGTGGCTCATCCCGATCAATCGACCGAAGTTGTCGTAGCCGAAGCCGCTGTGGGTGCCGTTGCTGCGGCCCAGATTGATGAGCCGGCCCAGGTCGTCATAGGTGAAGCTTGCCGCGACACCGGTTGCCGTCACACCGGTTGAGGTCAGGCGGTTGGCGGCATCATAGGCATAGCTCTGCACCACGCTGTCGTGGAAGGTCATCGCCGTACGCAGCGAGGCCACGTTGTAGCCATAGGTTACCGACTTGCCGTTCATGTCGGTACTGCTGCTCAATCGGCCCAGTCCGTCGTAGGCATAGGCAATGCCAGGCCCGGTCGTCGAGCCGAAGTGCCGCGACAGCACATGGCCCTGGACGTCGTAGAGCGTATAGACGTCCATATCGGTGTCGTTGGCATTGCCGGGCGACACGGGGACATCCATGAAGGTCTGCCGGTTCAGGGCGTCGTACGTGTAACCGACGACCTTGCCGTTGCGGCGGCGCCACGAAGTCTTGTTGCCGTTGTTGTCGTAACCGAACGACTCGAAGTCGGCCGTGTTGATGTCGCCCGAGCCCAGGGTCGTCGACGGGTACTGCACCTGCGACAGCCGGTCGTAGCCATCGTAGACGTACATCGTCCGGTTGCCGTTGGCGTCGGTTTCGGAGGTCTTCTGGCCGTTGTTGGAGTAGGTGTAGCGGGCATAGGCGCGCTGGCGCGGGGTGGCCCAGGCCTGGTCGACCTCGGTGACCTGGCCGGCATTGTCGTAGACGGTGCGGGTGATGCGGTCGTTGCCGTAGCCGCCCGGCGTGCCCGGAGTGCAGGCGTCGGCCGGGGCGGTGGCGAAGGCGGCCGGGTTCATGCGCACGGCCGTGCAGGTCGGCTGCCAGGCGGCGTCATAGCTGATCTGCGTGACGCTCAGGACCGTTTCGGTGGAGCCGGTCGAGGCCGAGACGGTGATGGAGATCGTGGCCGAAGCCGTGCCGCCATGCCCGTCGGACAGCGAATAGGTGAAGCTGTCGCCCCCCGAATAGCCGCTGTTCGGTGTGTAGGTGACGGCGGTGCCGGAAGT
>CAYULN010000246.1:0-36971 GCA_964445605.1 uncultured Caulobacteraceae bacterium | reverse complement strand
GACAGCCTGGCCGGCATCTTCGGCCGCTATTTCCCGCAGTTCGCCGAGTTTTCCCTGGTGCATGTGGTGTCGAGCTACGGCGAAGGCTTCACCTGCCTATGCCAGAAGGTTGAAGTGTTTTTCACGCCGAAACCGTAAGTTTCCCTTAAGGAGTTTTGGCAACGACCGGTTCACCGTCGGGGCGCAAGATGAGGCCAGTAGCGCCTCGCGTTCCGCATGAGGCGAGTAACCGGGAGATCAAAGCCATGACCCAAGGTCCGATCTATCGCAAGTCCGCCAATCACCGGGTCCGCGATCCGCGTGACAACCAATTCCAGCGTCAACGCCTGCAATCCTGGGCGGCGCACCATCACGGCCATCCCTTGCGCCACGGCTTTGTCGTGCTGCTGCGACAGCTGACCCTGCTGCTCAGTTTCAGCATCGCCGTCTACGCCATGCTGGCGGCGCATCTCATACGTCTATGATTTTTCGGCGCTTGCGACTTTCGACGCCTGTGACCGTAACGATATAGCGCAAGACGCGAAAACATCGTACAACCTTCCCCATCGATGGGAGGGTATGACATGAAGGTCTCCAACGTAGCGCTGGTGTTTATGGCCGCCTTAGGTGTGACGGCCTGTTCCAAGCCTGCGTCCACGCCGCAACCTGATGCGTCTTCCGCCGCCCCGGCCGCGGCGTCGGTGGCCGCCGCGCCCGCTGATCCAAAGGCCTTCCTAACGGCGCTTTATGCCCATTATACGGACTCGAAATCGAACTTTTCGCCGTTCGACGTGCCGGAAAACTATTTCGATCCGCAGCTGCTGTCGCTGATGGACGCCGCCGACAAGGCGACGCCGGACGGCGACGTCGGGCCGCTGGATGGCGATCCGATCTGCGACTGCCAGGACTATGACAAGCTGAGCGCCGACATCACGATCAAGTCCGAGGACGCCGACACGGCGGTGGCGGTGGTCGACCTACGCGACACCGGCGACGCCAAGCCGAAGGTGCTGACCTATCACCTGGCCAAGGTCGGCGGGCAATGGCGCATCCACGACATCAGCAGCAAGGACACGCCGTCCTTGCGCAAGCTGTTCATCAACGCCAGTCCTAAAGCTTGATTTCCTTGACGTTCAAGGCATCGGCCAGGCGCGTCTTGGCTGAACCTGGTTTCAGTGGCTTCTGCTGCGATTCGTGTGCCTTCCAGCCGGATAGGGTTACGATTTCAAAGGTCGCCGGCACGCGGCCCTCATTATTTCCGAAACGTTCGAAGTAAAGCTCGCACAGCCGGCCTAGGATCGCCTTATTCAGGCTCTTGCGCGGTCGGTCGATAAGGATGTTGCTCTCGCCCATGGCGCGCAGGTCGGCCAGCAGTTTCAGCGGATGGTCGTAGGTCACTTCCACTCTGTCGGAATCGACGACCGGCATGGCAAAGCCGGTGCGCTTCATCAGGTCGATCAGGTCGGCCCCTTCGGCAAACGGCGCGATACGCGGGCCGTAACCGCCGCGCACCTCCAGCTCGGCCTCCATCAGGCAGGCGCGTAGCTCCTTCAGCGTCTCGCCGCCGAATAGGGCGCCGATAAACAGGCCGTCGGGTTTCAGGGCGCGACGGATTTGCACCAACACGCCAGGCAGGTCATTGACCGTGTGCAGGTTCAAGGTGCTGACGATCAGATTGAGGCTGTCATCGCCGAACGGCAGTTGTTCCTCGTCCATGACGACACGTGGGCCGGGGCCGGTAAAGCGTTCCGACAAGTCGCCTTCGATCAGCAGGCCGATCTTGGCGGCCGCATCCGAGCCCTGCAAGGCCTCGGCGAAGGTGCCGTCCCGGGCGCCGATGTCGAGCGCCAGATCGAAATGACGATTGATAGCGCTCAGGGTCTCGAGCATATCTTCAGCGGCGCGCGCCTTCAAAAAACGGGCTTGCGCGAAGCCGTTCGCCGCGCGATCAAGGCGGCGGGCCAGCAGGGAACGGTCGAAGAGACGCGGCGTCATCAGGGGAACTACTTTGGCGAAATTGACGTCCCGTTTAGGGCATATCGCCGCTGAGGTTAAGGGTTTTGTCGCCACGCAGGCGGCGCCGCGCGGCCGGGCGATCTGGTCACGCGGCCTCGATCTGGTATTTCCGCCGCACGGTTTCAATACCAATAGCGGCGCTCTGCAGCAGGCCGGCATGGCGGCTGAAGCCTGGAACCGCATCCGCTTTCTCGACAACGAAGGCTGCGACATGTGCGCCCGGCCATTTGACGGCCTGCATTTTGGTGTTGGTGGGCAAGAAGGTTTGGGCAATCTGTGCCAGGCCTGTGAGGCCAAGCCCTTTCCGTTCGTGAAAACACGGGCGGCGTGCGTCTATGGCGAGGCGTCGCGCGAGATCGTTCTGGGCTTTAAGCATGGCGACCGGCTCGATCTGCGGCCGATGCTGGTGCGCTGGCTGCAACGGGCCGGGGCGGAAATCCTGTCCGAAGCCGATGCTGTGGTGCCGGTGCCTTTGCATTGGACGCGGTTGCTTGGGCGGCGCTACAATCAGTCGGCGGAATTGGCGCGGCCGTTGGCGCGACTAACCGGCATCGAGTACCTGCCCGATTCGCTGCACCGGGTGCGGATGACCAAACAGCAGGGCCGATCGCCCGAGGCGCGCTGGGACAATGTGCGCAACGCCTTCGCCCTGCCGAAGGGCGAGGAAAAGCGCATAAAAGACCGGCACGTGGTGCTGATCGACGACGTCTTCACCACCGGCGCTACCTTGCGGGCCTGCGCCGTCACGTTGCTGAAAGCCGGGGCCAGACGGGTCGATACGCTGGTCCTTGCCCGGGCGGTACCCGTGGCGGCGGAAGACGGGCTCGACCCAAAAGGCTTTAATTTGTAACCGTAACTGCCTATATTCAGGAAACCTCAGTTGGTTTTTGTTAGTATCCGAGTTTTAGTATTCCTCATGGCCAAGATCGAAATCTATACCCGCCCCGCTTGCGGTTACTGCACCCGCGCCAAGGCGCTTCTGGAGCGCAAGGGCGCCGAATTCACCGAAATCGACGCCAATGACGGCGAAGCGCGCGACGAAATGATCGAGCGCTCCGGCCGCGCCACCTATCCGCAGATCTTCATCGACGACCGGCATATCGGCGGCTGCGACGACATCACCACGCTCGATCGCAATGGCGGGCTGGACCCGCTGCTGGCAGCGTGATGGAAACTTTTCTCGACGTCGCCCTGGTGCAGACCTGCACGCCGGCCGACCAGATGGCGGCGCTGGCCCACGCCCGGCCGCTGATCGAGGAAGCGGCGAACGGCGCGCAACTGGTTCTGCTGCCGGAATGCGCCAACATGATGGAGCAGCGGCGCGACCTGAAGGCGCAGAAGCTGGTTTCCGAAGAGCAGGACGTGTTCGTCGCCGGTGTCCGGCAACTGGCGCGTGACCTGAAGACGTCGATCCTGATCGGATCGGCTATTATTAAAGCCGAAAATTCGGACAAGTCGGCCAACCGGTCGCTGCTGATCGACGACACCGGCGAGATCACCGCACGGTATGACAAGGTGCACCTGTTCGACGCGGACACGCCGGACGGCAAGTCCTATCGCGAAAGCGCCACCACGCGGCCCGGTGAACAGGCGGTGGCGGCGGAAACACCGTGGGGCGGGCTGGGTTTAAGCATCTGTTACGACGTGCGTTTTGCCTATCTCTATCGCGCCCTGGCCAAGCAGGGTGCGGACCTGATCGCGGTTCCCGCCGCCTTCACCGTGCCGACCGGACAGGCGCATTGGGACGTCATGATGCGGGCGCGCGCGATTGAGACCGGCGCCTTTATCCTGGCGCCGGCCCAGGGCGGCGCGCATGAGGACGGGCGGTTCACCTATGGCCACTCGATGGTGGTCGGCCCCTGGGGCCAGGTGATCGCCCAGTTGGACCACGACCGGCCGGCGGTGTTGCGGGTGCGGCTCGATTTCAGTGAAGTTGCCAAAGCGCGGCAGGCCTTGCCGCAGCTCAGGCACGACAGAGAGTTCAGAGTATAATGATAAAGTATGCGTTGAAATGCGAGGCGGGGCACGACTTCGAAGGCTGGTTTTCGTCGTCGGACGGCTTCGACGACCAGGCCACTCAGGGCCTGATCGAATGCCCGCTGTGCGGCACGTCGAGCGTGTCAAAAGCCATCATGGCGCCGCAGGTGCGCACTTCCGAAAAAGCGGAAGAGACGCGCAAGGCAGTGGCCGAGGCCCTGTACAAGCTGCGCCAGCATGTCGAGTCGACGCATGATTACGTTGGGTCGGAATTTGCCAGCGAGGCCCGCGACATGCACGAAGGCGTGGCGCCGGAACGGCCGATCTATGGCGAGGCGACGCCGGACGAGGTCAAGGCGCTGGTCGAGGACGGCGTGCCGGTGGCGGCCCTGCCGGTATTCACGCCGCCGAAACGCGGGGAAGGCAAGCGGCTGACTGGCGGGCCGAATAAGGCCGTGGCCGTGGAGAAGAAGCTGAACTAGGCTCTCAGGCCGTTTTCCAACATCTGATGGAACAGGGCGTCCATCGTTTCGGGCGGCTCCTTGGCGCCGCCGTCCAGCCACGCCGTCAGCATGGCTAATAAGGCCCCAGTGGTGAAGCGGACCTTATGGCGTCGCGTCGCCACATCCATCCTGGCGGCCTTGAAATCTTCGTCGATCATTTGCGTCAGCATGGCCTGGATGCCGTCGAGACTGACCGCCTCGCCTGGGCCACCATGCAGGGCGCGATACAGGGCGAGATGGTCGCGGCCGTGCGCGAACAAGGCGGCCGTCCAGCCCAGCATCCGGCCGTCGCGAGCCTGGTGCAATTCCGCTTTCAGATAGTCCAGGCCGCCGCGTTTCAGGTCATCCTTGCCGGCATAGTGGGCGTAGAAGGTCGACCGTCCGACATCGGCGGCGTCGCAGATGTCCTGCACCGATAGATGATCGTAGCCGCGCGTCACGGCCAGCGACTTGAGCGCGCCATGCAGGCGCGCGCGGGTCCGGGCGCTGCGGCGGTCGGTCTGGTGCGGCATGTGGCTCCTTTTTCCGGACAGGCAGGGGCGGGTGCAAGATACAGGACATTCAGCCCGGTTTGTCCGGGAAAACGGTTTCGGATCAACAGTGTAACCCGCTATCGTCGCTTCGCCAACCCACAACGGAGGATAGGATGCACGGCGGCACGCACGGCCATGGCGGCCATGTCAAATGGATAGCGATCATCCTGGCGCATGTGGCGGCGATTGTACTCGTCGTCCATTTGCTCGGCTTCGGGCCGAAGATTCACCAGGCGGTGTTCGGGCATCTGCCGGAGCATGTCGCGGAGAAGACAACAGACTGAAAACCTGCGGGATTCCCAAGCAAAAAACCCTCCGGCTTGCCGGAGGGTTTTCTTTTAGGCTTCTTCCGTCGCTTCTTCGGTCTTGCGCTTGGGCCGACCGCGCTTTGGCTTGGCGGCGGGTTCCTCGGCTTCGGCGGCCGGAGCCGCTACCGGCGTCGGGGCGCGCAGGAAGGCCGGCAAGTGCGAGGCGTCGTCGCCACTGGCTTCGGGTTTTTGCCGGGCCGGGCGTTCGCGGACTTCCGGCTGCGGCGTGGCGGGTGGTTCGAAAGCCAGGTCGGCCTGGGCCGGGCCACGGCCGTTCGACGCGCCCAGGGGCTCGGTCGAGGCGATATAACTCGGGCCACCATTGCCATTACCGTTGCCGACGTTCTGTTCCTGCTCGCTCAGGCGTTGCTGGCGGCGGCGTTCATAGCGTTCGCGGCGGCTTTCGCGGCGGCCGCCGTCGAACTCGCCGCCGTCTTCGCCGCCGTTATTGCGCGGCTCGAAGCTGCGTTGCTGGTCGCGGTTGCGGTTGTCGCGGAAATCGCGGTTGCCGTTGCGATCGCGGTCCCGGTTGCGGTCACGCTGTTCGAAGCGCTGGCGACCGTTGCCGCCATTGTCTTCCAGATTAGGCTGCTCCTCGCCGGGCACGCCGGTGTCGCCCTCTGCCTCGGTGGGCGCGGCTTCGGTTTCGATCTCGTCGTCGAAATCGTCATAGCCGTTGGAGAACGGATCGCGCTGGACGAATTCCGACACCGGACGCTGTGGCTGCATCTGCCGGATCAGGCGGAAATAGTGCTCGGCGTGCTGAAGATGGTTTTCAGCCAGCACGCGGTCGCCGGACGAGTTGGCGTCGCGGGCCAGCTGCTGGTACTTCTCGTAAATGGTTTGGGCGTTGCCGCGCACCTTGGTGCCTTCCGGGCCGTTCGATTCGTAGGCGCGGTTGGGATTGTTCTGGTTGCCAGAGGGTTTGCGGTTGCGGCTGCGTTGCCGTTTCATGCCCCGGAAATCTTTCATGTTATGCGACTTCTCTCTTACGCTCCGCCGGGATTTGGACGCACTCCGGGCGGCGAAAATGTCTAAAGGTTCGTTGCGCAGGTGCCGCCTGTCGAACAGGCAAATAAGCTTAGGCGGGCTTCAACCTGGCAATTTGTCTTGGCTTAACGATGGCGCTGGACCCCTTGATCAGGACCGTTTTTCGGCCCGGATGCGTCTGGCGCTCTCACACAACCCCATGTCCGTGATACTGGCCGCGACTTCCTTAAGAAAGTATGTCCGGCAAGTGCTCGCGATGGGGTGAAGACAATATAGGCTTAGCGGATCAAAGGCTTCCTGCCAAGTGGTATTTTTAAGATACGGGTTTCTTCCCCGTTACGACGCGGGGAAGGTTCGATAGATCGAGGTAGGTGGAAACGTCGGTCAGCCCTGCCTTTTTCATAAGACTTTCAACGTCTTCCGACTGGTCGAAACCGATCTCGACAAAGGCCTGGCCGCCCGGTTTGAGCAGGCGGAAAATTTCCGGCGCCAGTTCGACATAGGCGTTAAGGCCCGATTCGCCACCGTCGAGCGCCAGGTGCGGATCGTGGTGGCGGACCTCCGGATCGAGGGTGGGAATCACCTCAGAGCGGATATAGGGCGGATTGGAGGCGACGAAATCGAAGCTTGCGTCGGCCAGGCCGGAGCCCCAGGACGTGCGCAGGAAGGCGGCGCGGCGATCCAGGCCGATGCCCGCCGCGTTGTCGCGCGCCACGGCCAGGGCGTCCTCGGAAATGTCGGTGCCGACGCCCTTGGCGGCCGGGCGTTCGCTCAGGACCGACAGGAGAATCGCCCCGGACCCGACGCCGAGATCGGCCAGGCTGAAGGCCTGGACGGGCTGGGTGCGCTTGAGCAGCATGTCGACGATGCACTCGGTTTCCGGCCGGGGCACCAGGACGGCGTCGGTCAGGTTGAGCAGCAGCTTCCAGAAACCTTTGCGGCCGAGGATACGGGCGACGGGTTCGCGCTTTTCGCGGCGCGCCAGCCAGCCGTCGAGGACGTCGGCCTGGTCGACGCTGACCTCGCGGTGCGGATCAGTGAGGATGTCGGCGCGGGTGGCGCCGGTGGCCGCTTCGAGCAGCAGGCGGGCATCGATGGCGGGGCTGTCGATGCCGGCGGCCTTGAGGCGCTGCTGGGCGCCGGTCCAGGCCTTGACGAGGGTGGTGGTGGTCATGGGGTCAGTTGTAGTATTTGGCGACGATCATATAGTTGACGTCGGTGTCGTCCGACAAGCGCCATTGGTGCGTCAGCGGATTGAACGTCACGCCCACGGCCGGTTCGGCGTGTAACGGCGTCTCTTTCAGGAAATCGTGGATTTCGGACGGGTGGAGGAACTTGTTCCAGTCGTGCGTTCCGGCCGGCACCCACCTCAATATGTATTCGGCGCCGACGATTGCAAGAGCCTTGGCTTTCACGGTGCGGTTCAGGGTGGCGCAGACCAGGAGGCCGCCAGGCTTTACGAGGGACGCGCAGGTCTGCAGGAAGCTTTTCGGATCGGCGACGTGCTCGATCACCTCCATGCACAGCACGACGTCATAAAGGACTTCGCCAGCGGTCGCCAGCTGTTCGACCGTCTGGTTGAGATAGCGGATGTCGAGGCCGCCCTGGTCGGCATGCGCCTTGGCGGTGCCGATGTTCTTTTCCGAGGCATCCAGGCCGGTGACGGTAAAGCCCATCCGGCACATCGGTTCGCTGAGCAGTCCGCCGCCGCAGCCGACGTCGAGCAGTTGAAACCCCTTGAACGGGGCGCGTTCGCGGGCGTCCAATTTGAAATAGTCCAGGCAGGTGTCGCGCACGAAACCGACGCGCGTCGGATTGAAGCGATGGAGCGGCGCGAACTCGCCTTTCGGGTCCCACCACTTGGCGGCCAGCGCCGAAAAGCGCGCCACTTCGCCCTCGTCGATGCTAAATCCTTCAGCGGTGCCTGAAGATGATGTTGCGGTCTCGGACATATCTCAACTCCGCCGGATAAATCCTTGCGGTCCTAGGTCTTCGCGGCTATATGCGCCGCTTTAAGATAAGGGGTCAAGGCGTTGTCCTTGATCCGCAACAAGGAATTTCTGTCAATGACGCGTTTGGTGATGAAGTTCGGCGGCACCTCCATGGCCGACCTCGAACGCATCCGCAGGGCGGCCCGCCTGGTGGCGGCCGAAGCCGACGCCGGGCACAGGGTCGCGGTCGTCGTGTCCGCCATGGCCGGCAAGACCAACGAACTGGTGGCCTGGACCGACGGCGCCGGCAAGGCAATAGGCAACGCCATAGAAGGCGACGACGAATACGACGTGGTCGTGGCGTCGGGCGAGCAGGTGACGGCGGGTCTGCTCAGCATGACCCTGCGCAATATGGGCTATGACGCCGTCACCATGCTGGGCTGGCAGGTGCCGATCCTGACCTCTGACGTACATGGCAAGGCGCGCATCCTCGACATCCCGCCGGCCAAGCTGGAAACGGCGCTGGACGCCGGCCAGATCGTCGTCGTGCCGGGCTTCCAGGGCGTGACCGAGTCCGGCCGCATCACCACGCTCGGCCGCGGCGGTTCGGATACGTCGGCGGTGGCGGTGGCGGCGGCGGTCAAGGCCGTGCGTTGCGACATCTATACCGATGTCGACGGCGTCTACACCACCGATCCGCGCATCGAACAGAAGGCGCGGCGCCTCAAGAAGATTTCATTTGAAGAAATGCTGGAAATGGCGTCGCTGGGCGCCAAGGTCCTGCAGACGCGTTCGGTCGAACTGGCCATGGCGCAGCGCGTCCCGGTGCGCGTGCTGTCGTCCTTCGTCGAGCCCGGCGACAACGTAGACCAAGGCACCATCGTGTGCGACGAGGAAGAAATCGTGGAAAAGCATATCGTTTCCGGCGTGGCCTTCAGCCGTGATGAAGCCAAGATCACCCTGTTGGGCCTGCCCAACAAGATCGGCATCTCGGCGGCGGTGTTCGGCAAGCTGTCGGCGGCCAATATCAATGTCGACATGATCGTTCAGTCGGAAAAGCGCTCCGGCGACTATGCCAACCAGATCTTCACGGTCGGCCGCCGCGACGCCCAGACCGCCGTCGACAGCATGACGGCCGCCAAGGCGGAGATCGGCTTCGACGACATCCGCCTGGATGATACAGTGTCGAAGATTTCGATCGTCGGCGTCGGCATGCGCTCGCACACCGGCGTGGCCGAGACCATGTTCCGCGCGTTGAGCGAGAAGGGCATCAATATCCAGGTCATCTCGACGTCGGAAATCAAGATCAGCGTGCTGATCGACGAGGCCTATACCGAGCTGGCCGTGCGGGCCCTGCACGCGGCCTATGGCCTGGACAAGATCGGCGCCTGACACCGACCTGGCTTGTGGCCAACCTGGAATGCAATGCGCCCCCTCACCGAGGGGGCGTTTTGTTGTGTCTCTGAATCAACCAGACGGCGAAATCTTCACCCGGCGTTAACCGTAACCGCCTAGGTTTGCGAAGCATCCAGACATACGAAGACCGCCAAATTCGAGACCAGCCGGGACCTCTTGTTTGACATCTGCGAATGCCGCCCTTTGCGTACGAGGTTTTAAAGGTGTCGTTCAAGAATATCCCCATGCTCGGCAAGGTGTTTGCCCTGCTGTCCCTGCTGGCCGTCGTCGTCATCGCGGCCGTTGCTTTCACCACCACCCGCATGACCGCCATCGGCGCCGAATACAGCCGGGTGATATCCGGCCCCGGCGTCGCCGCCGTCGACATGGAGCGGGCGTCCAAGCAGATTTTGCGGGCCGAGACAGCCTTCTACAAGCTGGTGTCGTCCACCGACTCGGCCGATCTCGATGAGGCGACCGGCGACCTGAAACAAGCCCAGAGCTCGTTCACCCAGGAAACCAACGAGGCGCTCAAGGACCTGCCGCAGGAAAGCGGCCGCATCCATGGCATCCAGTCGAGCTACGACGCGGCGCTTGACCAGACCTGCGCCCCGACACGACAATTCGCTCTGTCGGACGACGATGCCGATGCGCTCAAGGCGATGAAGGCCAACTGCGATCCGGCGATCCAGAAGCTGGAAAAGACCATGGTCCAGGTGGTCGAGGACACCCAGGCCGACAATGCCGCCGCTTCGGCGGCCGCCGGCGCCGATACCAAACGTACGGTCGGCATTACCTGGGGCGGCCTATTTGGCGGGCTGTTCATCGTCGCCGGGATGGCGCTGTGGATGACGCGATCGGCGATTGTCGGGCCGGTCAAGGCGCTGACCGCGACCATGGTGGCCATGTCGAAAGGCCAACTGGCCGTCGATGTCCCGGGCCAGGACCGCAAGGACGAACTGGGCGACATGGCGCGCTCGGCCGAGGTGTTCCGGCGCGGGCTGGAGGAAACAGAACGGCTGCGCGTCCAGGCGGCGCAGGCCGAAGCGGAAAACGCCGAAAAGCTGCGCGCCGAACGTCACGCCATAGCCGATTCCTTCCAGGCCAAGATGGGCGCCCTAGCGGCGTCGCTGGTCAAGTCCTCCGGCGAAATGTCGGAAGCGGCGCAGAGCCTGGCGGCCACCGCCGAGGAAACGACACGGCAGGCGCACGCCGTGTCCGGCGCGGCCGGCGAGGCGGCGGACAATGTCCAGACGGCTGCCGCCGCGACCGAGGAAATGACCGTGTCGATCCGCGAGATCGGCAGTCAGGTCAATTCGGCGGCGCAGGTGACTCTCGAGGCCTCGACCGAGGCAGCGCGCACCGAAAACGAAATCCGCATCCTGTCCGAAGCGGCCAGCAAGATCGGCGAGGTGGTCAGCCTGATCACCGACATCGCCTCGCAGACTAATCTGTTGGCGCTCAACGCCACGATTGAAGCCGCCCGCGCGGGCGAAGCCGGCAATGGTTTCGCGGTCGTCGCCTCCGAGGTCAAACAGCTGGCGACCCAGACGGCCAAGGCAACGGACGATATCGGCGCCAAGGTGGCGGAAATCCAGTCGGCGACGCAGCGCACGGTCGGCTCGATCGAGCGCATCGTCGAGACGATCACCGGCGTGCGCTCGATCTCGACTGCTATTGCCGCCTCTGTTGAGCAGCAGGGCGCGGCGACCAGCGAGATCGCCCGCAACACCGCTTCGGCCGCGCAGGGCACCAGCCAGGTGACCGACAATATCCAGGGCGTCGGCCGGGCGGCGCAGATGACCGGCGCGGCGTCGTCGCAACTCATGTCGTTGTCCGGACACCTGTCCGAGCGGGCGGGTGAACTGGACGCGGCGGTACAGGATTTCGTCAAGGATCTGCGGGCGGCCTGATCCGGACCCGCACTGTAATGGTTTGAGAACATACGATGCTGAAAAACATGCCGATGCTGGCCAAGGTGCTGGGGCTTCTGTCGCTGATGGCCCTGGTGTCCGTCGCCGCCGCCGGGTTCGCTTCCTGGCAGATCACCGCCATCACCGACGATTATGATGCCGCCCTGGTCGGGCCGGCCCGGGCCAACGTCGCCTTGTCGCGGGCCGGACATCATGCCGTGGCCATGTCGCGCGCCATCCTGGGCCAGGTGACGGCCGACAATGCCGCCACGTCGGCCAGTGCCGAAAAGGACGCCGGCGTCAGCCAGTCTTCGTTCGACAGCGAAATGGGCCTGGCCATGAAGCTGATGCCGGAGCGGCAGAAGGAGCTCGCCGATCTGCAGGGCGCCTACAGGGCCGTCCTGAACAGTACCTGCAGCGAAACCCTCCGCATCGCCAAGACCGGCGACCGTGACGGGGCGATCTCCCATATGCATAACGCCTGCGGGCCGAAGCTGGCCGAGGTCATCGCCGACCTGTCGGCCATGGTCGACCAGACCATCGTTGCCAACGAAAGCCTGGTCAATCGATTAAACAAGCGCGCCGACGAGACGGTGTGGGTTACCTTGGCGTCGGTGCTCGGCGGGCTGGCTTTGGTGGCCGGTGTCGCCATCTGGCTGACGCGGTCGGGCATCGTGGCGCCGATGCAGACGCTCAACGACAGCATGGCGGCGATGGCCAAAGGGCAGCTCGGCGTCGACGTGCCGGGGCAGGAGCGCAAGGACGAACTGGGCGCCATGGCGAAGACGGCCGAGGTGTTCCGCAAAGGGCTGGCCGAGACTGAGCGGCTGCGCGCCCAGGCCGCCGAGACGGAAGCCGCCAGCGCCGAGCGGCTGAAGGCCGAACGCGAGGCGATCGCCGACAGCTTCCAAACGCGCATGGGCGCCCTGGCGCGGGCCTTCGTCAAATCGTCCGGGGAAGTGTCGGAAGCCGCCCAGAGCCTGGCGGCCACGGCGGAAGAGACGACGCGCCAGGCTCAGGTGGTCTCCGGCGCCGCCGAAAATGCCGCCGGCAATGTGCAGACGGCGGCGGCGGCTACCGAGGAAATGGACGTGTCGGTGCGCGAGATCAACGACCAAGTCGGGCGGGCGGCGCATGTTGCCGCCGAGGCGTCCGACGAAGCGTCACGCACGGAAACGGAAATCCGCGTCTTGGCGGATGCCGCCCATGCCATCGGCGAGGTGGTCAACCTGATCCACGACATCGCCTCGCAGACCAATCTTCTGGCGCTCAACGCCACCATCGAAGCGGCCCGGGCTGGCGATGCCGGCAAGGGCTTCGCCGTGGTGGCGTCGGAAGTCAAGCAACTGGCCACGCAGACGGCAAAGGCGACCGACGACATCGCCCGCAAGGTCGGCGAGATTCAGACGGCAACGGAACGGACCGTCGGCTCGATCGGCCGCATCGTCACCACCATCGCCGATATCCGCAGCATCTCGGCCAGCGTTGCCCAGGCCGTCGAACAGCAGGGCGCGGCGACGACGGAAATCGCCGGCAACACGGCGCGCGCCGCCGACGGCACGGCGCGGGTGACGGACACGATCCACGAGGTCGGCCGGGCGGCGCAGATGACCGGCGCGGCGTCGTCGCAACTGATGGCGTTGTCGGGTCAACTGACGGAACGGGCGGGCGAGCTGGACGAGGCGGTGGAAGATTTCGTCAAGGACCTACGCGCGGCGTAGATGCCAAGGCGTTACTCGGCGTCGATCAGGTAGCCTTCCCAGGGAAACGGCAGGCCGAAACCGGCGAGCGCCGAAATCAGACAGGTCGCCGCCATGACCAGCAACGCCCAGAACAGCAGCCGGCTGCGCTGCGCTTCCTGTTGACCGAGAAGGTGTTTAAGCGCCTTGAAGTGTTGTTTTCGGTGGACCTTCACGGTCAGCCACAGCAGGTACGCGCCGATCAGGCACAGCAGACAGCCGACGAAAATCGCCACGACAGGTGGATGGATTTCGGACGATCGCCAGGCCACGGCCTCTTTCCCTCGATGAGAAACGGGCGTCCGGTGAGGGGGGACGCCCGTGACGTGCCCGGACGGGCTAAGTCCAGACAACTATCTGACGAGAAGACACGGATCGGCGGACAAAGCCGTAATCCGGCTAGGCGAACAGCGTCGCCAGGCCCTTGAATTCGCATTCGTGCGACTTGATGATGTAGATCGGCACCGCTTCCAGGTAACGCGTCAGGCGGCCCTTGTAGCAGAAGGTGTCGCGGAAACGGTCCCGGTCGAGCAGGCTGTCGAGCAGTTCCATCAATTCTCCGGTCAGGTAGACGCCGCCGCGCGCCCCGAGCATCAGGGCCATGTCCGACGCAGCCCGGGCCAGCCAGGTCAGGCATAGATCAACGGCTTCGCGCGCCCGGGCATCGCCTTGTTTGGCCATGGCGGCGATGGTTTCGGCCGAGGCAGGGGCCTGGTTTGCGTCCGGAGCCAGGGCCTGCCAGATTTCCGACAGGCCGTTCAGGGAGACGACGCGCTCGGTCGATACACGCCCGAACTTGGCGGCCAGCGCCTGATAGACGTTCCACTCCCGTTCGGTGATGATGATCAGGTCGTTGTGGCCGCCGGCGCCGGAAAAGGCCGTCCATTCGCCGTAATGGTCCTGGATCAGCATGGCCATGCCGAGGCCGGGACCGGTGCCGACGATGCACTTGGCCTGGTCGGGATCGTTCTCGCCGGCATTCAGGACTTCGTAGTCGCCGGCGTCGAGACTCTCGATCGACAGGGCGCGGGCCACGGTCGGGTTGACCATGTGCACGCGGTTGATGTTGAAGACCTTGCGCAGCCATTCCCGCTCGAGGCTGTAGCCGTGGTTGGGCATGTGCTGGATGCCGCCTTCCTCCCAGCCGGGCGCGGCCAGGGCGGCGGCGGTCAGGAACGGCGCGTCATTCTGTTCGAGAAACTCGAGAACGGCCGCCTCGAATTCCGGTGCGGTGGCGGCGGCATAACGGCCTTGCGCGCCCAGGCCTCGTCCCCGGGTCCACAGGGCGGCGCGGACCTGGCCTTTGACGCTCAGGTCACAAAACAACATGGTTTCGCTCATGACAGGCTCCCGGAGGTCGGCGACAGCGAATCGACTATTGGTTCATTATCACCCAAATGATGACTGGCGATATAACGCGCTCGCGCGCTCGCGGCTGGGTGGCTTGACTCGCCGTCGCCTTGCTATACCCTCGCTCAACAATTGATAAGTACCGGGAGAGTAGCGTAGTGGGGGTTTTGACGTGCGCCAGAAAAGCGCAGCGATTTGACGTGAAGTGGCTGACCGCGCCCGTGGTGGCCGCGTGCGCCCTTTGGGGCGCGCCCGTCCTGGCCGCCGCGCCGGTTGCCGCCATCAACGACCTGCCGACCGACGCCGGATATCCGCCCGAACTCAATGCGATGCTCACCTCCGGCCGGTACCAGGAGGCCCTGGACCTGCTGAACAGCCGGCCGGACCTGCTGGCCGACGAGAAGGGTTTCCTGCTGAAGATCCACCTGCTGGAACGGACCGGCCAGGACGACAAGGCCGTCATCCTGCTGGAACACCGGCTGTCGAAGGATCCGAACGACGGCCTGGCCCGCTTCGAGATCGCCAACATCCACTTCCGGCACAAGCGCGAGCGCCAGGCGACGCTCGACTATCGCCTGGCCCTGGCCGGCGGGCTGGACGACGGCCGGGCGATGGAGGCGCATTCGCGCCTGGAAGGCATCGTGCAGCGCAAGGCCTGGCACGTTTGGGCCGGCGCCGCGCTGACGGCCAACAACAATCTCAACGACACCACCGATATCACCCGCCTGGCCATCTACGGCCTGCCATTCAACGAGTCCGCCCCCGGCGGCAAGAAGGACGGTTTTGCCGTCAGCGGCTATGTCGGAGTCGGCAAGCTGATCGCCTTGTCGCCGGGCCTGGGCATCCGGACCAACATCCTGGCGGCCGGTACGCACGATCCGGGCCGTCTCTACGACAGCCGCAGTCTGTCCATCCAGTCGGGGCCGGAATGGACTTTCGGCCATGTCTCGCACGTGTCGGTCAACGGCCGCGCCATCTCGCAGTGGCTGGGCAGCGCCCTCGCCATGAGTGGCGCGGGTCTCTCCCTGCACGGCGACACGTATGGCAACAACGTTCTGTGGGCGGGCGACGTCAGCGCCGATCGCCTGGACGTCAAGTACAAGACTATCGGCGTGCACTGGAATTACCGCGCCGAGGTGAAGCGGGTCAAATATCTGGACGCGTCCGCCCTGTGGATATTCGACGCGGTGGTGGCGCGCCGCGGCGCGACCTTCGACACGCTGAGCTTCTCCGAACAGCAGGTCAAGGCCGGGCGGCTGTTGCAGGGGCCGTGGTCAACCTTCGCCTATGTCGAGGCGACCGCGCGCAGCCGGCAATATAACAGCAACCCGCTGTTTGCCGGCCTGCGCCGCAACGATACCTATGGCCAGCTGCTGGCGCGGTTCTCGAAGCGGGATGTGGTGATCTACGGCGCCACGCCCTATATTTCCGTGGCGGTGCAGCGCAACGATTCCAGCATTCATAATTATAATTACAAGCGGCTGCGCATGGATATCGGCTTCACGCGCGATTTCTAAGCGCCGGCGCGTGCGCTGCCGCAAATTCGTCCAATTGTATCAGACTGTTAAATCAAAGTGATGATAACCGGATCGTGACTTGCGCGATTGCAACCGCGACGGCTAGACAGCGCGCCGAAAGAAACTCACAATCTACAGCCTCAAGCCAAAAAGTGCCTGACTGATACGCACGCACTTTTTGGATAACATGAGGCGTACTAAAAGGGATGAACCGGGCGCGCGGGACGCAGCTCCGGAAGAAGGGCAACAGGTGGCGAAAACGGATTCCATCATCGGGAAAACGCCGTCCAAGCTGGCCGTGCGCGGCCAGCGCGGCTTGCTGCGGCAAATCCGCGAGATCATGGAGGAGGCGCAGTCCGCCCAGGCGCGCCTCGACGCCGTGGTGCGCATCATCGCCGGGTCGATGGTCGCCGAGGTGTGTTCGATCTATCTGCGCCGCACTTCCGAAGAACTGGAACTGTTCGCCACCGAAGGCTTGAATCGCGACGCTGTGCACAAGACGCGGATGCGTCTGTCCGAAGGCTTGGTCGGCGAGGTGGCGCGCGCCGGCGTGCCGCTCAACCTGATGGACGCGCCTCAGCATCCGTCGTTCTCGTACCGACCGGAAACCGGCGAAGACCCGTATCGTTCCTTCCTGGGCGTGCCCCTGCTGCGCGGCGGCCGGACCATCGGCGTGCTGGTCGTGCAGAACATGGCGGCGCGCAAATACGAGGAAGAGGAGGTCGAAGACCTCCAGATCATCGCCATGGTGCTGGCCGAGATCGTCACGGCGGGCGAGCTGGTCGGCAACGAGGAACTCAAGGACATTGAACTGGCGCCGTCGCGCCCGGAACGTCTGAAGGGCAGCATCTTCGCCGACGGGATCGCCTTGGGCGTGGTGGTGCTGCACGACGTGCCGGTGACGCCGGAACATCTCTTAAGCGACGACGCCGCGGCCGAAGAAATGCGGCTGCTCGGCGCCATCGACGTGTTGCGCGAACAGATCGATGCCATGTTCGAAGGGGCGCACGGCCTGGCCGGGCCGACCTTCGACGTGCTCGAAACCTACCGCATGTTCGCCCATGACCGGGGCTGGACGCGCAACCTGGTCGAAGCCGTGCGCAACGGTCTGACCGCAGAGGCCGCCGTCGAGCGCGTGCGCAACGAACAGCGCGCCCGGCTGAACAGCGCCCGCGACGCCTATATGCGCGAACGGCTGCACGACCTGGAAGACCTGGCCAACCGCCTGCTGCGCGTGCTGGCCGGCAAGAACACCATGGTGCGGGAAATCCCGGCCGATTCCATCCTGGTGGCGCGCGATCTGGGGCCGGCCGATCTGCTGGAATACGACCGCAAGCGCCTCAAGGGTATCCTCCTCGAGGAGGGCTCGTCGTCGGCGCATGCCGCCATCGTCGCCCGCGCCCTGCAGATTCCCTGCGTCGGCCGCCTGCAAGGGCTGCGCGACAAGGTCACCCAGGGCGATCCGGTGATTGTCGACGGTGAAACCGGCGAGGCCTATTTGCGCCCGCGTCCGGATATAACCAGTGCGGCCATGACCCGCATGGACGTCCGGGCGCAGCGCCGCGCCGAATTCTCGCGTATCAAGGACCTGGCCGCCGTTACCAAGGACGGCGAGCGCGTCACCTTGCTGATGAACGCCGGCCTGGAATTCGACATCGAGATCATGAACGAAACGGGCGCGGAGGGTATCGGCCTGTTCCGCACCGAATTCCAGTTCATGGTGTCGGAAGACCTGCCGCGCCTCAACCGTCAGGTCGACCTCTATTCGCGCATCATGGATGGCGCCGGCGACCGGCCGGTGACCTTCCGCACGCTCGACCTGGGTGGCGACAAGATCCTGCCGTACATGGAGATGGAGCGCGAGGAAAACCCAGCTTTGGGCTGGCGCGCCATCCGCATGGGGCTCGACCGGCCGGCCCTGCTGCGCATGCAGATCCGGGCACTGCTGATTGCGGCGCGCGGGCGGGAACTGCGCATCATGTTCCCGATGGTCGCCTCGGTCGATGAATTCCGCCAGGCGCGCGAGATGGTCGACATCGAATGCGCCTGGGCGCGGCGGCGCGGCCGGGCCTTGCCGAGCATGCTGCGCGTCGGCGCGATGATCGAGTGTCCGTCGCTCCTGTTCCACCTTGACGCCCTGCTGCCGCTGGTCGATTTCGCCAGCGTCGGCACCAATGACCTGACGCAGTACCTGTTCGCCGCCGACCGCACCAATCCGAAGATGAACGAGCGTTACGACGCTTTGTCGCCGCCGATGCTGAAGGCGCTTTCGACGATCCAGAAGGCGGCCGAGGAATCGGGCACGCCGGTCAGCGTCTGCGGTGAAATTGCCGGCAAGCCGTTGGAAGCGTTCGTGCTGGTGGCGCTGGGGTTCAACCGGTTGTCGATGCCGCCGGCCGGCCTGGGCCAGGTCAAGCGCATGATCCTGTCGCTCGACCGCGACGGCGCCAACAAGGCGATCACCAAGATGATGGCGTCGTCGAACGGATCATTGCGAACGGAAATCCTGTCGTTGGCGCGCAAGCTCAACGTCGATCTGTGAGCGACGCTGAAACGTTCATCACCGCCAATCTGCGCCTGAAGCCCGGCCCGGCGGTACCGGAAATCCAGCTTTATAGCGGCCATCCGGCTAGCGGGCTTGGGCGGCTTGGCGAGACGCCGCCCTATTGGGCCTATCATTGGGCGGGCGGAACGGTGCTGGCGCGATATGTGCTCGACCATCCGGACAGCGTGGCGGGATTGCGGGTGGTCGACCTCGGCACCGGATCGGGCCTGGTCGCCATCGCCGCCGTGCGGGCCGGCGCGGCGCAGGTCCAGGCCTTCGATATCGATCCTTATGCAATCGCGGCGGCGGAATTGAACGCGGCAGCCAATCAGGTCGCGTTTACGGTGAGCTGCCGCGATATCCTCGATAAACCGCCGCCGGAAGCCGATTTGATCCTGGTCGGCGACCTATTCTATGATGCAGAAACCGCGCGGCGGGTCACCGGTTTTCTCGACCGCTGTGCTGAAGTGGGTACCAAGGCGCTGGTCGGCGATCCCGGCCGGGCCTGGTTGCCCGTCGACCGCCTGGAAAGCCTGGCCGAATATACGATACCGGATTTCGCTACCGGTCCGGCGCCGGCCAGGGTCTATGCGTGGGTATCGGCCGGCACTTGAGCGGGTTTGCCGTCGAAAGCGCGATCGAGCGCCATCATGTCGATCTTGGTCATGGTGAAGACGGCCTGGCACATCCGGTCGACCGCCTCGGCGTCCTTGCTCTTCATGTAGTCCCAATGCCGGGCTGAGCCGATCTGCCAGGAGACGCCGAATTTGTCGGTCAACCAGCCGCACTGGCCTTCCTTGCCGCCGCCGGCCGTCAACTTGTCCCAGTAGAAGTCGATCTCGGCCTGGCTTTCGCAGCGGACGAACAGCGAGATGGCATCGGTGAAATGGAAGTGGGGACCGCCGTTGCAGAAGAGATATTCGTAGCCGCGCAGGCGCACGGTGACGGTCAGGATATCGCCCTGCTTGCCGCCGGGGTCGTCCTGCTGGCGGACGACCGTATTGAGGATTTCCGAGTCCTCGAAGATCGACACGTAGAAATTGGCGGCCTCCTCGGCCTGGCTGGCGAAGGTCAATTGCGGCGTGATCAGGCGTAGATCGTAGGACATGACGGCCTCCCTGGGCGGTACAAGGCGATGTGGTGCGTGCGTCCCCCAAATGGACCTTGGTCTCAGGCGGAGAAAAAAAGCGATGCGGTTTTAGGGTTAAGGCCGAGAGCGGCGATCAACTCCGCGAACAAAATTCGTGAACGCGTGGAAAATTCTTGTCACTTCCGGCCGGATTCAATCGTATAAGACCGCGAACATCAGCTTTTTTGCTTGTCGCACTTTTTAACCGAAAAGTGCGGTACACTTTTCGGAAAGTGCTTAGGGGTGACGCGTGCGGTCAGGGCTTCTTCGTCGTTTTGTGCTGGTCCTGCTGGCCCTGTTTTCCGCTGTTTCCATCGCTCACGCTGAGGACGGCGAATCCCCGCATATCAAGGCCAAACTGGTTACAGAGGCGGCGACGGTGCGGCCGGGCGACGGCTTCCAAATCGCCATCGATTATACGGCGGCGCCGGGCTGGCATACCTACTGGATCAATCCGGGTGACACGGGCCTGCCCCCCAAGGTCAAATGGGATTTGCCGGACGGTTTTTCGGTGGACGAGCTGCAGTTTCCAACGCCTGTGCGTATGCTCGAATCCGGCCTGATGAGCTACGGTTACGAAGGCCGGACGATCCTGCTGGCCGACCTTAAGAGCGGCGGCCATTTTGGACCCGGTGAAGCGTTGCCGCTCAAGGCGCATATCGATTTCCTGGTCTGCAAGGATGTCTGCATTCCGGAAAGTCTCGATGTGTCGACGCTTATCAAGATCGGTGCGACGACGGCGCGCGGCGCCGGTGGCAAGACGATCGATGCGGGGCGTGGCCGCATACCTGTTGTTGGCGACAAGGACGGATCCGTCGGCGCCACGGTGGACCTGCGTGATGGCCAGATTGAATTCGGCTTTCCATTCGAGGCCGATCTCAAGGATGTCTATTTCTTTCCCGCTCAGAAGGACCTTATCGTCCCCGCCGAGCCGGAGGTGCTCGACGTTGGTCCGACGGGCTTCACCCTGCGCGTCAAGGCGGCGGGCACCGCCCTGCCGGATGGCGAGATTTCCGGTATTCTCGTGACCAACGGGTCGGCGCAGCAATTGCATCTGCAACCTGGCCCGCTGGCCCCCGGGGTACACGGGCTCGGTTCAGCGCCTGGGCGCGCGGCCGATACATCGCTGGCCGGTGTACTGATTGCCATGGGGTTGGCGTTTGTCGGCGGGCTGATCCTCAACCTGATGCCGTGCGTGTTCCCGGTCCTGTCGATGAAGCTGCTCAGCCTGTCGCGGGCCGGTGCCGACGGCAAGGCGGCGCGCAGCGAATCCCTGATCTACGGCGCCGGGGCGGTGATCAGCTTCGTCGCCCTGGCGGTGGTGCTTGATATCCTGCACCGCTTCGGGGCGTCGCTGGGCTGGGGCTTCCAGTTGCAGTCGCCGTTCGTGGTGGCGGGCCTGGCCGTGGTCATGCTGCTGGTGGCGCTCAACATGTCGGGCGTGTTCGAGGTCGGCCAATCGCTGCAAGGCATAGGAGCGGGCGCCCTGGACCAGAAGCGGCCGCTGCTGTCGGCCTTCCTGACCGGCGTGCTGGCCGTGGTGGTGGCGGCGCCGTGCACCGCACCGTTTATGGCCACGGCGATCGGCGTCGCTTTGGCGCAGGGCGGGCTGACCAACTTTGCGATTTTCCTGGCCTTAGGTCTCGGGTTCGCCCTGCCGTTCGTCGCCCTGACCTATCTGGTGACCCTGGTGCCGGGTGTGGCCGTCCGCCTGCCGAAGCCCGGCACATGGATGGACCGTTTGAAACTGGCCTTGTCACTGCTGATGTACGCGGCGGTGATCTGGCTGGTGTGGGTGTTCGCCCGGCAGGTGCAGACGGCAGGTGTGATTCTGCTGATCCTGGCCCTGGCCGGAGTGACTGTGGCGGTGACGCGCCTGCCTTTGCCCAAGCTTGCCAAGGCGGGATTGCTGGCCGTCGGCGTGGTGGTCTGCGGCGTCGCGGCCGCCCTGCCGCCGGCGCCGAAGCCGCAGAACGCCGGGCAAGGCCTGCTGCCGCACCAGGATTTCAGCCTTCAGGCCCTGGCCGACACGCGCGCCCAGGGCAAGCCGGTGCTGGTCGACCTGACGGCGGCGTGGTGCGTGACGTGCAAGGTGAACGAGCGCCTGGTCCTGTCGACGCCGCAATTTGCCGAGGCATTGCAGCAGACCGGCACGGTCTACATGGTCGGCGACTGGACCAACCAGGACCCGGAAATCTCGCGCTATTTGAGCCTGTTCGGCCGGTCGGGCGTTCCGCTGTACGTCTATTACGGGCCGAACAATGCCGAGCCGGTGGTATTGCCGCAGATTCTCAACACTGGCGATATGGTCAAGTTGCTGACGAGCGGCAAAAAGTAAGGATCATGACGCCGGCAGGGCGTTGGCGTCCTTGCCGAACTCCAGCGTGCAGTCAACGCCTGAGTCCGCCGTCGCCGGCGCGGTGATCAGCCCGGCATTGTCCTCGAGCAGGTCCGCCATGTTGAGGAACGCCGTCTTCAGGTCGACGTCGGTCCTGGCGGTCTTGATGGCGTCGAGCTTGATCGGCAGGTCGCGCGACACGCCCATCAGGATGCACTTCAGGTCGCGGTCGGTGCCGCGCCGGATCAGGTCGTAGTGGGCCTGCATGTCGAGCTTGGCCAAGGCGCGGATGTCACTGTCATAGGCGCTGAACGCTTGGCCCTGGAGCAGGGCCGGGGCCGGCTTGGCGGCGAAGCGGTCGGTGCGGACCTTGAGCCGTACCGCACGCTTGACGATATCGGCATAAAGCCGCTCTTTGGCAATTGGATTGGGGGCAATCGGATTGGGCGCATCGGCGGCCATGCCGACGGGCGCCGCCAGGATCAGGGCGGCGGTCAGCAGACAGGCCAGGGCGCGCGACGGCTTGAACATGCCGCCATCATCGACCGCGCCAGACAACAAAGCGTTAACCCACAGCCAAAAACGGGCCTTCCGCCGAGACGGCCCGTTTGTCTGGCTTGAAAAATAGCATCCCCACCCTTCGTCGGATGCAGGCACCCGACGTGGCCAGGGATCAGACATGAAAAGCGGCTTTCAGTCCAACGGGCCGAAAACCTCTATCGGCTCAATAGTGAACCTGGGCCATTTCAGTGGCAGTACGGCATTTAAGATACCCCGTACAGCCGTGGGTATCCATGGCCACGAACGCCCAGGCGACGGCGCCGACGACCACGGTTGCCCCGACCAAGGCAACGATAAAATGTGAAAAACTTTCAGACGCATGTGATTTGCTCATCACTTTTCTCCATTCTTCAAGCTTCACCCTGTCCGGCGACGGGAAGGTCACCGGGCTCGCCAGTCTCGCCGTCGATTGCGGCGGTGGGAAAGACGCGGCGGAGAGCCACAATAATAACGCCGTTCCGCCACAATTTACAAGGGGTTAGGCGTAATTTTTGACGATAGTGTCAAAATACCGCATGACGGCCGAATTCGCCTTATACGGGAAGGTTTTACGCCGCGCGTGCGGTATAACCGGCCAGGCGCCAAGCAAATAAGGTTGTTTCCGGGTGGGGGATGCTTTAATCGCCCGGGTCAAAGAGTGAGACGAAAATGAACGATACGGCCGATACCTCCTTAAATCAGCCCTTCAGGCCGGAAGCCCGCAGCCCGCGCGGCTTCGCCGACAAGCGCAGCCAGCAGCTGGCGCTGGAACGCCACCTGATCAATATGGTGTCGTCGGTCTATGAATCGTTCGGCTTCGAGGCGTTGCAGACCCCGGCCTTCGAATATGCCGACGCGCTCGGCAAGTTCCTGCCCGATGCCGACCGGCCGAATGTCGGCGTGTTCGCGCTGCAGGACGACGACGAACAATGGATGGCGTTGCGTTACGACCTGACGGCGCCCCTGGCCCGGTTCGCCGCCCAAAACTGGGAAATCCTGCCCAAGCCGTTCCGCCGCTATGCCTATGGGCCGGTGTTCCGCAACGAAAAGCCGGGGCCGGGACGTCTGCGCGAATTCATGCAGTGCGACGCCGACATCGTCGGTTCCGACCGGCCGGAAGCCGATGCCGAAATGATCGCCCTGGCCGTGGCTGGCTTCCGGGCGCTGAACGTGCCGGTGCGGCTGCGCGTCAATAACCGCAAGCTGCTCAACGGCCTGCTGTCGAGTCTCGGCGTCACCGAAAGCCATCAGCAATTGGGCGTGCTGCGCGCCATCGACAAGCTCGACCGTTTCGGTCTGGAAGGCGTGGCCCTGCTGCTCGGCGCCGGACGCAAGGACGAAAGCGGCGATTTCACCAAGGGCGCCGGCCTGCCGGGCGCGGCCATCCAGCCGGTGCTGGATTTCGTCTCGGCGGGACTTGCCGGTGGTGGCGCAGGGACGCGGGCTCAGGTGCTCGACAAGCTGGGCAATGTGCTGGCCAACTCGCCGGAAGGCCTGGCGGGCGTCAATGAGCTGGCGATGATCGACGTGGCATTGGCGGCCATGGGCGTTGCCGAGGATGCCGCCATTTTCGATCCGGGCGTGGTGCGCGGACTGGAATACTATACGGGCGTGGTGTTCGAGGCCGAGCTGTTGCTCGAGACCCGCGACGAAAAGGGCAACAAGGTGTCGTTCGGCAGCGTCGGCGGCGGCGGGCGCTATGACGACCTGGTGGCGCGCTTCACCGGCGAGAAGGTGCCGGCGACCGGCTTTTCGTTCGGCGTGTCGCGCCTGGCGGCGGCCCTGGCCCTGGTGCAGGGCGATCAGGCCGAGCGGGTGCGCGGACCGATCGTCATCATCGCCTTTTCCGACTCGGACATGGGCGAATATTTCAAGCTGGCCGCCGAAATCCGCGCCGCCGGCATGGCCGCGGAAGTCTATCTCGGTCGTTCGGGCATGAAGGCGCAGATGAAATATGCCGACCGCCGCCTCAGCCCCGCCGCGGTCATGCTCGGCGGCGACGAATTGGCTTCCGGGTCGGTAACCATAAAGGACCTGGACGCCGGCCGGGCCGCAGCGTCACAAATAAGTAACAATACCGCCTGGCGCGAGAGTCGCCCGGGACAGGTGACATTGCCCCGCGCCGAAGCGATCAAGCATTTGAAATCCATCGTAGAAAATTCGTGACACCGCTGTCAAAATAACCCTGGTCTGCGGGCCTTTTTTACCCCCGGTAAAGGTAACTGACGCAGGGGCAAAAATAATTTTGACTCACCTTCAGAAATTAAGTTGACACGATGGCCAAAACACGGCTTTATCGCGCCCATGAGAACGGAACCGCTCCCGTAGAGAGAGGTCAGTTCCAGCGTTTCGGGGAGGAAACGCTCGCTAAAACAAACAAAAAGCTCGTCAGGATCCTATCCCCCCTGAACGAGCTTTTTTTTGTGCCAAAAAGCCGGGCCAATTTGACGATATCGTCAAAAAACTTTGGGAATTCTGTCATGCTGACCCGCCGTTCGGCCCTGACCGGTCTGGCCATAGCGCCGCTGTTCGCTTCCACCGTTGCCCGCGCCGCCGAAAAATATGACGCCAGGCTGTCCGTGGACGGCAAGTCGAAAGACAGCGTGCCGGCCTTCGCCACCTTGGCCGAAGCGATCGCCGCGGCGCCGGCCGACGGCAGCAAGCCCTACCGCATCCTGATTCCCGCCGGCGACTGGCGGATGCGGGCCTTGGTCGACAAGCCGAACGTCCATCTGATCGGCGAAGGCACGGACAAGAGCCGCATCGTCTTCAACAACAAGCAGGGCGACGAACAGCCCGATCCGTTCAAGCCCTACGGTTGCTCGACGGTGGTGGTGATCGCGCCGGGGTTCGCGGCGAAGGATCTGCATCTCGACAACGACTACGACTGGGTGGGCGCGCCGATCGGGCCGCGCACCGGCCAGAACGGCTCCAGCGGCCGCCAGGCGGATGCGCTGCGCCTGGCCAAGGGCAGCGACAAGGCCTATTTCGAAAACGTCCGCATGACGGCCTGGCAGGACACGCTGTGGACCGACCAGGGCCGCAGCCTATTCCGCAACTGTGAAATCACCGGCTGCGTCGATTTCATCTACGGCGCCGGTCAGGCTGTGTTCGAAAAGTGCACCATTGTGTCGCGCGTCGGCCGGGTCGGCGGCGAGGACGGCAAGCCGGAAACGCCGGGGCTGAAATCCTTCATCACCGCGCCGTCGACGCAGAAGACCGATGTTTACGGCCTGGTGTTCTTCGACTGCCGCCTGACCAAGGAGCCGGGCGTGGCGGTCGGCAGCGTCGCCCTGGGCCGGCCGTGGAAACCGACAAAGCCTACGGCCGATGGCGGCCGCCACTACGATGTCGACGCGGTCGGCCAGGCGGTGTTCCTGCGCTGCTGGATGGACGACCACGTGACGCGCGAAGCCTGGACGGAGATGGGCGGCAAGGTCAACGACACGGTCGAGATGATCCAGCCGGAAGTGGCGCGGTTCTTCGAATACAAGAGCTCCGGGCCGGGCGCCGGGCCGGCCTCGACGCGGCGGCGCCTCCTGAGCGATGCCGACGCGGCCGCCTTCACGCCGGAAAAAGTGCTGGCGGGCTGGGATATCGCCAAGCTGAGCGTCTAAACCGCTGTAATTTCTTTCGATCATAGTCTTTATCAGGCGCCGCCCTGTGCGGCGCCTGAGTTTTTGCGCGCTTCTCTCACGCTCGTCCCTCCACAATTTTCTTCAAATTTTTCCGTGCACAGGCGAATCTGTCGCGACCATTAATAAAAGTTCTTCCATATACAAAATTATATGATAATAGTATCGGTCATGTGAAAATATTTTCACATATGACAATGGGAACGCGCCATCACGATTCCCAGGGGAACAAGGAAGAGGGAAATGCCAAACAAGCTCACGAGACAGGTGTGTCTGAGAAGTGCGGTCAGCGCTGTGGCGCTCGGCTCGGCGCTTCTCATCGGCAACACGGCCTTCGCGCAGGACAACACGGCCGCCGAAGCCAATCAGGAAGTGGTCGTCGTCGGTATCCGCAAGAGCCTGCAGAGCGCGCTCCAGACCAAGCGCAACGCCGATTCCGTCGTCGACGTCATCTCCGCCGAGGACATGGGCGCCTTCCCCGACCAGAACATGGCCGAGTCGCTGCAGCGGGTCACCGGCATCCAGATCACCCGCGATCGCGGCGAGGGCCGTGACATCAGTATCCGCGGCCTCGATCCCAAATTCGCCCATATCACCTTCAACGGCGACGGCATGATGAGCATTTCCGGCGCGTCGATCAACGCCACCGCGCCGGCGCCGGGCCGCAGCTTCGACTTCACCGTCCTGAGCTCCGACTTCGTCGGCGCCCTGGTGGTCTACAAGACGCCGACCGCCGATATCGAGGAGGGCGGCCTGGCCGGCTCGGTCGACGTCCGCACCGTCCGTCCGCTCGACCTGCGCAAGCGCAAGTTCGCCTTTACCGCCGAGGCCTACGGCAATTCCTATGTCGATCACACCGGCGAGCATTACAGCCTGATGTATGCCGACCAGTTCTTCGGCCGCAAGCTGGGGGTGGCGCTCGGTTACGAATATTCCAAGCGCTACATGGACACGCAGTATTTCCTGAGCTCGGGCCAGGAAAACCGCGCCGAGAACCAGTACAAGTTCCAGGGCCAGGCGGCGACCCCGGCCAACAAGGCCTATACCGACACCGGCGCCCTCGCGGCCGGCGGTTACATGGACTTCAACTTCGACGGCGACAACCTCGACGCCTATCGCTTGCTGACCATGCTGAAGTTCAATAACGACCCGGGCTATCGCGCGCGGACGACCTACAATGCCAGCCTGCAATGGCGGCCGACCTCGCGGCTGGACCTGCGCTTCGACGGCATCGCCAGCTCGTTCCGCACCGATTTCATGAACGAGACCCAGGGCTTCCACCTGCAGCTCGGCGCCGACCCGAGCTACATCGGCAACCGCGTCAAGGCGGACCATATCAGCTCGATCCCGGTCCAGTCGGACGATTTTTCGTCGACGGGCCTGACCACCTGCGACAAGCCGGTGACCACCTGCAGCACCGCCGGGGCCGGCACCTTGCCGGTGTCCGGCATCATCGACTATGCCGACCTGGCCGGCGAGTTCTACGACAACTTCACCAAGCGTAATTCCAGCACCACCAACCTGGTCAATTTCCAGCTATCCGGCACCTACAAGTTCGATCATTTTACCATCGAGGCGCAGGGTGGCTATAACCAGACCAAGAAGGTGTGGAACACCGGCGGCATGGACGCCTTCGGCTATCAGGAAGCCGTCTACGACCAGCGCACCGATATCAGCGGCATCCCCAGCCTCTCCTTCGGCGCCGGCGCGGCACGGGTCGCCGATCCGAAGACCTACTATTCTGGCGGCGCCTTCTACACCGGCTCGATGACGCCGCAGAGCCTGAGGAACCACCTCGGCTCGCTGGACGTGACCTGGCATGACACCGGCATCAGCTGGCTGACCTCGGTCAAGGCCGGCTACAAATATACCGACATGAAGGTCTACCAGGGCAATGTGACGATCAACGCCAGCGCCGCCAAGATCGCCACCCTGACCGGCGACGCCCTGGTGCCGAACAGCCCCGGCGACGGCGGCACGGCCATCGACCTGGCGCCGTACATGACCACGTTCGGCGGTCCGGACTTCCTGTCGCGCTATCATGGCGACTCGGTGTTCCCGAAGACCTGGCTGGGCGTCGACACGGCCGGCTTCCTGCAGAAATATCCGCTCAGCCAGATCCTGGCCCTGCCGGGTGTGGTCACGACCAACCTGACCAGCACCTGGCTGGTGCAAGAGCGCAACCAGGCCGCCTATGTCCGCTTCGACTTCAGCCTGCTCGACGGCGACCTGACCGGCAATGCCGGGGTGCGCGCCTTCAAGACCTTCCAGTCGGGGGCCACCTATACCGGCGATCTGAGCACCCTGGTCCAGACCAGCGCCTCGACCCTGGTCTACGGCGTCGCCTCGGGCTATGTCGTCAACCACAACGAATATGACAGCGCCCTGCCGAGCCTGAATATCAAATACCAGCTCGGCGACGACAAGGTGATCCGCTTCGGCGCCGCCCGGACGGTGACCCGGCCGGACATCGGCAACCTGGTGCCCGGCAACGGCTCGCTCAACCTGATCGCCCAGACGGCGACCCTGACCAACACCAACCTGAAGCCCTACTACGCCGACAACTACGACCTGTCGGGCGAATGGTACCTGTCGCACGAGGCCCTGCTGTCGGTCGACCTGTTCTACAAGTACATCCGCGGCTATTACGTCACCGCCCCCAGCACGTTCAACATCACCTACAAGGACCTGAACGGCAACACGGTGCCGCTGGCCCTGCTGGCGACCACCTCGGTCAACGGCTCGAGCACCTCGACGCGCGGCATGGAAATCAGCTACCAGCAGCCGTTCACCATGCTGCCGGCGCCGTGGGACGGGCTTGGCGTCATCGTCAACTATACCGGCACCCTGGCCGGGCGCATCCAGACCTCGGCGACCAGCGGCCGCTATCCGCTGCCGTTTGTGTCGAAGGACGCCTACAACCTGGTCGTCTATTATGAGAAAGGCCCGGCCAGCGCCCGCCTGGCCTATAACTGGCGCGGCGATTATGTCGAAACCCCGGGTGGTTTCGGCGCCGACCCGCGCGGCGGCTCCTACGTCAAGGCCAACGGCAATCTCGATTTCTCGTCGAAATACAAGGTCAGCGACCAGTTCAGCGTGACGCTCAACTGCACCAACATCCTGGATACGCCGGTCGAGAAGACGACCATCTACGGCTTCGGCCGCGGTTGGGAAGTCAACGGCCGGACCCTCGAGTTCGGGGTGCGCTACACCTATTGATCCTTTCGCTTTCCGGCCTCCCCCACTTCCCGGGATTTGCTGGATGACTGGGCTCACGGCTTAACGCCGTGAGCCCCTTTTTGCCGCATACTGAAGATTACCAAAAATTCAGATTCCGACCGGTTTCCGTTGTATCCGCTTCGTGCTTAACATGCGTGTCATCTGGGGGCGCGACCTTGCGCCGCTGTTTCACGGGGCAAATGGCATGCGCGCTTTCCGCACTCTTCTCCTGACTTCCGTTTTCAGCCTGGCCGCGATGCCGGCCCTGGCCGCCATCGTCACCACCGATACGCCGCAGGCGCCGCGATCCGGTTCGCTGCTAGCCGAGGTCCAGGCGGCAGGCAGCCCCGATGATGCCGCCAAGATGGCCGACCTGGCCAAGTCCTACGGCGCCTGGGGCTTCAACACGGCGGGCATGGACACCACGGTTCAGCCCGGCGACGACTTCTTCATCTACGCCAACGGCAACGCGCTCAAGGTCATGCAGATCCCCGGCGACCAGCCGGGCTATGGCAGCTTCAACAAGCTCGCCGACCTGTCGGAACTGCAACTGAAGATGCTGGTCACCAGCCTGGCCGACAAAACGGGCCTGACGGGCGACGACCAGAAGATCGCCGACAGCTATAAATCAATGATGGACGTGGCGCGCAAGAACCAGCTCGATGTCGCGCCGCTGCGCTCCGATCTCGACCGTATCGCCGCCATCAAGACCAAGGCCGAGATGGCCGCCTATATGGGCTGGACATCGAAGGGCTTCGGCTCGGCCGTTTTCTCCTTGAGCGTCTACGACGACGCCAAGAAGCCGGGCTTTTACGCGCTGCAGACCGGCCAGGCGGGGCTCGGCCTGCCGGACCGCGACTATTACCTGCTCGACAGCTATGCCGACAAGCGCGCCGCCTATGAGGTCTACGTCACCGACATGCTGCGCATGGCCGGCTATCCGGACCCGGCGAAGCACGCCAAGGCCATCGTCGCCATGGAGACGGCGATCGCCAAGGTCAGCTGGCCGCTGGCCGAACGCCGCGACGACACCAAGACCTACAACCCGATGGCGCTGACGGCCTTGCCGAAATACGCGCCGGGCTTCGATTGGGCGGCCTTCTTCAAGGGCGCCGAGGTCAGTACCGCCAAGAAGGTGGTGGTCGCCGAAAACACGGCCTTCCCGAAGATCGCCAAGATCTATGCCGCCACGCCGCTGGATACCCTCAAGGCATGGGAAGCGTTCAACACCATCGACCAGGCGGCGCCCTACCTGTCCGACCGCGTCTATAGCCGCCGCTTCGATTTCCGCAACAAGACCATGTACGGCATCCAGGAGCAGCGCCCCCTGTGGAAGCGCGCCGTCCAGCTGACCGACGACCGCATGGGCGAGGCGCTCGGCCGGGCTTACGTCGCCGCCTATTTCCCGCCGGAGTCCAAGGCCAAGATGGAGGCCCTGGTCGGTGAACTGCTCAAGTCGATGAAGGGCCGGCTGGAGGCCGTCACCTGGATGAGCGCGCCGACCAAGGCCAAGGCGTTGGAAAAGCTCAGCAAGTTCGGCGTCAAGATCGGCTATCGCAACAAGTGGCGCGACTATTCCAAGCTGGTGATCCGGGCCGACGACCTGTACGGCAATGTCGAACGCTCGGGCGCCTTCGAATGGGATTACCAGCGCTCGCACATCGACCGGCCGATCGATCCGGACGACTGGGAAATGACGCCGCAGACGGTCAACGCCTACTATTCGCCGACGCGCAACGAGATCGTCTTCCCGGCGGCGATCCTGCAACCGCCGTTCTTTGATCCGAAAGCCGACATGGCGGTCAATTACGGGGCCATCGGTGCGGTCATCGGCCATGAGATCACCCATGGCTTCGACGACCAGGGTCGCCACTATGACGGCACCGGCGCGCTCAAGGAATGGTGGGTGGCGGCCGATGCCAAGGCGTTCGAGACGCGAACGGCGGCGCTCAAGGCGCAGTACGACAGCTATGAAGTCCTGCCCGGTTTCAAGGTCAAGGGCGACCAGACCATGGGGGAGAACATCGCTGATCTCGGCGGCCTATTGGTGGCACTCGATGCCTATCACCTGTCGCTGAAGGGCGGCGACGCGCCGGTGCTCGACGGCTATGCGGGTGATCAGCGTTTCTTTCTCGGGTTCGCCCAGGTATGGCAGTCGAAAAACCAGGACGAGTTCACCAAGTACCTGATCACCAACGACTTCCACTCGCCGGACCATTTCCGGGCGGTGGGGGCGACGCGCAATGTCGACGCCTGGTACAAGGCGTTCAACGTCACCGCCGGCAAGTACTACGTCAAACCGGAAGAGCGGGTGCGCATCTGGTAGCCAGGGTCCAAGGACCCTGGACCCGGAATCGCTACGGTGTGAACGCGCCCCCGAAATCGAAGTTGATCGAAATCAAGGGGTGATCTTGCCGGTGGCCGGATCGAGCGCCACCTTGGTGACGACGACGCTGCCGTCCGAGGCATCGTAGTGCAGGCGGGCAGCGGTATTGTCGCCGCCGACCAGGATGCGGTCGCCGAACAGTTCGGGCCGGCTGCTCAGTGCGTAGTAGCAAATCCTCTGGACGGTGCGGTCGTCGATTTCGGCCTTTGCTGCCCGGCAGCGGATCGTCATGTCGATCCATGCGCCGCTGGACCGTCTGAGCGTGACGCGCTCCACGAAGCGGGGCGACAGCGGGGGCGTGGATTCTTCGATCTGCGGCGCCGCTACGGGCAAGCGCAGAATGGGCTCGAATTTCGGCGGCCCCAGCAGACAGGGCAGGATGAAGTAGCAGCGCGCCGGCAGACGTTTGTCGTTCTGCTGCCAGATCCAGCCGCCGTCCTGCGCATAAAGACAGATGGTGTCGCGGCTGGTCAGGTGGATGGTGCACCACTTGGTGCCGTCTGCGGTTTCCGAAGCATAGAGTTCCGTGCCGGCGGGCAGGTGGCGGTCCGGGTCGGGCGTAATCAGGTCGAGGTCGCGGCTCAAGGTGCCGATACGGGCATAGTCGATGCCCTGGGTGAAGACGAGCTGTTCCTTGGCGGACAGGACGAGGCGGCCCTCGGCGATTTCGGGCGCGCCGGACACCTTCAGGTCGCTTCCCGGACTTTCGTAAACCACGGTTGTGGCCGGCGGGGCCGCCTGTGCCGCAGCGGCCGACAGGACCAGGGCGGCCATTGCGTATTTAATGGAGCTGGCCACGGGTGACCTCACGGACGCATCGGGTTGCCATCGGTCGGATGGTAAGACAGGAAGGCAGGCAGGTCTTTGCTCATGCGCGCCAGGTCGCCCTTCCAGTCGCGGTGCGAAAGGCCATGGGCGGCGGCGCCATAGGCGACGGCGGCGGTGGCCAAACCGATAATCATAAAGGTAATCAGACGCTTCATAGCCAAATCTCCCTGTTGTTAAAGGCCGGACGATGTGCAGGGCGGAGATGCGAGGATATGGCGCCTCCGCCCGCACGCTACTCAAGGTGACGCCTCATGTTTTCGGCATGAGGCTTAGTTCCCCCCCGGCCCCCCGGTAACACCCGGAGGCCTTTTTTAAGGGCCGCCGGGTATTGTGGTGTGAAACAGGTCTTCATTATCGGGGCAGACAATGATATGAACACCGTTCACATTGTGTGTCGTAGCATTGACATGAACGATGTTCAAGATAAAAATGAACATTGTTCAAAAAAATTCACAAACGAGTACCAACCATGACCCAGACCGCCACCGTCACCCGTCGCCAGGCCCAGCTCGAAGCCCTGATCGAGGCGGCGGAAAAACGCATTTGCGACAACGGCCTGGCCAATCTGAAGGCGCGCGATCTGGCGACCGATATCGGCGTGGCCCTGGGCGGGCTGTACAATATCGTCGCCGATATGGACGCCTTGCTGCTGCTGGTCAGTTCCAAGACCTTGAAGCGCCTGGGCGACTGGGCGGCGCAGCGGACCGGCCACCTGCCGATGAAGACGCGTGAGGAAGCGGTGGAGCGCCTGGTCGGCGTGGCGCACGCCTATCTCGATTTCGCGCGCGACAACAAGCCGTTGTGGCGCATGGTGTTTGAACTGAGGCTGGACAAGCCGCTGCCGGAATGGGCGGCCCAGGACCAACTACGGTTGTTTCGGCATATCGCCGAGCCGCTGGCAGTGATCATGCCAGACCTCGACGTGGTGGCGCTGACCATCCGGGCGCGCACCCTGTTCGCCGCCGTGCATGGCATCGTGTCGATCGGCCTGGAGGAAAGGCTGATCGCCGTGCCGCGCCAGAAGCTGGCCGACGAGATCGCCTGGCTGACCCGGGCGTCGTGTCGGTAGGGGAAATGATGTATACCTCCCCGACTTGTCGGGGAGGGGGACCGCACGAAGCCGTTCTCGGTGTTGGTCGTCTGTCCTGGCGGCAGGGACGGCGAGATGCGGTGGAGGGGTTTCTTGCTTGGGGGAGGCAGTGGACACACCGAAAAAGGTCGCTCTGGCGCGGAAGATGCGGAAAGCTCTCACGGGACCTGAGTGGTTGTTGTGGGAGCGGTTGAAAGAGCGTCGTGATGGCATTGTCTTCCGACGCCAACATCCGGTCGGGCCGTACATTCTGGATTTTTACTGTTTCAAGGCGGCGCTGGTGATTGAGGTCGATGGCGCTGTGCATGGTGAGGCAGAGCGCGCGGTGAAGGATGAAACGCGGCAGAAGTATCTCGAAAAGCAAGGCCTGTTCGTCCATCGCGTTTCCGCTGCCGAGGTTTATCGCAATCCGGATGTCGCTGCGGATGGGATAAGAATACTTGCGGAAGCGCGGGTGGGGGAGAGGAAGTAAGAAACCCCACCACCGCATCTCGCCGTCCTAGCCGCTGGACAGAGTGCCAACGCCGAACACGGCTTCGTGCGGTCCCCCTCCCCAGCAAGCTGGGGAGGTATGCGCTGGGGCATACCTCGAAATTTGAGTTCATATTTCCACTTTTCCACGGAAATCACGGGCTTGTTGGTTTCCCGTGACCGTCAAATGCCTAAATAGTCAGGTGGATCAACACCTAACGACGAGAGGCGCCCTTATGCACCCCCCTCCCGCCGCCGAAGCCGACGGCTATTACACCGTCATCATCATTTTCCTCCTCGCCTCGGCAGTGGTGGTGCCGCTGTTTCAGCGCTACAAGGTGTCGGGCGTGCTCGGCTTCCTGGCGGTCGGCGTGCTGCTCGGGCCGGAGGGCATCGGCCGGTTGGCGCATGTCTGGCCGCTGTTCCAGCCGTTCGCCCTGATGCAGTCGCACAGCGTCCACGCCCTGGCCGAGCTGGGCGTGGTGTTTCTGCTGTTTTCCATCGGCCTGGAACTGACCTTCGAGCGCCTGAAGTCGATGCGGCGCATGGTGTTCGGCCTCGGGGCGTCGCAGCTGGTGTTCAGTTCCGCCGCCTTGCTCATCATGTTCCTGTTTATGAAGCAGAGCCTGAGCGGGGCGGCGACGCTCGGTATGGCGCTCGCCCTGTCGTCGACCGCTGTGGTCATTCCGGTGCTCGCCGACCGCAAGGCCTTGCGCACCACCTCGGGGCGGAGCGTGTTCGCCGTGCTGCTGGCGCAGGACCTGAGCGTGGCGCCGATCCTGATCACCGTCGGGCTTCTAGTCGGCACGAACGGCAGCGGGGCGCAAGGCCTGCTGGCTTTGATCCCGGCCCTGCTCGGCATGGGCGTCCTGGTGGTTGGCGGGCGCTGGCTGCTGCGGCCTTTGTTCAACCTGGTGGCCGCCTCGAAAAGCCGGGAACTGTTCATGGCGGCCTGCCTGCTGGTGGTGCTGCTGTCGGGCCAGGTCGCCGTTCTGGCGGGCTTGAGCATGGGGCTGGGCGCCTTCATCGCCGGCGTGCTGCTGGCCGAAACCGAATACCGGCGTGAGATCGAGGTGCTGATCGATCCGTTCAAGGGCCTGCTGCTCGGCCTGTTCTTCGTCACGGTCGGGGCGCGGCTCGACTTATCCGAGGTCATGGCGCGGCCGGCCCTGATCGTCGGCATGGCGGCGTCGCTGATCCTGCTCAAGGCCGTGGTGGTCTACCCGTTGGCGCGGCTGTTCGGCCTCAATGTCCGCGCCGCCATCGAAACCGCCGCCGTGCTCGGGCCGGCCGGGGAATTCGCCTTCATCATCATCGACGAGGCCATCGGCAACCACGTCCTGTCGGCCGATTTCGGTCAGGCGGTGGTGCTGTCGGCGACGCTGTCGCTGTTCTGCGTGCCGCTACTGGCCTGGGCGGCCGGGCAGGTGGTCAGGCGCATGCCCGGTGTGCGGGAGGCGCCGCCGTCGGAAGCGCCGCAGACGATCAGCGCCACCACCGCCGTCATCGTCATCGGCTTCGGCCGGGTCGGCGCCCTGGTCGGCGACATGCTCAAGGTGCACGAGATTCCCTTTTCCGTGGTCGACTTCAATCCGCAGGTGACGGCGCGCGCCCGGGCGGCCGGTGTGGAGGCGTGGTACGGCGACGCCTCGGTGCCGGATTTCCTGTTGCGGCTGGGCTTGGAGCGGGCCAAGGCGGTGGTGGTGACGGCGTCCAACCCAGTGTTCACCGACAATGTGGTCAAGGCGGTGCGGGGCATCCGCGAGGACATCCATATCATCGCCCGCGCCCGCGACGCCGGCCACGCCCAGCGCCTGTACCAGATGGGCGCGACCGACGCGGTGCCGGAAACCACGGAGGCGTCCCTGCAACTGGCGGAAAACACGCTGATCGACCTGGGCGTGCCGATGGGATTGGTGCTTGCGTCGATCCATGAACAGCGCGATGTCTTCCGGCGCGAATTCGGTATCCGGGGCGGGGCGACGGAGGCTTTGCTGCGGCCGCGCCTGCAGGGGGAGGCGTAGCGTTTCGGACGGCCATAAATCGGCCCGAGACGTCCTGTCACTATATGTCCGCCGCGATGGAGGGGGATAATGGACCGTAGAACAGTATTGCAGGGCGGGCTGGCGGCGGCGCTGCTGGGTCTGCCTTTGGCGGCGCGGGCGCAGGCGGTCAATGCGCCGCTCAACCTGGTGCCGATCAGGGTTGACCCGGCGGCGGTGTTCCGGACGACTGTCTGTCTGAGACCGTTCCGGGCGGTGGGGCCGCGTATCGAGGCCCAGGCCCTGGGCCACAAGACGGTGGTGCACAATTACGGCCATGGCGGCAGCGGCTGGTCGCTGTCGTGGGGCTCGGCGGCCGAAGCGGTCGGCCTGGCCCTGCAGGTGCCGCAAAAGGTGGCGACGCGCCATATCGCCGTCATCGGCGCCGGCGCCCTCGGCCTGACCGCGGCAATCACCGCCCAGCGCGCCGGGGCGGACGTCACCATCTATGCCCGCGAGCGCTTTCCCTATGTGCGGTCGGCGCGGGCCACCGGCCTGTGGACGCCGGATTCCCGCATCGCCAAGACGGCGGCCGTGGCGCCCGATTTCGGCGACCGCTGGGAACGGATGGCGCGCACCGCCCTGACCATGCACGAA
>CAYULN010000245.1:0-22100 GCA_964445605.1 uncultured Caulobacteraceae bacterium | reverse complement strand
TGTCGAGTTCGGCGCTGCGCTTCTATGAGGAAAAAGGCCTGATCGCTTCGGTGGGGCGGCGGGGCCTGCGCCGGCTGTTCGACGCACAGGTGATGGAACGGCTGGCGCTGATCGCCCTGGGGCAGGCCGCCGGGTTTTCGCTGGACGAGATCGGCGGGATGTTCGCGGCGGACGGCCGGCCGCAGATCGACCGGCCGACGCTGGCGGCGAAGGCCGACGACCTGGACCGGACGATCCGGCAACTCAGCGCCATGCGCGACGGGCTGCGTCATGCGGCGGCTTGCCCGGCACCGAGCCATATGGAATGCCCGACGTTTCAACGCCTGCTCAAGGCGGCGGGAACAGGCGCGATCGTGGCGCCGAAAAAGCGGGTTTTCAGAGCGGTTTAAGGCTTTTAGATCAGCGGCTGGGTTTCCAACCTCAGATCGCGGCCGGCAAGCGCGCCGGTCAGTTGAAAAACGTCGCGCAAGTAATTGGCGGTAAATACCTTTTCCGGCGTTCCCGAGGCCACCAGCAGGCCGTCGTGCAGCAGCAGGATTTCATCGGCGAAGGCCGCGGCCAGGTGCAGATCATGCAGGCTCAGAATCACCGTCTGGCCAGCCTCGGCGCGTTGCTTGAGGCGCAGCAGCACCTGGCGCTGCCACGCCGGATCGAGGGCGATCAGAGGCTCATCAAGAAGACAGATCTTCGCCGGGCTGACCAGGACGCGCGCCAGCAGGACACGCGCCCTCTGCCCACCGGACAAAGAGAACACGCCGCGGCCGGCCACCGCGCCGAGTCCCAACGCCTGAAGTTCAGTCAGGGCGGTCTGGCGCGCCACTTCCGGCAGGAGATGGGTGGCGCCCAAGGCGGCGATATCGACGCAGGCCAGGTCCCAGGCGATGCTGCGTTCCTGTGGCAGGTAGGCGAGCTGTTCAGCCCGGCGAGCCGGCGACATGCGGGCAACGCCTTCTCCGTCCAGGCTTATATTTCCGCTGCTTAGCGGCAGAAGCGCAGCCATCGCCTTAAGCAGGGTCGATTTGCCGGCACCGTTCGGGCCTACGACCACATAGAGCTTGCCAGGCGCAAGAGTGGCGGTGATGCCGTCGAGAACGGCCTGGCCACCGAGCCGGGCGCTGACCTGATCGAGGAGAAGCTCCATAGGTTTACTCCTGCATCCAGGAACGGGCGCTGCGATAGGCGATAACCGCGAATAGAGGCGCACCGATCAGCGAAGTCAGCACGCCAAGCCGCAGCTCACCCGATGCCGGAATGACGCGGACCAGACCGTCGGCGATCAGCACCATCAGCGCGCCGGTCAAGGCCGACGGGGCGATCAGCCGGGCCGGGTCCTTGATGCCGACGGCGCGGACGAAATGCGGCGCCGCCAGGCCGACAAAGCCGATGACCCCGGCCACCGCGACCGACAGGCCAGCAAGCAAGCTGGAACTGATCACCACCAACTGGGTCAGGCGCACCATGTCGACGCCCATGGAGCGCGCCGTCTCCTCGCCCAGCGTCAAAAAGCGCAAGCCCCGGCCCAGCCGCCAGGTCAGCAGACCGGCGGCGATCAGGCCGACAAAGCAGACGCCGGCGTCCGACCAGGTGCGGTTGGCGACCGCGCCCATGGTCCAGCCAAGGATTTCCGCCGTGGTCACAGGCGACGGCGACAGGTTGAACACCAGGGCCATCAAGGCGCCACAAAAAGCCGCCAGGCCGACCCCCAGCAGGATCAGCGACTGCCGTTGCGGGAACCGGGCGATAAAAACGAGCAGCAGCACGGCGACAACGGCCGCGCCGGCCATGGCAAAGCCTTCGACCGCGAACGGCACCAGGCCGAAACCGGCGACAATGGCAATGGCCGCGCCCAAACCTCCGCCTGAGGAAACACCGAGAAGGCCCGGTTCCGCAAGCGGATTTCGCAACAACCCCTGCATGAGCGCGCCGCTCATGCCGAGCATGGCGCCGACGCCGGCCGCCGTCAGGTTGCGCGGCAGGCGGATACCCCACAGGATCTGGCCGCCGAGCGAGCTCGGGTGCATGACGGCGTCCGTCCACATCTGCGCATTCAAGGGAACGTCGCCCAGCAGCAGCAAGGCGGCCAGCATGGCGACGATCCCGGTGATCAGCAGCAGGCTCAGGGTCGACAACGACAGATGCATCAGGCCCCTCCTCTCATTTCAACGCCGTTTTCGACAAGGCTTCGATATCGTATGCCGTGAACCAGCCGCCGCAGGCAACGGCGCGCGCCGGCAAGGTGAAATGCGGCGTGGCGCCGATCAACGTGGCGACTTCCGGGTTCCGGCCGGGGACGCGGCGCATGGCGTAGCGGTCTTCGTAAAAGCCGAGCGCGAAAACCGCCGGCCTCAGGCTGAGCAGCACCTCCGGCGACAGGTAGAAATAGCCCTTGTCCTGGCTTTCCAAACGAAAGTCGAGACGCTTCAGCATATCGCCGACCATGGTGTCCGGTCCGGCGCTGAAACCGCCCGGCGTGTAGTAGAGGACCGTCCGCCCCAACCCCAACGGGCGGATATCGGCCAAGGCGGTGCGAAACCGGCTGACTTCTGCGGCGGCTTCGGCGTCGCGGCCGAGCTCATGGCCGACGCGCTCAAGCTCAGGTTCCGCATCATTATATGAATTTATATCGCTGATATTGATGACTTTTATATTATTCTGCTTGAGCTTTTTGATCAGTTTCAGGTCGCCGCCCCAGGTGCGCACCACCACGTCCGGCTGCAGCGCCAGGACGGCTTCGATATCCGGCCGGATCTGGCGGATGCCGGCGGCGCGGTCGCGATAGAAGGATTCCGGCAAGCGTGAGCGCCCGGACAGGGCCAGGATATCCGCTGCGGGCACAAGGCCCAGAACATACTGATCGGCGCAGCCATCCAGGGAAACGACGCGCGGTCCGGCGTTCGCGCCCCCCGCCATCAGCGTAAAGGCACAGCCCAAACTCGCGCAATACGAGAAATATTTCCGCGTCCTTGCTACCGCCAATTGGTTACCCCCGGCCTTGTTTTACGCTCTATGCGCTTCCGGGCGGCCTTCACAACCAGAAGGCAATCAGGGGCGCGACCATGCTGCGGGCATTCAGGCAGAAATGGGTATCCAAGGAGATAGGCGACTCGCGCACGCCGATAAAGCGGCTTTTTCTGCAGCGCCCGCCTCGACGCCGCCACGCCCGGCCCCTGCGCGATCTTTTGCCGATATTTTCTGCCCGCACCCAAGCGTCGACGACGCAATTGGCCAGTATGGCGACCGGGATCGTCGCCATGTGTTTTCTGCTCCTGACCTATCCGGGTTTGCTGGCGGCCGCGCTCTACGGCGCCATGTGGCTGGCCTTTATGGGCAACGCCCTTGTCCGGTTGGGCGCCTGTTTCATCCCCGAACGCCCGGACCAGGTCGCGCCGCTGCCCGAAGCTTCCAATGAAAACCTGCCGACCTATTCGGTGATCGTGGCGCTTTACCAGGAGGCCGCTATCGTGCCGCAACTGGTGACCGCATTGAGTGCCCTGAACTATCCGCGCGACCGGTTGGAAATCCTGTTCGCACTCGAAGCCTGCGACCGCGCCACCATCACCGCCTTGCACGCGGAAGACTTGCCGCCGTTCATGCATGTCCTCGAGGTGCCGGACGGCTTTCCACGCACCAAGCCGCGCGCGCTCAACCACGCCCTAGGGCTGGCGACCGGCGACCTGGTGGTGATTTACGACGCCGAGGACCGCCCGCATCCGGAGCAATTGCTTGAAGCGGCGCGCGCCTTCTCCACCGGTCCGGCGCAATTGGCCTGTTTGCAAGCGCCGTTACGGCCGATCGCGGATGGGCCAGATACCTTCATCACCCGTCATTTCACTTTCGAATATGCCGTGCAGTTCGATGTGCTTCTACCCGCCCTACACGCGCTCGACCTGCCGTTTCCGCTCGGCGGGACCAGCAACCACTTCAAGGCCGAGGTGCTGAAAAACATCGGCGGCTGGGACGCCTACAATGTCACCGAAGACGCCGACCTGGGGCTGCGCCTGTCGCAATTCGGCTATTCATCGCGCATGATCACGGCGCCGACCTTCGAGACGCCGCCGGCGACGACACGCACCTGGATCCCGCAGCGGGCGCGCTGGATCAAGGGCTATATCCAGACCCTGATGGTGCATTCGCGTTTGGAGACCATGTTCCGGCCGCGCGCCTGGCTCAGCCTGATGTTCGGCATCGGCTTCAGCACGGCGGCGTCGCTGTGCTACGCGCCGTTTTTGTGTCTGTCGCTGCTGTCGTTGCTGTTGCCGGCGGTGCAGAACCTGCATTCGCCGCATACGCACCTCGATCCGCCGCCGGTTCGTGACTTCGTGTTGTTCCTGGCGGGTTATATCAGCGCCGTGGTGGCAACGACCGTCGCGGCCAACCGGACCGGGCACCGGGTACGTCTGCGGGATTTCCTCAGCCTGCCGGTCTATTGGTGCCTGCAATCGCTGGCCGCCGGGTTCGCGCTGTATCAGCTGGCGGCGCGGCCGTTCCACTGGGACAAGACAGACCACAGCCCGGCCACGGCCACGCCGCACAAACCGCTTTACGGCGGGACATCGGGCGATTATGGCCAAGACCATGATCATCACGGATTCCGCCACGACCTTGCGCACGACCGGCTGGGCTGACTACGCCCTGGTCGATTCCGGCGATGGGCGCAAGCTGGAACGCTACGGCGACTATCTCGTCATCCGGCCGGAGCCGCAGTGCGGCTGGGCGCCGAAATATCCCGAGCTGTGGGACAAGGCCGACGCAGTGTTCGACCCGGCCGGCGATGAGGACGAAGGCCGCTGGAGTTTCCGCCGCCAGCCGCCCGAACAGTGGGCGCTGGGCTGGGGGGACGTGCAGTTCTATGGCCGCTTCACCAGTTTCCGCCACCTCGCCTTTTTCCCGGAGCAGGCGGCCAACTGGGCCTGGCAGAAGGACGCCTTGACCTCAAAACCCGGCGCCAGGGTATTGAATCTATTCGGCTATACGGGTGTGGCGAGTCTCGCGGCAGCGGCAGCCGGCGCCAAGGTTACGCATGTCGATGCCTCAAAGAAAGCGGTCGGCTGGGCGCGTGACAATGCCGCCTTGTCGGGCTTGAGCGAGGCGCCGGTGCGCTGGATCTGCGAAGACGCGCGCAAATACGTACAGCGGGAAGTCAAGCGCGGCTCGAAATACGAAGGCATCATCCTCGATCCGCCGAAATACGGGCGCGGGCCGACCGGCGAGGTGTGGCGGTTGTTCGAGGACCTGCCGGAAATGATCCATTTATGCGCGCAACTGCTGTCGGACGAGGCGGCCTTCCTGCTGCTCAACGCCTATGCGGCGCGGATTTCCGGCCCGGCCCTGGCGCATATGATGGCCGACGGCATCGGCTTGCAGCGCGGCGGTATCATCGACCACGGCGAATTGACCCTGATCGAGGAGGATCGGCCGCCGAAGGGAATGAAGGCGTCGCCCGTGGCGCCCCGCGAAATCGGCCTGTCGTTCTTTGCGCGGTGGCAAGCGTGATCAAGCAAATCACCTCCCTCACCAATCAGACCGTCAAGGACATCCGCGCCCTGCATATGCGCAAAGAGCGCGAGGCGACCGGCAAGTTTCTGGCCGAAGGGTTGAAGATTATTATCGACGCCCTTGACCAGGGCATCGCGCCACAGATCCTGGTCTACGGCAAGGGTGCCGACCATCCGTTGCTGAAGCGCGCCATCGACGAGACCCTCAAGGCAAAAGGTGAGGTTCTTGAGGTAACTCACGAAATCCTTGAGAAAATATCTCGAAAAGACAACCCGCAGATGGTGGTCGCCATCTTCACCCGGCGGCTCAATACCCTGGCTGATATCGACCCGCAATCGCACGAGGTCTGGGTAGCGCTCGAAGAAGTTCGCGACCCCGGCAATCTCGGCACCATCATCCGCACCGCCGACGCAGCTGCCATCGGCGGCGTGATCCTGATCGGCGATTGCGTCGACCCATTCAGCGTCGAAACCGTTCGCGCCACCATGGGCTCGATCTTCGCCCTGCCGATCGTCAAATGCACACGCGAATCGTTTCTCGCTGACCTGCCGCGCTGGACGGGCTCGATCGTCGGTACGCACCTGGCGGCTTCGCACAATCATCGCACGGCGCCTTACCGCCGCCCGACGCTCGTCCTGATGGGCACCGAGCAGTCCGGACTGACGCCCGAAATCGCCGGCGCCTGCGACACCCTGGTCAAGATCCCGATGCGCGGCCGCGCCGACAGCCTCAACCTGTCGGTCGCCACCGGCATCATGATCTATGCGGCAGCAGGCCTGTGAAACGGCTGAAGGTCGACCCCTTTCTAGCGGGCATGGCAGTGGCCATCCTGCTGGCGGCGCTGTTCCCGGCGCCCGGCGCCGAGGGCGGCTGGCTGCAACCGGAGCGGCTAACCAAGGCCGGGGTCGCCCTCGTCTTTTTTCTCAATGGTGCCGGCTTGTCGTTCGCTGCGCTGAAGGACGGCATTTTCCGCTGGCGGCTGCACCTGATCATCCAGGCAGCGACCTTCCTGCTGTTCCCGTTGATCGGCTTCGTTTTCCTGGCGGTTGCCGGCGCCTGGATCAGCCCGTACCTCAAAATCGGTTTCTTCTATCTGTGCGCCATCCCGTCGACCGTATCATCGTCGGTGGCGATGACGGCCGCCGCCAAAGGCAACGTGCCGGTGGCGGTCTTCAATGCTACGCTGTCCAGTTTGCTTGGCATCATCGTCACGCCACTGTGGATGAGTCTGATTCTCAAGACATCCGGGCAACGTATGGACGTGGTTCATGTTTTGGTTGACCTGATTGTCTGGCTGGCCCTGCCGCTGGTCGCCGGGCAACTTCTTCGGCCGCTGATCGGAGGTTGGCTTGGCAAACACAAGACGCTGACCCAGATCGCCGATCGCGGCACCATTCTGCTCCTGGTCTACACCTCGTTCTGCGATTCCTTCGCCAAGCATATCTGGAGCGGCAACAGCCCCGCCACTCTGCTTCTCGTCATCGCGGCGACGCTCGGCCTGTTCTTCCTCGTGCTGAATCTGCTCTGGCAACTGTGCGACCGTACCGGCATTCCGGCGCCGTTCCGCTCGGCCATCGTCTTCTGCGGCACCAAGAAAAGTCTGGCCACCGGCGTGCCGATGGTCCATCTGATCTTTGCCGGCAATCCCGGCCTGGGGCTGATCCTGCTGCCGATCATGGTCTATCACCCGCTGCAGCTGCTGATCTGCACGCCGCTGGCCAGCCGTTGGGCGAAGGATGCGGAATCGGCCGAAAGTACCTGAATATTAAAAAATATTCATAGAAGGCCGGTTCATGTCGCGTTCATCTTCTGCCGCCTAGCTTGACCGGGTAGCATCACCAAGGGGCTTACATGACATCGACACTTATGAAATTCGCCTGCGCCGCGGTACTGATGGTGAGCCTTTCGGGCTGCATCCTCTATGTCTCGCCGGACCACAGGCCGCGCGTTCACCCGGAGGAAAAGCCGGCGCCGACGACCGACAAGACCAAGATCTAAACCAACCTAACAAAAGGGGAAAAATCCATGAAATCGTTTGCCATCAAGCTTCTCGTGCTGGCTATCGCCGCATCCAGCCTGTCCGGCTGCATCATCATCGATCGCAGCGGCAGCCACTTCAACGCGCAGCGATAAGAAAGCGCGCCGGATTTGCGCCCTGCGGCGAAAGCGGGGCGTAAATCCAGCCATCTCCGCATTGTCCGCTTACCGAACGCGGAGTCACGCTTAGCCTCCAGTCAAAGGAGAAAAGCCGTGAAAAAAGCCATCGGACTCGTCGCCAGCGCCATTGTGGCCGCCGCTTTGTCGGCCTGCGTCATGGTCCCGGTCTAGACAAACGCGTAGACGCCGCCACGTTCCAGCGCTCTTTGGTAGGCCGGGCGGGCATGGATGATTTCCAGCCATTCGCGGATATGCGGTTTTTCGGCCGCCCGCGCCCTGCAAGCGGCCGCTTCGAGCGGAAAGCTCATCATGATGTCGGCGGCGGTGAAGCTGTAGCCGGCGAACCAGGGGTTCTGGGCCAAGGCATCCTCCCAGAACTGGATGTGCGCCGCCAGATTGGCGGTGACCAGCGATTTTTCGATGGCACGGGCGATGCCGATGGCCACCGGCTTGACGATGACCGGCGCGTGCAACCGGATACCCTCGGTAATCAACCCCAGCAGCAGCGGCGTCATGGCCGATCCTTCGGCATAATGCAGCCAGTAGGTATAGCTCATCCGGTCGGCCGTATCGGCCGGCGGGGCAAAATGTGGCGCGTACTTCCCGACCAGATAGTCGATGATGGCGCCGGTTTCGGCGATCACCCGGCCTTCATCTTCAATGACAGGCGATTTGCCCAAGGGATGGATTTTCTTCAGTTCCGGCGGCGCCAGCAGGTTTTTCTGGCGCTGGTAATATTTGATTTCATACGGAACGCCGAGCTCTTCGAGCAGCCACAGGATGCGTTGCGAACGCGAATTGTCGAGGTGGTGGACGGTAATCATCGGCGGCTCCTTATCTCCCTTATACGGAGGATCGGCCGACCGGATTTGTGAGGTAAGAAATTATGTGCCGCGCGGCTTGGCGCGGGTGGTCGGATCGGCCTCGCGCGGGTTTTCCGGCCAGACATGGCGCGGATAACGGCCCTTCATGTCAGTGCGCACCTCGGCCCAGGAGCCGTCCCAGAAGGCCAGCAGATCCTTGGTGATCTGGATCGGCCGGTGCGCCGGCGAGGTCAGGGCCAGCGTCACCGGCACGCGATTGGGGCCGACCACGGGATGAACTGTGGTGCCGTAAAGCTCCTGGACGCGGACATCAACGCGCGGCCCGCCCTCGGCGCCGTAATCGATGCGCATGTTGGAGCCGGTCGGCATGCGCAGGGTTTCCGGTGCGAGCTTGTCGAGACCTTTCTGCTGGTCATAGGTCAGAATGTTGAACAGCGCCTGATAGGTGTCGTGGCCGGACACCGACAGCAGGGATTTGCCGGCGGCATAAGGCCCAAGCCAGGACTCGAGCGTTGCCAGCAAGGCGTCGTCGCTCATATCCGGCCAGGACTCGTCCTGGCTGCGCAGGAAAGCGACGCGAGCGCGCAGGTTTTGCGCCCCTTCGGAAAGATTGAGCGCTTTCAAACCCTTGCTTTGTATTTCCTCAGCCTCGGCCTGAAGACGCAATGCCGGTGGCACATCGGCCAGCGGTTTCGACGACAGGACCAGGGCGCCGAACCGGACCTGGTCGAAGGCGCGCAGCTTACCGCTGCTCCTGTCGAGGGCGGGGCCTTTGTCGAGACGATCGGCGAACAGGGTCAGGACCTCAGCTTCGCTCAGGGCGGCACCGAGCAGGATTCGGTCACGCCCCTGCCCGCCGCCGAGATCGCCAACCGCCAAGTATTCGGCCTTGGCCAAGGGGTCGTGCTCATCGACATAGGCGCCGCGACCGTTGGCCATCAGGAATTCGCCGGGCTTGCCGCGCGCCTTTGCGACGCGTTCGGGGAAGCATTCCGCTAGTAAATGATGTGAGAATTTTCCAGAAGTCGTTTGTTTTGTCTTATCTTTTACCAAAGTTTCAGCCTGTCTGGTCCATGCCTGCGCCAGATTGCGCGCCTGGGAAATCTTGGGCGATCGGTCGCGCGCCAGGGCTTCCAGGCGCAGGTCGAGATCGGTCGCCTTGCCGCCCAGCCCGCTTTCCGACAGCAACACGGCCAGTTGCGCGCCGGCTTCGGCCGCACCGCCTTCGGCCGCCTTGAGCAGCATGTGCGCCAAACGCGGCGACATCGGCAATTGCGCCATGATGCGGCCGTGCGCCGTCAGGTCACCGCTCGCATCCAAGGCGCCCAGGGCCTGCAAAAGCCTGGCGGCTTCGGCCAGGGCGGCGCGCGGCGGCGGATCAAGCAACGCCAGGCCATCGGTCGATTTCGCGCCCCACAGCCGAAGCGACAGCACCAGTTGCGACAAGTCGCTATCAAGGATTTCCGGCCGGGCGAACGGGATCAGCGACCGGTCCTGTTCGGCGTCCCACAGGCGATAGGCGTCGCCGGCCTGGGTCCGGCCGGCCCGGCCGCGCCTCTGGTCAGCCGAAGCCTTTGATACCCGTTCGGTGACGAAGGCGGTGACGCCGCGCGCCGGATCGAACCGCCCCAGCCGCGACAGGCCGCAGTCGATGACCATACTGACCTTGTCGAGGGTGAGCGAGGTTTCGGCGATGGCCGTGGCCAGGACAATCTTCGGGCGGCCCGGCCGGTTGCGGCCGAGCACCGCCGCCTGGTCCTTGAAATCCATGGCGCCGTAAAGCTTGTGCAGTTCGATGTGGGCGCTGAGGCCGCGTTCCTCGATGCGCTGGGCGGTGCGGTGGATTTCCCCCTGCCCCGGCAGGAAAACCAGCATGGTTTCAGTCGCTTCCGGCGATAACTTCGCCGACAATCTCACCACATGGCGCGCGATGTCGGTTTCCATCGGCAGGCTCTGGTCGCGGCCGAGATAGTGCGTCGTCACCGGGAAGGTCCGGCCTTCCGAGGTGAAGCCCCTGGCATCAGGCAGCAGGCTCAACACCCGTTCGCCATCGAGCGTCGCCGACATGACCAGCAGGCGCAGGTCGTCGCGCAGCAGGCTTTGGGCATCGCGGGCAAAGGCCAGGCCCAAGTCGGCATCCAGGCTGCGTTCGTGGAACTCGTCGAAGATGACGCAGCCGACGCCGTCCAGCGACGGATCGTCGAGGATCATGCGCGAAAAAATGCCTTCGGTGACCACCTGGATGCGGGTTTTGCCGCTGACCCGGCTCTCGCCACGCACCCGGAAACCGACCGTCTGGCCGACGGGCTCATTCAGGGTCTCGGCCATGCGCGCCGCCGCCGCCCGCGCCGCCAGCCGCCGGGGCTCGAGCAGGATGATCGTCCGGTCGCCCAGCCACGCCTCGCCCAGCAGGGCCAGGGGCACGCCGGTGGTCTTGCCGGCGCCGGGCGGGGCTATGATCAAGGCAGTGCTTTTGGCGGCAAGCCAGGCTTTCAGCGGCGCATAGATCTCGACGACGGGCAGTTGGGGCGACATAGGCGTCCCCTATCAGACTCCGCCCCCAACCAAAATAAAAAAGCCGCCAAATAAAAAAGGCGCCCGTTCAGGGCGCCTTTCTCTCCTAGTTGGTGCTGCCCGGAGGCGGCGGCAGGTCAGCGTCTTCCTCATGTACTTCGATCGAACCCTTGCGGACATGCGAGTTCCAGTAGCCGTAACTGAAGTAGAAGACCAAGCCAATGGCGGCCCAGGCGTAGAACACGTACTGGGAAACCTTGCCCAGGCTGAAGAACAGCAGCGCACAGCCGAGGATCGACAGCGGCGCCAGGATGAACACCAACGGCGTCTTGAACGGGCGGGCGCGGTCCTTGTCAGTAAAGCGCAGGATCATCACGCCCACCGACACTGCTGCGAAGGCGAACAACGTGCCGGCATTGGAATAGTCGGCCAGCGAGCCGACCGGCAGGAAGGCGGCGGCAATGGTTACGACGACGCCGGTGACAATAGTGATGACCCATGGCGTCTTGAACTTCGGATGCACCGCGCTCAGCTGCCGGGGCAGAAGACCGTCGCGCGCCATGACGAAGAAGACGCGCGTCTGGCCATACATCATCAGCAGAACGACCGACGGCAGGGCGATCGTGGCCGCCAGGCCTATCAAGTTGCCAAAGATCGGGTTGTTCGGCACCACTTCACGCAGCACGTGGGCCAAGGCTTCCTTGGAGCAGACGAGCGGCGCATGCGCGGCCGAGCACGTCGCGCTGGCATACAGTTCCGTCGAACCGTCGGCGAAATATTTGCCGGTGGCCGGATCGATCAAGGGCTGGGCGCCGAACGAACCGATGACACCGCCGGCGACCAGCAAATAAAAGATGGTGCAGATGGACAACGATGCGATCAGGCCGATCGGGACGTTGCGTTGCGGGTTCTTTGTTTCTTCAGCGGCCGTCGAGACAGCGTCGAAACCGACATAGGCGAAGAAGATCGACGCTGCCGCACCCAGAACGCCCGTTCCCGTAGCACCAAGCGGGTTACCCCAGCCGCGCGGCGCGAACGGCGTGAAGTGGTCCATATGCCCCATGGCGATAGGGATGGTAATGAGGATAAACAGGGTCAAAGCCGCGATCTTGACCGCCACCAAAGCCGCATTGAATGTGGCGCTTTCCTTGGTGCCGATAACTAGCAGCACGGTGACGAAAATGCTTACCAGGACCGCCGGTAGGTTGATGACGCCACCGATTTCCCCGCCCTTGATGAAGCCGATCGAGATCGGCGGGCCTACGGTCAAGGCATGTGGCAAATGTATGCCTACGTCATTTAGAAGTCCCACTATATGTCCGGACCATCCGACGGCCACGGCGCTGGCGCCCAGAGCATATTCCAAAATCAAGGCCCAGCCGACCAGCCAAGCCATCAATTCACCCATCACCGCGTAGGAATAGGTGTAGGCCGACCCGGCCACCGGAACCATCGATGACAGCTCGGAGTAGCACAGAGCGGCCAAGGCGCAGACGATACCGGCGACGACGAAGGACATCATCATGCCCGGCCCGGCTTTTTGCGCCGCCGCGGCGGTCAGCACGAAGATGCCGGTGCCGATAACCGCGCCGATGCCGAGCAGGGTCAGTTGCACTGGCCCCAGCGATCGATGCAGGGATTTCTTCTCGGCGGTGGCCAAAATAGCGTCGAGTGGCTTGATACGCCAGCTATTCATGTTTTACCCCATTGATTTAGTTATATTTTTCGCCGATGCCCCGGCCGTGAACATCGAGCCTATAACGTAAATATCGAATCTGCAAACGGCTTTGCGCCCGGGGAGGCTTGCACCGCCTCGCGACCCGCGCCATATCAAAGGGTCATCCCGGAGCTTCCCGTGTCGTCAACACCGCCCTCAGCCATAGGTATTTTCATCGCGCCGGTCACACCGCTGCAGCAGAACTGCACGGTCGTGTGGTGCGCCAAGACCGGCAAGGCGGCGGTCATCGATCCCGGCGGCGACATCGAAGATGTGCTGGAAGAAATCAAGAGACGCGGATTAGCCCTTGAAAAGATTTGGGTAACGCACGGCCACGCCGATCACGCTGGCGCAACCCAGACCGCGCGCGAACTGACCGGCGTGCCGGTCGAGGGGCCACACCGCGACGACCAGTTCTGGATCGACCGCATCCCGGAAGACGCGCAGCGCTGGGGCATCTATGACGCGCGCAGCTTCGCGCCGGACCGCTGGCTGGAAGACGGCGACACGGTCACCCTGGGCGAAACGACCTGGAACGTCATCCACTGCCCTGGCCACACCCCGGGCCACGTCATCTTCCACCACCCGGAGAGCCAGTTCGCCCAGGTCGGCGACGTGCTGTTCGCCGGCTCGATCGGCCGGACCGACTTTCCGCGCGGCAACCACGCCGACCTGATCCACGCCATCACCCAGAAGCTCTGGCCGCTGGGCGACGTGCGCTTCGTGCCGGGCCACGGCCCGATGTCGAGCTTCAACCGCGAACGCCAAAGCAATCCGTTCGTCGGCGACCGGGTCGTGGCTCAGGCCGGGCCCAATGTTCAGGGGCCGGGTTAGGAAGGATAAGACGAGGGGACTAGTCCCCTCCACCCCCGTACGCCACAGTGTGAATGCGCCCTTAGCTGCAAATTGAATATGATTGAAAAACCACCCCTTTTCAGGCTTAGAAAAGCCTGAAAAGGGGTGGTTTTTCAATCATCTCAGGCTGGAACTTAAGACACGTTTCCACGATCGAGTTATGGGGTCCAGGGGGCTGAGCCCCCTGGCCTTCCCTTTCTTAACCGGCGCCCTTGAGCAGCGGGGCCAGCTTCTGGGCCAGGCCCATGTCTCCCTGGATTTTCATCTTGCCGGTCATGAAGGCCATCATCGGGTCGAGCGCGCCTTTGGCCATGGCGACCAGGTCGTCGATGGCAATCTGGATGGTGGTATCGGCCGGGCCATCGTCGTTGCTCACCTTGTTCGGCACGGAGGCGGCGTCGATCAGGATCTTGCCGGCGTCGCCGAAGTCGAGCTTGACGACCTTGCCGAGGCCGGAGTTTTCACCGACGGCTGCGGTGATTCTTTGCGTAAGCTCTGCCAGATCGGCCATGGTCGCCATCCTCGTATATGGTAGGGAGTGCGGACCTTAAGCTGATTTTCGCGGCTCGCAAGATAGCCGTTGGGTCAAGATGGGCTTTTATTTGTGAGGCTTTGTGCGCGATTTCGATGCGATTATTGTGGGTGCCGGCGCGGCCGGTCTGATGTGCGGCATCGAAGCGGCGCGGCGGGGGGTGCGTGTCACCGTGCTCGATCATGCCGCCAAGCCGGCCGAGAAGATCCGCATCTCCGGCGGCGGCAAGTGCAACTTCACGCACCTTGAGGCGATGCCGAAAAATTACCTGTCGCAAAACCCGAAGTTCTGCATCTCGGCGCTGAAACGGTTCACGCCGTGGGACTTCCTCGACCGCGTCGTGGCGCGCGGCATTCCCTATTATGAGAAGACCGAAGGGCAGCTGTTCTGCGAACGCGGCGCGCAGGACATTATCGACATGCTGCTCGACGATCTGAAAAGCGCGGGCGGGGACCTGCGGCTCAATACCAGCATTCAGTCGGTGACGAATGATGGCGACAGCTTTCGGTTGGAGACTTCGCAAGGGCCGGTGGCCTGCGCCAAGCTCGTCGTCGCGACCGGCGGGCTGTCGATCCCGAAGATGGGCGCCACTTCGTTTGCCTATGATCTGGCGCGGCAGTTCGGCCATACTCTGGTCGAGACGCGGGCCGGCCTGGTGCCGTTCATGCTCGGGCCGGACAAGCTCGCGGCCCACGAAGGCCTTTCCGGCGTCGGGATGACGGCGCGGGTCGGCGCCGGCAAGACGGCTTTCACCGATGGCTTCCTGTTCACGCATCGCGGGCTTTCCGGCCCGGCGGTATTGCAGATTTCGAACTACTGGCAGCTGGGCCAGCCCGTCGAGATCGACCTGCTGCCCGGCGGAGATGTCAATAGCTGGCTGCTCGACCGCAAGGCCAGTCGTGGCAGGCAATCGCTCGGCACGGCCCTGGCGGAGTTGCTGCCGAAGCGGCTGGCCGACCGGTGGATCGAGTTGAATGGCTTGCAGGCCGAAAGCCATCTCGCCGACTTGCCGAACGCAAGCTTGCTTCGCTTGCATGACGCCATCCACAGATGGACGCTGATCCCGATGGGGACCGAAGGTTATCGCACGGCCGAGGTGACGCTGGGCGGGATCGACACAGACGGGTTGTCGTCGCAGACCATGGAAAGCCGCTTTTGCCCGGGACTCCATTTCATCGGCGAATGCGTCGACGTCACGGGCTGGCTGGGCGGCTATAACTTCCAGTGGGCCTGGGCGTCGGGCTGGGCCGCGGGCCGCGCGCTCTAGTGACCAGCCGACAGGCTGGCGGCGATGGCGGCGACCATCACCGAAAAGCCGACGACACCGCCGATGGTGGCCGTCTGGATGGCCAGGGTCTTCCGGGCCTTGGCTTTCGCCGCCAGGCGCGGCCGTTGATAGGGACGATAGCGGTACATTCAGTCCTCCAGGTAAAACAGGTCCTCGACGCGGCAATAGAGCACGCGCGCCAGTTTCAGGGCCAGGGCGGTCGACGGCACGAAGACTTCGTTTTCGATGGTGTTGATGGTCTTGCGCGACACCAGCGCCATCACGGCCAGGTCCGCCTGGGTCAGGTTGCGGGCGGACCGGAAATCCTTGAGTTTGTTACGTAGCCTTTCCACTGCGGCTCAATCCCGGTAGAGGAGAGCGAACGTCAGGGGCGGCGCGGCGACGCCGAGCGCCAGCATGAATGGCAGGACCAGCTTGATATCGAACGGCGTGAAATAGGTCGCCATGAACACGCCGGCGACGGACAGCAGCAACGCCCAGTAACCCGCCTGAAAGGCCTTGCTGGCCATGCCGGCCGTGCGTTCGTCGTTGACCAGCGCACCGATATCCGGCCGCTTGGTGGCCCGGCGTATCGTCCAGAAGATGCCCAGCAGGCTGAGGCCCCAGACGGCCCAGGCCGCGAGCTCCGTTTCCTTCCATTGACCGGACTCGAAACCGTGGACGCCGGCATGGCTCAGCCCCATCACGGCGATGGCGGCAACATAGGCCACCGCGTTGACGATCAGCAGAAGGCGGCGAAGCCCGGCAAAGCCCTCCGCTTCCCTGACCCGTTTTTCATTGTCGATCATCCCGGCCTCCTGCCCGAAAGTAACCTATGCGTTACATGTAACCTAGAGGTTACTCCCTGTCAAGCGCGGCTGTTGTCAGGCCGCCGTCGCCGTGCCAATCATCGCGGGCGCCTGAAAGCGGAGACTGAAGATGGATCTGTTGCGTGCCTTGCGCGGCCTGTATCGCGACCGTACCGCCGCCCATTCCAACCGGGTCAGTTCCATCGAGCTGTTCTTCGACCTGATCTTCGTTTTCGCCGTAACGCAGCTATCTCACCTGCTGCTGTCGCATTTCGACCTGGCGGGCGCGCTGCATGCCACCGTCCTGCTGCTGGCCGTGTGGTGGGTGTGGGTGTACACGTCATGGACGACCAACTGGCTGAATCCCGAAAAGGGCGCGGTGCGGGTGGTCATGTTCGTGCTGACGGCGCTGGGCCTGGTCATGGGCACGGCCATTCCCGACGCGTTTAACGGATCGGGGCTATTGTTCGCCGGCGCCTACGTCGCCATGCAGATCGGCCGGACCACCTTCATGACCCTGTGCAGCTATTCGCACAGCGATACCCACTTCCTCAATTTCAGGCGGGTGCTGCTGTGGATGGCGGTGTCGGGCGCTTTTTGGCTGTGCGGGGCGTTCATGCCGGAATACCGGCTGTGGCTGTGGATCGGCGCGCTGTTCCTGGAATATGTGGCGCCGTCGGTGATGTTCTACGTGCCCGGCCTGGGACCGTCGCAACTGGCCGACTGGGACGTCGACGGCGAGCATATGGCCGAGCGCTGCGGACTGTTCATCATGATCGCCCTGGGCGAATCCATCGTGGTCACCGGCGAAAGCTTCGGCCACAGCCAACTGGACCGCACCGCCATCACCGCCTTCGCCACCGATTTCCTGGGCTGCGCCGCCATGTGGTGGCTGTATTTCGGCCTTACCGCCCACAAAGGCACGCGCGCCATCACCCACGACGCCCTGCCCGGCCGTATCGCCCGGACGGCCTATACCTATGTGCATATCCTGCTGGTCGCCGGCATCATCGTCTCGGCGGTCGGCGCCGAGCAGGTGCTGAGCGAGGCCCTGGAGCCGGCACGGTTCGACCTGGCCCTGACCATTCTCGGCGGGCCGGCGTTGTATCTGCTCGGCAATGCGGTGTTCGTCTATGTCGTCAATGGCCACCTGGCGCCGCTGCATGGATTGGGCATCGTCGTGTTGTTGGCCGGCATAGGCGCGTTGGCGGTCTGGCCCGACAGCGGCGTGGCCGTGCTCGGCATCGGCATCGCGGCCACAGTCGTGCTGGGAAGCGTCTCGCTGTTCGAGGCGGTTCTTTACCGCTGGCGGCAAGGTCGGCTAAGGACGCGACCCGTTTAGTTTTCACGCCGCTTGAGGTAAGAGCCATGGATAGCCAGGAAGTCGCCGCCTTCTGGGAAGGCAATGCCGAAACCTGGACGCGCCAGGCACGCTCTGGCTACGATGTCTATCGCGATGCGTTGAATACGCCGGCTTTCCTGGCCATGCTGCCACCGGTCGAGGGCCTGAGCGGCATCGATATCGGCTGCGGCGAAGGTTCGAACACGCGGCAATTGGCCCGGCGCGGCGCCGGGATGCTCGGCATTGATGTGGCGCCGCCCTTCATCCGCCATGCCGCGGAAGCCGAAGCCGCCGAGCCCCTGGGTATCCACTATGAAATCGCCGATGCCCATGCCCTGCCCTACGCGGAGGCGAGCTTCGATTTCGCCACCGCCTGTATGTCTGTGATGGATATCCCAGAGCCGGAACGGGCGGTCGCCGAAGCCGCGCGGGTATTGAAGCCGGGCGGTTTCCTGCAGTTTTCTATTCTGCACCCGTGTTTCGTGCCGCCGTATCGGAAGACGCATCGTCGGGCGGACGGTTCGACGCGGGCCATCGAGATCGCCGGCTATTTCGACCGCGTCGACGGCCAGGTCGACAAGTGGTGGTTTTCGACGGCTTCGACCGCCGAACGCGCCGAAACGCCGCAGTTCCAGATTCCGCGCTTTCACCGGACGCTGAGCGACTGGGTTGCCATGGTGGTCGCCGCCGGACTGAATATCCGCCGGTTCAGCGAACCGATGGCTTCGGAAGAGGCCGCCCGCGCCGTCCCCACGGTCGAGGATACGCGCGTGGCGCCGATCTTCCTGCATGTTTTGGCGGTCAAGCCTTAGTGGTTAGAGCGGCATTTGTGGCTGGCTTAAGGGTTTGAATCCACAGATTACGCAGATTTCGTGCGCTTCGGCTTGCAGAAGGACCTTGGGCAACCTGCAAATGGTTTAACCACGAACCACACGAACAGACACGAACGCCGCTGAGCGGATGGCGCCTTAGGATTCTAACCACGGATGACACGGATAGCCGCCTTCGGCGGCTTACACGAATAATAGCTCCATAGGCGTCCTCCGAAGAAAAGCGAATTGAAATGAAGCGCTTTGCGCTTCGAGAATCCGAATTTGCCGGTCGGATTTGTCCCGCACGATATTCGTGTCGCCGCCGAAGGCGGCTATTCGTGCCTTATTCGTGGTTAGAATCCTTGTTCGTGTCTGTTCGTGTGGTTCGTGGTTAAAACCATTTGCAGACTGCCCAAGGTCCTTCTGCAAGCCGAACCGCACGAAATCTGTGTAATCTGTGTAATCTGTGGATTCAAAAAGCCCTCCGGCCGACACCGGAGGGCTATCTGTTACTCCGGAAGAACCTCGCCGGAGCCGCCGAGTTCGGCCGGGAAGTCCTTCATCTTCGGCAGGCCGTCCTTCATCGGCAGGACGGTTTCACCGTAGTTGACGTGCAGCATCGGCTTGAAGTCCAGGTCCGGGATGGTCGCCGCGTAGACGTCGACCAGACCGAACGGCGGGTGGTCGGTCATCAGGTGGCCGCCGCAGACCGTGCAGAACTGGCGATGCGACTGGTCGGTCTTGTGATAGGTGCCGACCTTGTCCGCGCCCTTGGTCACCTTGACGTTTTCCGGCTTCCACAACGTAAAGGCGTTTACCGGGCCGGCCGACCACGAGCGGCACGACGAACAGTGGCAATAGCCCATGGCTTCGGGCGCACCGGTGGTCTCGACGGCGACGGTGCCGCAAAAGCAGGTTCCGGAATGGGTCTCAGACATAATCAGGGTCTCCAATATCAGTTCAACAGAGTGGAAAGCGCGGCCTCGAACGCGGCCAGTACAGGGTCTTTGCGGGCCATGGCCCAGGCGACGAAACTGCCGCCTTCGAGCGTGCTGAGCAGCAGCATGCTCGTCTTGTCGACATCGAGGCCGGAGCGCAGGTCCCCCGCCTTAATGCCGTCGTCGAGGATTCCGTTCAGCCATTCGATATGGACGTGAAAGAAAGCCTCGACCTTGGGCAGCATGGACGGCGGCAGTGCGGCGCGTTCCGCCGACAACGCCCCGCAGATCGGCAGCATGCCTTTCTCGAAACCATCGAGAAACAGGCCGGCGTAGGCATTGAGCCGGTCGGCCACGGCTGTATGGCCGGTCCGGATGGCTTCGAGCGCGCCGACAAAGCGCGGCATGTAGCCTTCGTACAATTCGGCGATCAGTTCTTCCTTGGTTGGAAAATGGTAGTGCACGCTGGCCTTGGTGATACCGGCCGCCGTCGCCAGGTCGGCGAACGAAAACGCCGAATAGCCGCGGGTGCGGATCAGGCGTTCGGCGGTCTGCAGCAGAAGGGCGCGTGTGTCACTGGTCATGACGCCTACCCACCTACTAGTAGATAGATGAGTCAATAGCCAAATACACGGATGATAAAAAAAGCTCTCCGATGTGAACCGGAGAGCCCTTTCAGTATTTAAACCACGAACCACACGAACAGACACGAACGCCGCTGAGCGGATGGCGCCGTAAGGTTTAACCACGAATAAGGCACGGATAGCCGCCTTCGGCGGCTTACACGAATAATAGCTCCATAGGCGTCCTCCGATGAAAAGCGAATTGAAATGAAGCGCTTTGCGCTTCGGAAATCCGAGTTTCATCGATCGGATTTGTCACACGAAATTCGTGTCGCCGCCGAAGGCGGCTATCCGTGCCTTATTCGTGGTTAGAATCCTTGTTCGTGTAGTTCGTGGTTTAAACTCCAAGGGAGCTGCACAATGGCTTTGTCCCATTAGAGCCGACGAGTCCTTGGCCGGCCACGAAATAGCCGATTGCAAGATCAGGCCAAGGCGCCGAGAAGGTGTTCCAACTGCTCGAACTGCTCGGGGAATCCGCTTGTCGCCCCGGAGACCATGGCCTCGTCGAGCGCTTCCTTCGACGGATAGAGATCGCGCAGCACGACCAGGGTCTCGGCGCCGCGCTCTTCGAAGGTCACCGTGGAGACGGCCCCCTCTCCGTCGCCTTCCTCATTGGTCCAGACGATGCGCGCGTTCGGCACCACTTCGATATATTTGCCGAAGAACGCCATGGGCTGCGGCGCGGACGGGTGGCTGATCACCAGCCGGTAGGTACCCCCGGTCCGCACATCCATTTCGCAGGACAGTATGGTCATGCCGAACGACTTCGGCGTCCACCACTGCCGGAACAGTTCCGGCTGGCTCCAGGCCTGGAATACCAGGCGCGCCGGGCCGTTGACGGTTCGCTTGACCACGAACTCGCGATCGGACATCCGTTCCACCGTCGTGCGGCTATCACCTCTTTCATTCATCGGTCTTCTCCTTCTGTTTCAATGCCTCGACAACCCTGTCCAATGCGTCGAAGCGTTCATCCCAAAGCCGGCGGTAGTTTTCGATCCAGGCCGCCTCTTCCTCCAGCGCACGCCGGCCAAGCCGGCAGGTGCGCACGCGCCCGATCTTCTCCGTCGTAACCAACCCCGCCTGCTCGAGGACGCCGACGTGTTTCTTCATACCCGTCAGGGTCATGTGAAAACGGTCGGCAAGGTCGGTGATCGAAGCATCCGACTGGCCGAGCTGTTCCAGGACGCCACGCCGGGTGGGGTCCGAGAGCGCGGCGAACGAGGCATCGAGGCGAGCTGTTGAATACTGAACCATTTGGTTCAGTATATAGCGCGCGGATCGGCAGCATGCAAGAGGCGATGATCACTGCGGAATAAAAAAGCCCTCCGGCCGGAACCGGAGGGCTTTCAATTTGCAATCGATCAGCGATTACTCGCCGGCGACCGGACCTTCGAGCAGGACCTCGGCGGGCAGCGGCTCCATGGCCTCTTCGCGCTGATGCGACAGCTGCTCGTCGCGCTTCATGGCCACGCGTTGCAGCGAGCGGAGATAGGCACCGGTACCGGCCGGGATCAGGCGGCCGACGATGACGTTCTCCTTCAGACCGTCGAGCGTGTCGATCTTGCCCTGGACCGAAGCTTCGGTCAGGACGCGGGTCGTTTCCTGGAACGACGCCGCCGAGATGAACGACTTGGTCTGCAGCGACGCTTTGGTGATGCCGAGCAGGACCGGCTGCGTGAGGGCCGGACGGCCGCCGCGCTTCTCGGCCTTGGCGTTGTCGATATCGACTTCGGCCTTGTCGAGATGGTCGCCCTTGATCAGGCCGGTGTCGCCGGCGTCGAGGATTTCCACCTTCTGCAGCATCTGGCGCACGATCACTTCGATATGCTTGTCGTTGATCGGCACGCCTTGCAGGCGATAGACTTCCTGGATCTCGTTGACCAGGTATTCGGCCAGGGCCTCGACGCCCTGGATGCGCAGGATATCGTGCGGATCCGGGTTGCCGTCGATGATGTAGTCGCCCTTCTGGATGATATCGCCGTCGTGGACGGAGATATGCTTGCCCTTCGGGATGAGGAACTCGACCGGCTCCGAACCGTCCTCCGGCGTGATCTTGATGCGGCGCTTGTTCTTGTAGTCGCGACCGAATTCGACGCGGCCATCCATTTCGGCGATGACGGCGCAGTCCTTCGGACGGCGGGCTTCGAACAGTTCGGCGACGCGCGGCAGACCGCCGGTGATGTCGCGGGTCTTGGCGCCTTCGGTCGGGATACG
>CAYULN010000244.1:0-18044 GCA_964445605.1 uncultured Caulobacteraceae bacterium | reverse complement strand
TCGGCGGTGTCGGTGTCGATGATGTCGTTGATCTTCAACATCATGCCCTGCTTCATCAGCATCTTGATGATGTCGACGGCGCGAACAGCCATCCGGTTGGACAGCTCCTGCACGGTGATGACATCGGGGATGACGACTTCGCGCGACACTCGGGCCTGTTCGACCTGGCTACCCTTGCGCTTTTCGCGCTCCCGCTCACGGGCGCGGCGCACCGAGGCCAGCGAACGCATGCGTTCGGCGGCATCCTCATCGTCGCCGACAACGGCTTGCAGGGTTAGGCGGCCTTCACGGCGCTTGGGCTCGCCGCGCGTCTGCGATACGGCCTTGGTGGGCGCGCCGGCCTTGCCGCCGCCGCGCTTGCCACGCGCGCCTTCATCATCGTCCCCCTTGCGGGCGTCGAGAGTCTTGCTGCCGAGACCCGGCGTACCACGCGTCGAGCGGATGCGGTCAACTTCGGGAGTCGACGGCGCATTGGCGGCGACACCAGCACCCGCGCGCGGCGGACGCGGCGCATGGGCGCTGTAACGGACCGTTTCGCCCCGTTCGCCGCCTTCGCGCGGCGGACGCGGTGCGTTCGGGTCACGCGGGGTATACGGACGATTGGGATCGCGGGGCGGACGATCGCCGCGCGGCGCACCGTCGCGATTGAATGGTGGACGATCGCCACGCGGGGCACCGTCACGGTTAAACGGCGGACGATCGCCACGTGGCCCACCCTCACGGTTGCCGTCGCGGTTGCCATCACGATTGAATGGCGGACGATCGCCACGCGGCGCGCCGTCACGATTACCTTCGCGGTTGCCGTCACGGTTAAACGGCGGACGGTCACCGCGCGGACCCTGATGGCCTTCGCGCGGCGCGCGCTGGTCGTACCGCGGGGCGCGTTCATTGCGGAACTGCGGCTGTTCGGAGCGCTGCGGCTCGGTGTGCGCCGGTTCGGCGCGGGCCTGGGTCTGTTCCGGCGCCGGTTGCGGCGCGGCCGGAGCTTCGTTCACTACCGGCGCGGGCGCTTCGGCGGTCGGAGCCGCTTGCGACGCGGGGCGCTGGGCCGCCTGCTGGCGCGCCTCCGCGTCGCGTCGCTGCTGATCGGCGAGCGCCGCCTGAACGACGCGCTGACGGGCTTCCTGCTCTTCCTGGCGCAGGCTGCCCTGCTGACCGCCTTGCGGACGCTGCGGCGTTTGCGCCGGACGCTGGGCCTGGGCATTGGGATTCGGCCGCGCCAGATTGACGTCGTGCGCCGGACGATGCGACGGCGCGGGGGCGCCCGCCGCCGGCGCGCCAATGCGCCGCTTGGTTTCCACCACTACCGTCTTCGACCGGCCATGGCTGAAGCTCTGCTTGACGGTGCCCGTCGAGACATTGCCGCCGACACGCGGCTTCAGCGTCAGGGGGCCACGGCCCTCACGGTTCTGGTCGTTGGTCTTGTCGTCTTTGGTATCGCTCATACGGCTCTAATACTAACCTTTGCGAATCCGGCCGGATGCCGGGTTCCGTTTCAGAAATTGTGCGTTGCGCCGGGCCGCCACCCAGACACATCAGTCGTCGGTCTTTTCGGACACTTTACCCGCCCGGTTCGGGCCCGCGCGCCCAGCCTTCGGGCACCAGCGGCTCGAAGCCGGACAGCCGTTTCATCTCCAGGGACCAGCGTTCAACGCGCCGCCCCGGCAGAAGTGCGACGTGTATGGCATTTTCCGCGCCCAAAGCCAAACTTAATTCCGCGTTGTCAAAGCATCCGCAAAGATTTGATGCGGCGCCCGAAGCTTTGACGGCGGCCAGGATACGCTTGCGGCCATCTTCGGCGCCGTCACGCGCTTCGATCAGCCAGGCAGCCTTGCCAGACTTGGCGCCCGCCAGAACCTTCTCGAAACCGGTGATGAGGCCGCCTTCGCGGCGCGCCAGGCCCAGAAGATCGAGACAGCGGCGGCGCAGCAGGCCATGCACGCGATCAATCAGGTCCGGCGCAGCCTTGACCTGACGTTTCGCCGCCTTCGAGAATATATTCCGCTTCAGCGCCGTTTCAAGGCTTGAACGGTGGGCATTCACCCATAAACCGCGTCCGGGCAGCTTATGGGCGATGTCAGGCACCAGTTCACCGTCCGGCGAGACGACAAAACGGATCAAACCGTCGGTATCGACGGTCTCGCCGCTGGCGATATCGCGCCGGAGCGTCGGCAGCTTGCCGGCCGGCGTTTCGCACAGCAGGCCGGTTTCCGCCACTTCAGCGGCGGAAACAGCCTCATCCGGGGTTAGGGACGCGGGCTCATTGTTCGAGGCTGGCGACATCTTCGCCCTCCTCTTCCGAGACCTCTTCTTCGTAGACTTCTTCTTCCACCACCGGCGCTTCGATCCAGCCCAGCGCCACGCGGGCGTTGAGGATCAGGGCCTCGGCGTCGCCAACCGACAGGTTGAACGATTCCAGGGCGCCCGGCACGCGAACGCGCTCGCCGCCCCGCTGCTCGAAACCGCCGCGCAGTTCGTCGGTGGCCAGATCGGCCACGTCCTCGACCGTCTTGACGCCGGCTTCACCGAGGGCGACCGCCTGAGCGAGGGTCAGACCCGGCAAGCTCAACACGTCGTCCTCGACGCCCAGCTCCTTGCGCTTGGCGTCCTGTTCGGCGGCTTCCTTTTCCAGGAAGTCGCGGGCGCGGGCCTGCAGTTCCTGGGCGGTATCCTCGTCGAAGCCCTCGATGGCGGCGATTTCGTTCTCATCGACATAGGCCAGGTCTTCCACCGAGGAGAAGCCTTCGGTGACCAGCAGCTGGGCGATGACCTCGTCAACATCGAGCGCCTCCTGGAACAGGGCGGTGCGCTCGGTGAATTCCTTCTGGCGGCGCTCGGAGTCCTGGGCTTCGGTGATGATGTCGACCTGCCATCCGGTCAGTTGCGACGCCAGGCGGACGTTCTGGCCGCGACGACCAATCGCAAGGCTCAGCTGCTCGTCCGGCACCACGACCTCGACGCGGTCTTCTTCCTCGTCGAGCACAACCTTGGTGACTTCGGCCGGGGCCAGGGCGTTGACGATGAAGGTGGCTTCGTCCGGCGACCACTGGATGATGTCGATCTTTTCGCCCTGCAGTTCGGCGACCACCGCCTGGACGCGCGAACCGCGCATACCGACGCAGGCGCCGACCGGATCGATGCTGGAGTCGTTCGACAGCACGGCCATCTTGGCGCGCGAGCCCGGATCGCGGGCGACCGACTTGATCTCGATGACGCCGTCATAGATTTCCGGCACTTCCTGGGCAAACAGCTTGGCCATGAAGCCGCCGTGGGCGCGGCTCAGCATGATCTGCGGACCCTTGGTTTCGCGGCGCACGTCGTAGATATAGGCGCGGATGCGGTCGTTGACCTGGAAGGCTTCGCGCGGGATCGACTGGTCGCGGCGCATGATGCCTTCGCCGCGGCCGAGATCGACGATGACATTGCCGTATTCGACGCGGCGCACCGTGCCGTTGACGATCTCGCCGACGCGATCCTTGAATTCGTCGAACTGGCGTTCGCGCTCGGCTTCGCGCACCTTGTGGGTCACCACCTGGCGCGCCATCTGGGTCTGGACGCGGCCCAGCTCGAACGGCGGCAGGGTCTCGACATACTCCTTGCCGACAAAAGCTTCCTTGTCGTCGGCCAGGGCGTCGGTCAGCGACTTCTGGGCGTATTCGTTCTCGACCAGCTCGTCATCGACCACGGTGACGACGCGGGTGATGGTCATTTCACCGGAGCGCGGGTCGATGGCGACGCGGATGTCGTGGTCGGCGCCGTAACGGTTGCGCGCCGCTTTCTGGATCGCTTCCTCGATGGAGGCGATGACCACGGTCTTGTCGATCGACTTCTCGCGCGCCACGGCCTCGGCGATCTGCAGCAGTTCCTGGCGGTTGGCGCTAATGCCTGTGAAGCTCATTTTTCTTCCTCATCGTTGGCGGCAATGTCCTCGAGGTCTTCGTCGTCCCCGTAGTCATCGTCGTCTTCAAAATCGTCATCATCATCTTCATCGCTGCGGGCAGCTCTCGCTTCGGCGCCGCGTTTCATCAGTTCATCGGTCAGGACTAGCTTGGCGTCGATGATCCAGGCGAACGGCATCAGAGCAGTTTCTTCCTCACCTTCCAGGTCGATGGCGACATGATCATCTTCAATGCCGGCCAATACGCCGCGGAAACGCTTGCGGCCTTCGGCCAGGCGGTCGAGCTCGATGCGCGCCTCCAGGCCTTCGTAGGTCTCGAAATCCTTCAGACGGGTCAGCGGCCGGTCGATGCCGGGCGACGACACTTCAAGCACGTATTCGCCTTCGACCGGGTCGACCTCGTCCATGTATTTGGCGATGGTGCGCGACAGGCGGGCGCATTCGTTGACATTGATCTCGCCGTCCGACTTGCGTTCGGCCATGACCTGCAGCCGGCGGGCGCCGCCCGGCCGGTTCGAACCCATCAGGCGCACGCGGACGATGTCGAGGCCCAGCGGTTCGGCGAGGGCGTCGAATGTCTCAAGCAGCTTGCGGTCTTCGGCGGTCTTGGCGCGCACGGGAACCCAGGTGAAAGCAATAAAAAAAGCGGCCGGCCGGTCAGGGCCGCCGCTCGAAAGCCTTGCGGCGATCGGACGATGTGCGGCTTATATAGGCGCTAAACGCAGGAAAGCCAAGTCAATTTTTAGCAGGAGCGGCGTCCGCCGGAGCGGGTTCGTCAGCGGCCGGCGGTGGCGGGGCCGGCTTGTCCGCCGACGGTTCGTCCGGCAACAACGGCGCCGAAGCCTCGGATTGGCTATTGCCGAACAGATCGAGATAGGCGTCCGGCAGGGCGACCGGATAGAGGCGGCCGGAATACATCATCAGCAGGGCATAGGCGATGTAGGCGCCACTGCCGACCGTGAGGATGAGAAAGAAATAGCCCGCCCGTTTATTGGTCTTCTTGAAAACATCATAGAAGATACAGCCGATATGGGTGAACAGGGCGAGGATGCCCAGCCCGTAATAGGGCAGGAAGAAGTAGCGCCAGGTCGGCGACATCAGACCGGCGGCGGCATAGTAGAAATTGGTGTCGACGCGGAGCACCGACCGGCCGATGAAAATGAAGATCAGGTGGATGATCACGAAGATAATCAAATAGGTGCCCGACGCCGCCTGGAGCTGATGGACGAAGTCCTTCTTCTCGCGCCAGATGACCTTGGCCAAGGCGAAGCCGGACAGAATCTGCACCACGAAGGCCAGGAAAACGGCCATTTCGACAATGGGATGGCGGTAGATGTTGCGCACGGCGTCCATGAACTGCAGGTGCGCGTCCAGGCTCTGCAGGCCGACCAGGTGGTTGGCGAAATGCAGGCACAGAAATGCGAAGACGAACCCCGCCGACAGTTTGTGGAGCCGCTCCATCAACTTCCCCCGGAAAATCAGGGTTAACAATGCCTTAATTTGTCCGGCTTGGCTACAGCAGCGGGTTACAGGTCGGGTTGTGTGACTTTTTAGGCGCGGGCTTTGCGCGTGAAATCAAGGAAGACCGGCTTGCAGTCGCCGAGACCCTTGGTTTCATAGCGGGTGGTGAGATGATCCGCCGGCGGATGGCTCCAATCGGCCGGACTTTGAGCGGGCCAGAGGAAATCCGGATCGGCCTGGATGCGCAGCAGGGTCCAGTCGGCGTAATCCGCCCAGTCGGTGGCGAACCGCAGGGTCCCGCCGTCTTTCAAGGTGCGGGCGAAAGCGGTGACGGTCTCCGGCTGGACAAAGCGGCGCTTGTTGTGGCGCGCCTTCGGCCAGGGGTCGGGAAACAGGATGAAAATGCGGTCGAGGCTGGCGTCGGGAAGCTTGTCCAGCAAGGGGCGCGCGTCGGTCGTCAGCATACGGACGTTCGTAACACCCGCCTCTTCGACATGGCGCAGAGCGGAGCCGACGCCGTTGAGAAAGGGTTCGCAGCCGATCAAAACAACGTCGGGGTAGAGTTGTGCCTGGCCGACCAGGTGCTCGCCGCCGCCGAAGCCGATTTCCAACCAGAGTTTCGACGCCTTGAGTATGCCCGGCAGGCTGTCATCGGTGACGGCGATCTCCGGCAACAGGGTGTCGAACAGGCCGGCCTGGCGCGGCTTCAGCGTACGCGCCTTGATGCGGCCAAAGGAACGCATCGGCCCCCAGGTGGGCGTAGGTTTGGTGTCTTCGTCGTTCATCGGGCTTCTTTAACGCAAACGAAGCAATAAAAAAGGCCTCCCGGAGGGGAGGCCTTCAATTCTCATTGCGCGCAGACCTTAAGCGCCGAATTCCGACTTCAGGGCGGCGACCAGATCGGTCTTTTCCCAGGAGAAACCGCCTTCGGCGTCCGGCATCCGGCCGAAGTGGCCATAGGCCGTGGTCCGCTCGTAGATCGGGCGGTTCAGGCCGAGGTGCAGGCGGATCGCCTTCGGCGTCAAACCGCCGATCAGTTCCGGCAAGACCTGTTCCAGCTTTTCGACATCGACTTCCGAGGTGCCGTGGGTATCGACGTAGAAGCTGAGCGGACGGGCGACGCCGATGGCATAGGAGACCTGCAGGGTGCACTTCCTGGCCAGGCCCGCAGCGACGACGTTCTTGGCCAGGTAGCGCAAGGCGTAGGCGGCCGAGCGATCAACCTTGGTCGGGTCCTTGCCCGAGAAGGCGCCGCCGCCGTGCGGGGCCGCGCCGCCGTAGGTGTCAACGATGATCTTGCGACCGGTCAGGCCGGCGTCGCCGTCGGGACCGCCGATGACGAAGTTGCCGGTCGGATTGACCAGCCATTCCGTGTCCTTGGTCACCATGCCTTGCGGCAGGACTTCGAGGGCGTACGGCTTGACGATCTCGGCGACATCAGACGGGGTCAGGCCGTCCTGGTGCTGGTGCGAGATCAGCACCTTGAGGATTTTCGACGGCACGCCGTTTTCGTACAGCACCGTCACCTGGCTCTTGGCGTCGGGCTCGATACGCTTGTCACCGGCGTGGCGGGCCTCGGCGAGGCGTTTCAGAATGTTGTGCGACCATTGCAGCGGCGCCGGGGTCAGTTCCTTGGTCTCGTCGGTGGCGTAGCCGAACATGATGCCTTGGTCGCCGGCGCCTTCATCCTTATTGTCGCCAGAGTCGACGCCCATGGCGATATCGGCCGACTGGGCGTGCAGGTGGCAGGCATAGTCAGCCATCGCCCAGTGGAAGCCCTTCTGGGCATAGCCGATGTCCTTGACGGCGTGACGGACCTTGTCCTCCAGGCTGTCGATGATGCCTTCGATCTGGTCGTCGCCGGCGCGGACTTCGCCGGCCAGGATGATGCGGTTGGTGGTGACCATGGTCTCGCAGGCGACGCGCGCCTCCGGGTCCTTGGCCAGGAAGGCGTCGACCACGACGTCGGAAATGCGATCGGCCACCTTGTCGGGATGGCCTTCGGAGACGCTTTCACTGGTGAAGATGTAGGACGGGCGCATCGGGGTCGGCTTTCTCAAAGGAAGGAAGTTCGCATAAGCATATAAAGATATGTTTATATGATCAAGAGAGATTCTGCGCTGCCGGTGTTTTTCGAGGTTAACCCGGAAAGCCGGACGCCAAAACAAAAAAGCCCGGCCGGGGGCACGGGCTCTTTTCCATCCTATTCCCGTCCGGCTCAGGCCGGATCGGCGGCATTGTCCTCATCCTCGGCCAGGGCGCGAACCAGCTCCAGGATACGCCGACGCCATTTGGCGTTGCGGATGCGAGGAAAAGCCTCAGCCAGTTCAATGCCTTCCGTGGTCATCAGAAATCCGTGCACGAATTGTTCGGACTCGGATTCGGAAAAGCCCTCGACGGCTTCGGAAGCGCCATAGCCTTCGAAGAAATAAGCGACCGGCGCCTTCAGCGCTCGCGAGATTTCGTAAAGCTTCGAAGCGCTGATGCGGTTGGAACCGCGTTCGTATTTCTGCACTTGCTGGAAGGTCAGGTCGATGGTCTCCGCCAGGCCTTCCTGGCTCATTCCGAGAAATTTCCGCCGCATTCTGACGCGGGCGCCGACATGCAAGTCCACCGGGTTCGGGCCGCGGTCCGTCTTAGAAGTATCGTCCAACTGTTGCCTCTGTTTTTATATGCGCGCGAAATATTACTACCCCTGAATCTCATTTTTACGGTTCCGTGTCCGGAATCCGTCTGCTGGACGCCCTACTTTTTTGAAAAACCAGAAACCAGCAATTAATACTGAGAGAAACCCAAGTTCAACCCAGACAAGCCCACCCCCGAGCCAAGACTGACTACCTGCCGGTATTGGCGTTATAGGTGTGAGTAAGCTGATGTCTACAAATCCATGGTTGTTTAAAGCAATATACCCTGAGGTGAGTCGACCCAACGGGTCGATCTGGCCGGATATGCCGGTCGGCGTCGACCGCACCATCGGTAATCCCAACTCGATCGCCCGATATGACGCCAGGTTGAGATGCTGTACTGGCCCGGTTGTTAAGCCAAACCACGCGTCATTTGACGCATTGACTATCCATCGCGGACGATCGGGCTCATTGGACGCCCCATATGCTGTCTTGTCAAGGCCAGGAAATATTCCTTCATAACAAATCAGCGGAAGAACGCGCGGAATACTGCCAAATTGTACCGGTTTGGTCGGCTCTCCAGGGGTAAAGCTGTCATCGAAATGCGTCAATGCTTTCATACCCAGCTTGTTTGTAATATCGGCGAAGGGCGTAAACTCGCCGAAGGGCACGAGCTTATTCTTGTTATAGGCGCCTTCGATGACCGTGTTGCCGCCCTTGCGGTCAAGGAAAAGCAACGAGTTGCGCCAGACCAGCCGGCCGGAGCTGTCCAGCTCCTGGCGGGTCACGCCCATGATCAGAGACTGATGGTCGTCGAGTAACCGCGCCATGACCGGCGCGGTCCAGGAATCCTGCGAAAACAGGTCGTCGGCAGTTACCGGTAGGGCGCCTTCGGGCCAAACGATGATATCCGGCGCCGGCCGACCGGGTTTGGGCGGCGCCTTGCTCATGGCGACATAGGTGTTGAACAACTTGTCGAAACTGCCGAGCGTCCATTTGGCCCGCTGGCCGATATTGGGCTGAACGACGCGGACGATCAGGTGACCGGGCTTGATCACCGTTGTCGCCAGGCGGACCTCGCCGAAGGCAAAACAGGCGATCCACAGGCCCAGGGCAACCCCTACCGGCCAGGCGTCCTTCCGGGTGCGCGCGTCGCGCACAACCGCCGGCGCCGAGAAAATCAGCACGGTGATCAGACCCAGGCCATAGACTCCGACCAGCGACGCCGTCTGCGACATGGCCTCGCCGGCCTTCCAGGTGGCGCCGGACGGGTCCCAGGGAAAGCCGGTCATGACCGTGCCGCGCAGGATCTCGAAAATGGAAAACAGCAGGGCGAAGGCGACGAAACGCCAGCGGCTTGCGGCCAGGAGCGTCGTCGCCAGCCAACGATAAAGGACGGCGAATGCCCCCCAGAACAGGGCAATACCGGTGGGCAGAAGGGTGGCGGCGAACGGCGCCATCCAGCCATAGGTCTTGGCGTCGACCAGGAAGGCTTCGGCCACCCAGAAACAGCCGATCAGGAAATAGAGGAATCCCGACAACCAGCCGAGAAAATAGGCGGCGCGTTTCGGACGCGGGCCGAGATCCTGTTCGAGGGCGAACATCAACACGGCGTAACCGAGCAGGCCGGGCAGGAAACAGAAGGGCGGCTGGGCCAGGGCCAGTCCGATACCGGACAGCGCGGCCAACAGGCGGGGACGGTGCTTCAGGCCTTCAGCCCGCTGACGCCAGCGACCGAAATTCGTCCACCCCGTCATGGCCCCCGCTGCATCGGCCATCAGTCTTCCGCCGGCTGGAGGTCATCGGTTTCAGGGTTCCGGCGGTGCAGCCGCAGACGTTTGATGCGTCGGGCGTCGGCGTCGACCACTTCGAAATCGAACCCGCCTTCGATATAGGGCACGACCTCGCCGCGTTGCGGCACGCGCCCAGCCAGGGAGGCGACCAGCCCGGCCAGGGTGTCGGCCGATTCCTCGGAATCCTCAGCCACCAAGTTGACGCCGAGCCGTTCCTCCAGAGCCGACAATTCGACTCGGCCCTCGACCTCGATCTGGCCGCCGGGCAAGGTGCGAATGTCTTCGTCGGCGGCCTCATCGTACTCATCGTCGATATCACCAACCACTGCCTCGATCAGGTCCTCGAGGGTGACCAGGCCGTCGGTGCCGCCGAATTCGTCGATGACCAGTGCCATGTGGATTCGTTGCGCCTGCATGCGCAGCAGCAGGTCGGCCGTGGTCATGGACGACGGCACGTACAGGACTTCGCGGCGCAGGCGGTGCAGGACCGGCTCGGCCCAGTTCGGCCCGGCCCGGCCGGCCTCGGGGCTCAGCAACTTGAGCACGTCCTTGATGTGGATGATGCCGACCGGATCATCGAGAGTCTCGCGATAGATCGGCAGGCGGGAATGTTCGCTTTCGACGCAGATGCGCACCACGTCGGCCAGAGTGCTCGACAGTTCGACGGAAATGATGTCGACGCGCGGCGTCATGACGTCGGCGACGCTCAGCGACTGGAAGGCGCGGGCGTGGTTGACCAGCTCGCTGACGACGCTTTTCTCTTCGGGCGTGACGTCCGGATCGTCGTCCTTGTCGTTGCCCCTGCGGTTGAAGCCCAGCAAGGCCAGAAGGCCACCCGGCCGGGGCCCTCCGAATCTGGGATCATCGCTCTCAGCCATGTCTTAAGTCTCATAAGGATCGGCGACGCCTAGACCCCTCAGGATATCGCGTTCCAGCGCTTCCATCCGTTCGGCCTCGTCGTCGGCGATGTGATCATAGCCCAATAAATGCAAAGCGCCATGCACGGAAAGGTGCAGGACGTGATTTTTCAGGGTCTTGCCCTGTTCTTTTGCTTCGCGCACGCAGGTTTCCAGGCCGAGCGCCAGGTCGCCCAGGTGCATCATGCCGGGCAGGCGCATCGATTTCGGCGCCGGGAAGCTCAGGACGTTGGTCGGGGCGTTCTTCTGGCGGTATTCGGCGTTCAGGGAGCGCATCTCGGCATCGTCGCAGAGCAAAACCACAATATCGGCCTGGTCCTTGAACTTCGCGGCGTCAAGCGCGGCCGTGATGCCGGCCTCGACAACCTCGCGCACCTCGGGCAGGGCATCCAACCAGCCGTCTTCTTCGATCTCGATGTCGATCAGAGGTTCGGTCATACGTCGGTGGTCTTGTTTTCGCCGTCGTAGGCGCGGACGATGCGCGCCACAAGTTCGTGGCGGACAATGTCGTCAGCTGTAAGATACGAAGTGCCGACGCCCTTGAGCTTGCCGAGCAGGCTGACGGCATGGGTCAGGCCGCTGTCCGACTTGTTCGGCAGGTCGATCTGCGACGGGTCGCCGGTGACGACCATCTTCGAGCCTTCGCCCAGGCGGGTCAGGATCATCTTCATCTGCATGCGCGTGGTGTTCTGCGCCTCGTCGATGATGACATAGGCATAGGACAGGGTGCGGCCGCGCATGTAGGCCAGGGGCGCGACCTCGATTTCCTTGGTCTCGCGCTTCTTGGCCAGGACCTGGGCGCCGAGGATGTCTTCAAGCGCGCCCCAGATCGGCGTCAGGTACGGGTCGACCTTTTCGTTCAGGTCGCCGGGCAGGAAGCCAAGCCGTTCGCCGGCTTCGACGGCCGGGCGGGTGATGATCAGTTTGTTGACCTTGCCTTTGAGCAGCAACGACACGCCATAGGCGACGGCCAGGAAGGTCTTGCCGGAACCGGCGGGACCCAGGGCAAAGGTCAGGTCGCGATCGGCCAGCATGCCGAGATAGGCGGCCTGGCCGGCGGTCTTGGCGGCGATGGCGCCGCGCTTGCCCATGACGATGACGGCGCGCTGGTCATTGAGCGGCGCGGCGACGCCTTCCTCTATAAGGGTTTGCGGTTGTTCGATCAGGCGGCGGACGTCGGCTTCGCCGATGTCGACGCCCTGGTCGTAAAGTTCCGCCAGAGCCAACAGCACCGCCTTGGCCTTGGCGCGGGCGCGCGCGTCACCGGAGACGATCACCCCGCCGCCCGGCATTTCGATCAGCACCTTGAAAAACGCGCCCTCGATCATGGCGAGGTAGCGTTCCGAAGGTCCGGCGATCGCCAGGACACAGGCGTCGGTCAGGGGCAGGAAGTCGTCTTTGACTTGGGCCATTCAGAGGGGGGCCATTATATGTTGGCGAGCACGGGAAGCGCGCCCTGGAGAGAGTTGTTGCCGATGGCGGTGACATGCACCGGCACGATCCGGCCGATGAGGTGATCGGCGTCCTCGACGAACACCGATTGCAGATATGGGGAGCGGCCGATGGCCTGGCGACCGTAGCGGCCCTTTTTTTCAAACAGGATGTCGAGAGTCCGGCCGACCAGGGCGGCCTTGAAGGCCTGCTGCTGCTCGATGATCAGGGCGTTGAGGGCCTGGAGGCGTTCGTCCATGACCGCTTCGGCGATCTGGTTGCCGAGCGAGGCGGCCGGCGTGCCGGGGCGCGGCGAGTATTTGAAGGTGAAGGCCGAGGCGTAGCCGACCTGGCGGACCAGATCGAGCGTGTCCTCGAACTCCTTGTCGGTCTCGCCCGGGAAGCCGACGATGAAATCGCCGGACAAGGCGAGGTCGGGACGTGCCGCCTTGATGCGGGCGACCAGGTCGATATAGGCGGCGCGGCCGTGCTTACGGTTCATGGCGCGCAGGATGCGGTCCGAGCCCGACTGCACCGGCAGATGCAGATAGGGCATCAGTTGCGGCAGATCGCGGTGAGCATCGATCAGGTCGTCGCCCATGTCGTTGGGATGACTGGTGGTATAGCGGATACGGTCAAGGCCGTCGATTTCGGCCAGGGCATAGGCCAGGCGGGCCAAGGTCGAAGGTGCGCCATTGTCATCGCCATTATAGGCGTTGACGTTCTGACCGAGCAGGGTGACTTCGCGCACGCCCTTGGCGGCCAGGGCACGCGCTTCGTCGAGGATCGAGGCGACCGGGCGCGACCATTCGGCGCCGCGCGTATAGGGCACGACGCAGAAGGTGCAGAACTTGTCACAACCTTCCTGGACGGTCAGGAAGGCAGTCGGGCCGGTGACTTCGCGATCGGCGGTCAGCGCGTCGAACTTGGCATCGGGGGCGAAGTCGGCGGCCAGGCGCTCGCCCTTGGAGCGGTGGGTGCGGGCGATCAGCTCCGGCAGCTGATGGTAGGCCTGCGGGCCGATGACCAGGTCGACGGCCGGGGCGCGGGTCATGATTTCCTTGCCTTCGGCCTGGGCGACACAGCCCGCTATGGCGATGGTCATGCGGCCTTCGCCGCGCGCTTCCTTCTCTTCGCGCAGTTCCTTGAGGCGGCCGATTTCGGAATAGACTTTCTCGGAGGCCTTTTCGCGGATGTGGCAGGTGTTGAGCAGGACCAGGTCGGCGCCGTCGGGCGTGTCGGACATCTCATAGCCGAGCGGACGCAGGACATCGGCCATGCGTTCGCTGTCATAGACGTTCATCTGACAACCATAGGTCTTGATATGCAGCTTCTTGCCGGGACGGACGGGAGCGTTCATCGGGGGGTTATGATGGGTTGAAGGGAAAAAAGCAATATAAGACCAGGGGTCAGGGCCCCTGGGCCCCATAACTTGTCCTTTAAAGATAACTAGGAGCCGGGCCCACTTCGGGACCCGGCTCCTAGTTATTTCCAAAGAATAGGTTTCGGGGTCGAGGGGTCTTGACCCCTCGCCTTCTACTTCTCTTCTCCCAGCGGCACGGCATAAAGCTCCAGCTTATGTCCGACCAGCTTGTAGCCCAGCCGCTCGGCCAGGGCCTCCTTCATCTTCTCGATCTCGGCGTCGAAGAACTCGATGACCTCGCCGGTCTTGATGTTGATCAGATGATCGTGATGGTCGTCGCCGGCCTGCTCATAGCGCGAGCGGCCGTCACCGAAGTCGTGGCGCTCGACCACACCCGCTTCTTCGAACAACCGCACCGTCCGATAAACGGTCGCCAATGAAATGTGCGGATCGACGGCGGCAGCACGATGATACAGCTCCTCGACGTCGGGGTGATCCTCGGCCGACGACAGGACCCGCGCCACCACACGGCGCTGGTCGGTCATACGCATACCCTTATCGATGCACTGTTTTTCAATGCGGTCCAGAGTGAGACTGTTCGTCATGCGGATATCCTTTGCCATTGCGAGTAATTCGCACGCAATACCAGTAAATGTAAGGCCTTGCTCAGATGAGCGCAAGCCTTAGTATGCGGCCGTCCACGGGTGCTTTGCCCGGCCGGCTGTAATAGGCCTTGCGCAGGCCGACGGATACAAAACCCGCCTTTTCGTAGAGCCTGAGGGCGGCGGCGTTGTCGACCGCGACCTCAAGGCTGATCTGGCTCACGCCATCCTCACGCAAGTTTGTCATGACGGCGGCGAGCAGATCGGTGGCCAGCCCCCTGCCCTGCACGGCCGGATCGGTGGCGAAGGTGAGAATTTCACCTTCATCGGCCACCACCGTCAGCAGGATGAAGCTTGTCAACACGCCGTCCTGCTCAAGACCGTGGGCCCGATGGCTGGCTTTCATGGTCAGGTCGGCCATGACGCCGGCGCTCCAGGGATGGTCAAAGCATTGGGCATGGATGCGCGCCATGTCGCCGGCATGGCTGTCGGACAGGCGGATCATGCGCCGAGGCTGATGATGCCGCGCGTCGAGGCCACCGCATCGGCATCGCGCATATACAACGGTGTGACGTCGTCGTGGCCCGGCGCCAGGGTCAAGTAATAGAGCGAGCCCGTAACAGGGTTGTTTTGTTCATAAACCCAGGCGTCCGGCAGTTTCTCCGCCAATAGCTTCGCCGCAGGCCCGGTAAGAACATCGACCTGACCCAACGCCGCCAGGTCGCTTTCGGACGTAATAACCAGAGCTTCATCTTGATCATAAGGGAGGAAGCGTTGCACATAGATGCGGCCACGACCCCCATCGATAACGCTGAGGCGGGCCTCGTCGTGCAGATCATTGTGACGGCCCAAAGCTTCCAGCGTGCCGATTCCTTTGAGTTTCAAACCCAAGGCAACGGACACACCCTTGGCGAACGCCAAACCGACGCGCACACCCGTAAAGGACCCCGGTCCAAGCGTCACGCCAATGTCCGTCAAATCAGAAGGCTTGAGATTCGCGGCTTCGAAAAGTTCGGCGACCATGACCGGTAGGCGTTCCTGATGGCCGCGTTCCATGGCTTCCATGGCCTGGGCGAGAACCTCGCCATCACGAAGTATACCTGCCGTGCACGCTGCCAGCGAGGTGTCAATGACCAGAACGGTACTCAGAGGACAGCCTCGATCTGCTTCACTTCGGGAACATAGTGCTTCATCAGGCTCTCCACGCCCTGGCGCAAGGTGGCCGAGGACGACGGGCAGCCCGAGCAGGCGCCACGCATGTGCAGATACAGCGTGCCGGAGTCGAGGTCGAAGCGGTCGAATTCGATGTCGCCGCCGTCCTGGGCCACCGCCGGACGGACGCGGGTTTCAAGAAGATCCTTGATCTCGGCGACGATCTGGCCGAGTTCGCCCTCGTAGACGATTTCCTCGCGGGTTTCAGTTTCGCGCAGGATCGGTTGGCCGGAAGTGTAGAAATCCATGATCGCCGCCAGGATCGGCGGCTTGAGTTGCGCCCAGATCAGAGAAGACTCCGGGTCGCGGCGCACGGTCAGGAAATCGCTGCCGAAGAACAGGGCCAATACGCCATCGACGGCGAACAGGGCTTCGGCCAAAGGCGATGCTTTCGCTTCATCGGCAGAGGCGAACTGTTTCGTGCCGGTTTCCAGCACGGTCTTGCCGGGCAGGAACTTGAGGACGTCGGGGTTGGGCGTGGCTTCGGTCTGGATAAACATGGCCAAAATACTTTCGTGCTCTGACCGCTAAATGGGCGCAAGTGCAGGGATTGGCAAGGGGAAACAGATTCCCCCCTCCCGAGGGGAGTTCTTTAAAGCTTCCCCGCCCACTCTCGCAGGATAGCGTTGGCGATCGTCAGCTTGGCAAAGCTCCAGCCGCCCTGGCGCATGTCGGCGATCATCGCCTGCAACGGCTCCAGCACCGCCTTGTGCTCGCTTTCCCAGGCAGCGACCGTCTTCGCCGCGTCCGCTCCAGCCGCCATCATCGCGCGCACGACCATCTTCTGTTCGGCGCGGACGTCCTCGGTCAGGCGGCGGGTGGCCATGCGGTCCCAGTCGTCGGCGCTGGCCAGCAGGCCCGCTCCTTCCGCCAGGGCTTCGAAACCGAAACGTTCGCCGGTCAGGAAATACAACGCCGCTGTCTTGTCGAGGGCCGCTTTGCGTTCCACCGCCAGGTCGATGATGTCGGCCGATTGATGCAGGGCCGTGACGCGGGCGATCTTCTGGGCCAGCGGCTTAGGTGCGCCGAGGCCGGTCAGGCCCGCCACCTTGGCGGCCACCCGCTTGCGGGTCGTGTCGTTATAGACGCTTTCGCCCATGCCGATCAGGGCCTCGATGCCGTCGGCATAGGGGCCCGTCATGGCCTTGAGCTCGTGCGGCGTTCCGGCGAAGCGCCGCGCCATCCAGTAGGTCTGGTGGCGGACAAACCCGGTCAGTTCGCGGTACAGCGCCGTCTGGGCCATGGCGGGAATCTTGTTGTCCTGGGCGCCGACGTCGTTCCACAGGGCGCGGATGCCGAACAGCTGCCGCGCCGCCTCGAAGGCCAGCACGAACGCGCCGGTATCGACGCCGGTGCCGCGCATCAGGCGCGAAGCGAAGCTCGGGCCGGCCAGGTTGACGATGTCGTTGGCCAGCACCGTGGCGATGATCTCGCGGTGCAGGCGATGCTTGCGGATGGCGTCGGCGAAGCTGTGCAGGGCCGACGGGAAGTAGTTGACCGCCACCATCTGGAAGCCTTCGTCGTCGGGCGCGGTCGAGGCGACGATGTCGTCGTTGAGGACGATCTTACCATAGGCCATGGTGACGGCCAATTCGGGCCGGTAGAGCCCGGCATTGTGGCTCTTGCGCGCCTCGAGGGCGGCATTGGACGGCAGGCCCTCGACCTTGCGGTCAAGGCGGCCGCGCGCCTCGAGGCCGGCCATGAAGGCCTGGGCGGCGTTGTTGTTCTCGAAGGCGGTCGCTTCCTGCAGGCTCAGGGCGAGGGTCTGGTCGTAATTGTGGCGCAGGACGTGGGCGGCGACGTCGTCGGTCATGCTGGCCAGCAACTTGTCGCGCGCTTCCAGGGTCATCTTGCCAGAATTTTCTGAAGACCGCGCCATCAACTGGCCCAGCAGGATCTGGATATTGACCTCGTGGTCGGAGCAGTCGACACCGGCGGAATTGTCGATGGCGTCGGTGTTCAACCGGATGCCGTGTTCGGCGCAGACGACGCGTCCGGCCTGGGTCATGCCGAGATTGGCGCCTTCGCCGATGACCTGGGCCCGGACGTCGGTGGCGTCGATGCGGATGGCGTCATTGGCCTTGTCGCCGACATCGAGATGCGATTGCGACGGCGCCTTGATATAGGTGCCGATGCCGCCGAAGTAGATCAGCTCGACGTGCGCCTTGAGAATGGCCTGCATCAACTCGAACGGCGTCAGCTCGTCAGCCGTCAGGTCGAGCAGGGCCTTGATTTCCGGCGACAGCGGGATGGCCTTCTGGCCGCGTGAGAACACGCCGCCGCCCCTGGAGATCAGCGCCTTGTTGTAGTCCTGCCAGGAGGAACGCGGCAGGGCGAACAGGCGGGCGCGTTCGGCAAAGGCTTTCGTGGCGTCCGGATCGGGATCGATGAAGATGTCGCGGTGGTCGAAGGCCGCCACCAGCCGGGTTTCCATCGACAGCAGCATGCCGTTGCCGAAGACGTCGCCCGACATGTCGCCGACGCCGACGACGGTGAACGGCTCGGTCTGGATGTCCTTGCCCAGTTCGCGGAAGTGGCGCTTGACCGCTTCCCAGGCGCCCTTGGCGGTGATGCCCATGGCCTTGTGGTCGTAACCGACGCTTCCGCCGCTGGCGAAGGCATCGCCCAGCCAGAAACCGTAGTCCGCCGAGACACCATTGGCGATATCGGAAAATGTCGCCGTGCCCTTGTCAGCCGCTACAACAAGATAAGGATCGGGCGCATCCCACGACACCACGTCCTT
>CAYULN010000243.1:0-10369 GCA_964445605.1 uncultured Caulobacteraceae bacterium | reverse complement strand
TATTCGTGCGAGGGTGGAATCGGATTTGCGTTGATCGCATTTCGTTATTTATTATGTTTCAAATAGAGGCAGTTCTATGAAATACGAAGCTCAAAATGCCGCGATGTTCGATCGCGAAGTGGCTGAGAAAAGCGAGCTCGTTTCTCATCGTTCGACTGTTGTTTCCCAACATATCGGCATTCGTATCCTCGACGTCGTCATCAGCCTGGCCATGCTGATCTTCATCGCGCCGGTTTTTGTTCTGGTTGCCGCGTTGGTCAAGTTGCAGGACAAGGGGCCGATCCTGTTCAAGCACGGCCGAATCGGTTTGAGCGCCCGTGAATTCAAGTGCCTGAAGTTCCGCAGCATGTACGTCCGCTCGGATGAGATCCTGAACCAGCTGCTCATGACCAACGTCGAAGCCTACATGGAATGGCAGGCCGACCACAAGTTGCGTAACGATCCGCGCGTCACGCCGTTCGGCAAGTTCATGCGCAAGACCTCGCTCGATGAATTCCCGCAGCTGATCAATGTCCTGAAGGGCGAGATGAGCCTGGTCGGGCCGCGCCCGATCATCCACGCCGAAATTTCCAAGTACGGCCGCTCGTTCCGCCACTATACGTCGGTCATGCCGGGTATCACCGGCCTGTGGCAGGTCATGGGCCGCAATGACGTCACCTATCGCCGCCGCGTCGCCATGGACCGCCTGTTCGCCCGCAAGAAGTCGCTGGGCCTGTATCTGTGGATCCTGGCCAAGACCGTCCCGGCCGTCCTGGGCCAGCGCGGGTCTTATTAATCTTTCCTCGCGAGCAATTAATAGAGCCGCCGTCCTCGGGACAGCGGCTTTTTTGATGTCTGCTCGCTTCAGCGCGTGACTTGAATGATTTCGCGGTCCCGGCCGGACAGCCGCACCGCCGACAGCACGCCGGTGGCATAGGCGCCGGTATCGACGCCGATGCGCCACGGCAGGTTATGCGCATCTTCCTTGGCTGAGTGGCCGTGCACGACCACGTAATCGCATGCCTTGTCGACCGCCAGGAACTCCTCGCGGATCCACAGCATGGTGTCGGCGCTCTGCTCGTCGATCGGTACGCCCGGCTTCACGCCACCGTGCACGAACAGATAGTCGCCGGCGATGAAATAGATCTTGGCCTCGCACAGCAGGCGCAGGTGCTCGCGCGGGATCACCCGCACCATCTCGGCCAGCAGGACCTGCCACTGCGCCGGATCATTGCGGTCAAGCGGCGGCTTCAGGCCGTAGGATTGCAGAGTCGCTGTCCCGCCGTATTCGAGCCACTGCGACCCGCAGCTGGCATCGAGGGCGAACTTGAGCAGGAAAAGCTCGTGATTGCCAAGCAGGATTTCGGCGTCGCACCATTCGGCGGTCCGCAGGCCTACCACGGTATTCAGCACGTCGGCCGACGCGGGACCACGATCGATATAGTCGCCCAGCAGCACGATGCGCGGCTTTTCGCCCAGCACGTCGGCTTCCGAACGGATGGTGTCGAGCATCTTGGTCAGCAGGTCGTTGCGGCCGTGGATGTCGCCGACGGCATAGGTCAACCGATCGATCAGCGAGTTGCTCGGCGGCAACCGGCTTTTCGAAGCATCGCGCGACCGGAACATCGGAAAGTTCATGACCACAACGTTCTCTCAAACCTCATGTCCAGAAGCGCTTGACAGATAGGCGCGCACTTTTGGAGCAACAGGAGGCGCTACAAATGGGCTTTCCGGGCAGAGCAGCGGTGGCCAGTGGTTCTGGCCCCGCAACATCCCCCAAACCTTTAATATGCCTTAACTTAACTTAAATTACCAGTCTTCGCAGCCGCAAAATTTTAACCCCGGAGTCCCAGGGCCGCCGTCACCCGTTCCGCCAGCGCCAGGGACGAGGTCAGGCCCGGCGATTCAATGCCGAACAAATTGACCAGGCCCGGCACGCCATGCTGGGCCGGGCCGGAGATGACGAAGTCGGCATCGCCTTCGCCCTTGTTCTTCAGCTTGGGCCGTACGCCGGTATAGCCCGGTTGCAAAGCGTTGTCGGGCAAGGCGGGAAAATAGCGGCGGATGGCGGCGTAGAAACTGTCGGCACGTGCCGGGTTGAGGTCGAAGCTCAGTTCCGGAATCCATTCGACGTCCGGCCCGAACTTGACCTGTCCGCCCATGTCGAGCGTCACGTGCACGCCCAGTCCGCCTGGCTCCGGCACCGGGTAGATCAGGTGCGTGAAGGCCGGCTTGCCGGACAGGGTGAAATAGCAGCCGCGCGCATAATAAAGCGGCGGCACGTGCGCCGGATCCAGTCCGATCGTATTAAGCGCGATCTGGTGCGCCCCGAAAGCGGCTGAATTGATCAAGGTTTTGCAGCGGATGCTGAACGGATCGGGTCCGCCGGTGGTGACGGTAAAGCCATTCCCCACCTCGACACGTTCGACCGGAGTTTGGCAGACCAATTGCCCGCCGTGGCCTTCGATGTCGGCCAGCAGGGCCTGCATCAGGCCGTGGCTGTCGATGACGCCGGTCGACGGCGACCACAGGGCGGCTTTCGCCTCGACGTGCGGCTCTTCGGCTTTCAGGCGGTCAAGTGTCGTCCATTCCAGGTCGAACACACCGGCCCGCTCAGCCTTGCCCTTGATGTCCTCGAGCTTGCCGATCTGATCCGGGTGGGTGGCGACGATGAACTTGCCGCAATTCCGGTGGGGCACGTGCCGCGCCCGGACATAGTCATAAAGCAGGCCCTTGCCTTCGACGCAGGCCTTCGCCTTCAGGCTGCCCTCCGGGTAATAGATACCGGCATGGATGACTTCGGAATTGCGCGACGAGATGCCTGTGCCGAAATCGGACTCGGCTTCCAGGACCAGCACGTCCTGCCCGGCCATGGCCAGGGCGCGGCCAATCGCCAGACCGACCACACCGGCGCCGATGACGATGGTTTCGATCTCATCCATGAATTGCAGCCAGAACTTGAGTAAATAACGGGCGCCCAACGCGCGGATTATTGGCGATGTACCCATAAAGGCGTATCAACGCCACGCAAATACATTTCATAGGCGATATAGTCAGTAAAATGAAAGATAAACTGTGGTTGCAAAACGCCAGGTCCCGCTGAATATAAGCCACCCGGCGCGGCTGGCAATCCTTTTTTGCGCCATTTATCTTGCACTGCGAAACGCGATACGATATCTCATTTCGATAGGTCCCATGTCCAGGCGTAAAGGCTTGACGCATTGGGAAACTGAGTGGATTTTCGCGTATCTTAAGTGGCATTCCTTTTGCACTCCGGTACCGCGTTGCGCCCGGATGGCACGTGCGGTGGCGGGCGGCGGTGGCGCCTTTGGCTGCAAGTTTGAAATTCTAACTGCGATAAAGTCATAAAGATGAAAATTCTTATTGTCGGTAATATGGGCTATGTCGGCCCGGTCGTCGCCAAATATCTGCGGGCCGCCCATCCGGATGCGGTCATCAACGGCTTCGACAACGCCTATTTCGCCCACTGCCTGACCGGCACGGCCGTCCTGCCGGAACGCAGCCTGGATGAACAGCTTTACGGCGATGTTCGTGAACTGGACCCCAAGATCCTCAAGGGCTACGACGCGATCATTCAGTTGGCGGCCATTTCGAACGACCCGATGGGCAATCAGTTCGAAGCCGTCACCCTCGACATCAACCAGAATTCGGCCCTCAAGGTCGCCCACGCCGCCTCCGAGGCCGGCGTCAAGAATTTCGTCTTCGCCTCGTCCTGCTCGGTCTACGGCATCGCCGCCGGTGGCCCGCGCAAGGAAAGCGACCCGCTCAACCCGATCACTGCCTACGCCCGCTCCAAGATCGGCACCGAGGTCGAACTGTCCAAGTTCAAGACCGACATGACGATCACGGCGCTGCGTTTCGCCACCGCCTGCGGCATGTCCGACCGCTTGCGCCTCGATCTGGTGCTCAACGACTTCGCCGCTTGTGCTGTTACCAGCGGTGAAATCACCATCCTGTCCGACGGCACGCCCTGGCGGCCGCTGATCGACGTCCAGGACATGGCCCGCGCCATGGATTGGGCGATCACCCGCAAGCCGGAAAACGGCGGCCAGTATCTCGCCATCAACGCTGGTTCCGACGACCGCAACTATCAGGTCAAGGACCTGGCTGCCGCCGTCGCCGCCGCGGTCCCCGGCACCAAGGTGTCGATCAACCTCGAAGCGCCGGCCGACAGCCGCTCCTACCGCGTCGATTTCGCGCTTTATCGCGAACTGGCGCCGGACCATCAGCCGCAGGTCGACCTGGCGCAGTCGATCCAGGAACTCCTCGCCGGCTTGAAGCGCATGGAGTTCAAGGACGCCAATTTCCGCCAGTCGCAGATGATGCGCCTCAAGGTCCTGCAAGGCCATATCGCCAACAATCGCCTCGACAACGATCTGGAATGGCAGGCCGGAGCCTGATTTTTCAAAGCCGCTGCCGATACCGGCGGCGGCTTTCTTTCTGCCGTAGCTCTATTTCAACTGCTCATTTTCCCGGTGTCCCATGACCCTGCATATGCCCACCCTGACCACGACGCAGAAGTGCCGCCATTGCGGTGACGGCCTGTCGCTGAGCCTGGCCGACCTCGGCCTGTCGCCGGTGGCCAACGACTATGTCGATCCGGCCAATTACGGCAAGGCCGAGCCGGTCTATCCGCTCGAAGCCATGGTCTGCTGCACCTGCCGCCTGGTCCAGACGCGCGACTTCCTGCCGGCCGAGGACATGTTCCGCGCCGACTACGCCTATTTCTCGTCGCACTCGACCTCGTGGCTGGAGCACGCCTCCAACTACGTCAATGCTATGAGCGACCGCTTCGGTCTGACGACGGAGTCGCGCCACGTCGAGATCGCTTCGAACGACGGCTACCTGCTGCAATATTCCAAGGCCAAGGGCATCAAGGCCCTGGGCGTCGAGCCGTGCGAAAGCGTCGCCCTGGCCGGCCGCGAAAAGGGCGTCGACACCCGCATCGAGTTCTTCGGCACCGACTACGCCAAGACGCTGAAGGCCGAGGGCTGGACCGCCGACCTGATGACCTCGAACAATGTCCTGGCTCACGTGCCGGACATCAACGACTTTGTCGGCGGCTTCAAGGTCATGCTGGCGCCGGAAGGCGTGGCGACGTTCGAGGTCCAGCACCTGCTGCGCCTGATGCAGCGCCACCAGTTCGACACCATCTATCACGAGCATTTCTCCTACCTATCGCTGATCGCCGGTATCTCGATCTTCGAGAAGGCGGGCCTGCGCGTCTTCGACGTCGAACTGCCGGAAACCCATGGCGGTTCGATCCGTTACTTCGTCTGCCACAAGGAAGCGTCACATAAGGAGTCGCCCAACGTCGTCGCCGTCCTGGCCGAGGAAAAGGCCTACGGTCTCGACAGCGACGAAATCTACATTTCCTGGGCCGAGGAGGTGCGCGAAACCAAGCGCGCCCTACTTGAACTGCTCATCGATCTGAAGCGCCAGGGCAAGACTATTTGCGGCTACGGCGCCCCGGCCAAGGGCGTCACCCTGCTGAACTACTGCGGCATCGCCCGCGACTTCCTCGACTTCACCGTCGACCGCGCCCCGTCGAAGCAGGGTCGCTACCTGCCGGGCGTGCGCGTGCCGATCCTGGCGCCGGAAGCCATCAACGAGTTCAAGCCGGACTACGTGCTGATCCTGCCGTGGAACCTGAAGACCGAGATCAAGGCCCAGATGGCCGGCATCAAGGCCTGGGGCGGCAAGTTTATCGTGCCAGTGCCCAAGGCAAGCGTGGAAGACTGATCTGGCGTGGCTTTTGCACGCATCCATTCAAAGACTGCATTTTTAAAGGAATTTTCCGATGGTGAAGGTGGCGATACTGGCCGGGGGCTTCGGGACACGGCTGGCCGAGGAAACCTCCGTCCGTCCGAAACCGATGGCCGAGGTCGGCGGCAAGCCGATCCTGTGGCACATCATGAAGATCTACAGCCATTACGGCTATAACGACTTCGTCATCCTTGGCGGCTACAAGGTCGAATATATTCGCGACTATTTCCTGCGCTATCAGGCCAATATCACCGACTTCACCATCGACCTGGCCACCGGCAAGGTCGAATGGCTGGAAGCCCGGGCGGAGAACTGGAAGGTCACGGTGCTCGATACCGGCGCCGAGACCATGACCGCCGGCCGCGTCAAGCGGGCGAAGAAATATCTCGGCGACGATCGCTTCCTGCTGACCTACGGCGACGGCGTTGCCGACATCAACATCACCGACCTGGTCGAATTCCACAAGAAGCAGAAGAAGTGGTGCACCGTGAGCGCGGTGGTCCAGCCGGGCCGTTTCGGCGTCCTGCACCTGTCCGACGACAATACCCAGGTCATGGGCTTCCGTGAAAAAGGCATCACCGACGGCGGCCTGATCAACGGTGGCTTCTTCGTCTGCGAGCCGGACGTCTTCGATGTTATCGATGGCGATCACCAGATGTGGGAAGACGAGCCGATCGGCCGCATGGTCGAAAAGGGCCAGCTGGCCAGCTATCCCCACACCGGTTACTGGCAATCCATGGATACCCTCCGCGACAAATTGGCGCTGGAGAAGAAGTGGGAGACCGGGGCGCCGTGGAAGGTATGGAAAGATTAAAGGTTTCCCGATCCAGCCCGGTTTTGCGCAACTGCGAAATCGTGATAAGCTCGGGTGATATATTATACAAATAGGTGGGTGTTCCGTGTCTGATTTTGTCCATATGACGCTGCATGCGTTCCAGGCCTCCGGCCTTCTGCTTGCCGGCATCACGCCGGTCTATTTCAACCGCAACATCACTGAGGAAGAGCGCCGTGAACGCGCCTATAATGGCGCCCTGTTCGTCTACGGCGCGCTCAAGGGCACGCAGAAGATCGTCGCCTGGGCGCAGGAGCTGATCGAACAGACCTTCTCGGACGTCGCCGATGTCCGCACGGCGCATATCCACCTGGAAAAGCAGGACTTCGTCGATCGCGCCGGTCCGCTCAAGTCGAAGTTCACCAACGACCCGAAGACCAAGCAGCTGTGCCAGGAGTTCATCACTTCGATCGGCGCCGATCCGGAACGCACCTATTTCGACCTGCCGCGTCTGCGCGTCATCCCGCCGTCGAACTTCCTGACCGCCGGCGTGAGCTATAACTACGCGCCGCACCGCGACACCTGGTATGCCCACCCGCGCCAGTTGATCAACTACTGGATTCCCGTTTACGACACGGAATCGACCACGGTCATGACCATGTTCATCGACCAGTTCGGCAAGCCGGTCGAAAACAATTCCGGCAAGTGGGACTATGACGACTGGGTGAAGAACGCCCGTTACAGCGCCGCCCAGAACGTCGAAAAGGAAGAACGGTCACACCCGCTGCCGGTCGGCGACGTCTTCAACTCGACCAATCTGCGCCTGGTGCTCAACGCCGCTGACACCATGATCTTCTCGACCTGCCAGCTGCACGCCTCGACGCCGAATGAAACCGACGGCATCCGCTTCAGCTACGATCTGCGTACGCTCAATCTCGACGACCTGCTCAATGAGCGCGGCCCGGAAAACGTCGACGGCCGCGCCACCGGCTCTACCTTACGCGACTTCCTGCGCGTCAGCGACCTGGAGCCCCTGGAAATCGAGAAGCACCATGCCGCCTCTTGACGGCTACACCCCCAAGCCCTGCCCGTCGTGCGGCAGCCATGACAGTTTCCACATGCTGTCCGGCCGGCATAAGCCGGTGTCCAGCACGGTGGTGTTCGACACCCCGGCCGAGGCCAAGGACATCCCGTCCGGCGATATCGACCTTGCATGCTGCCGCAATTGCGGCCTGATCTTCAACCGCATCTTCGACAACGCCCTGGCCCGGGTCAGCGCCTCCTACGAGTCGTCGCAGGCCGGTTCGGCGCACTTCAACGCCTTCGCCCGCAACCTCGTCAATGACTGGGTGACGCGCTACGACCTGAAGGGCAAGACCGTGCTCGAGGTTGGCAGCGGCCAGAGTGAATTCCTGGTCGAAATGATCAAGGGCGGCATCGGCCACGGCATTGCCCTTGACCCGCTGGCCGTCGAAAACGACGTGCCGGAAGCCTTCCGCGACCGCATCACCGTCGTCGCCGCCGATTACGGCCCCGAACATGCCGACATCGAAGCCGACGCTTTGGTGACGCGCCACACCTTGGAACATGTCGGCGATGTCTCGGGCTTCCTGAAGACCGCCGCCGCCTGGTCGCGCAAGCACGCCGGCAAGCCGATCCTGCTCGAAGTGCCCGGCGCCGACCGCATCCTGGCCGAAGGCGCCTTCTGGGACATCTGGTTCGAACACTGCAACTATTTCACCGTCGGCTCGATCACCCGCGCTTTCCGCCTGGCCGGTATGGACGTCACCCGCGCCGAGCTGGTCTATGACGGCCAGTACATCCTGGTCGAAGCGCACGCCTCGACGTCGGACGCGCCGGTCGTGCTCGATGACGCCGGCGCCGAAGTGGCACAATGCGAAGCCTTCGAGAAGACCTTCGCGGCGGCCATCGACACCTGCCACGCCAAGCTGCGCGGCATGGTCGCGGACGGTGGCCCGGTGGTGATCTGGCAGGCTGCCGCCAAGACGGTCGGCTTGTCGTCCTGGTTGGGGCCCGACGCGCCGTTCGCCTGCGCCGTAGATCTCAACGCCCGCCGCCACGGCTTCTTCCTGCCGCCGTTCGGCATCGCCATCCGGGCGCCAGCCGACCTGACGCAGATTCAGCCGCGCCATGTCGTGCTGATGAACCCGGTCTACGAAAAGGAAGTGGGTGCGGAACTGGTCCGCCTGGGCGTGACCGGCGCCCATTTGCAGACCATCGACCGGCTCTGCGCGCCTAACTGATCACGTCCCCGGCGGCCATGGCATCCAGGGTGCCCTTGGCCATGCGCTTGCGGATGGTCAGGTCGGGGTCGTTCGGCTTGATGAGCAGAAGCGCCTGCAGGACCACGCCGCTGACCTGAAGCTTGAGCGGGTTCATCGCCGCCGGAATGCCGCGACCCAGCAATTTCATCACCACGTAGCGGCTGTAGCCTTCCCAATAGGCGCGGTCGCCCGCCCATTTGACCTTAAGCCGTTCGGCGGAAATCTTGTGATGGACCTGGACGCGCGGATCGTAGGCGCAGCTTAAACCCCGGTCGTGGAAATGCTCGATCAGCAGCACCTCCTCGCCGCTCAGCAGCTTGTCGCCCTTGCGGCCCAACTGTTCGGAAAAGCCGCCGGCTTCCGTCAAAGCGTCGCGCCGCACCATCAGGTTGGCGCCGACGATGTTGTGGCCGTCGGCGACAAAGCCCGGCGCGTCGTCGTCGACGCACGACAGCAGGGCCAGCCAGCGCGGTGTCAGTTGTGGCGCGGTCGTCCCGGCAGCGAAACGCGGAATGACCCGGCCGCCGATGATCGCCGTATCCGCGCTCGCCTCGGCGACGACCGAACGGACCGTTTCCGGCCAGTCCGGAAATGGCACGGCATCGTCGTCGACATACCACAGCCAGGACCCTTTGGCGGCCTTCATGCCGGCGTTGCGCGCCTTCGACAGGCCCGGCTCATCCAGCCGGAGATAGCTGACCGGAAGGTCTTTCAGGCGATCGCGCAGGATTTGCGCATGCTCGGCCGACGATGCGCTGTCGATCACCAGGATTTCGACCGGCAGCCGTTCCCGGTGCGCCTGCAGGATGTCGAGACATTCCAGCACATCCGCTGACCGGTTATGCGTGCAGATGATGACGGAAACCAAGGGGGGCGTGTCGCTCATATCGGTCCTGGCCTGTCAGGCTTTGTTTGGAATGGGATGCAAAAAAGAATGCCGGTTCGTGCCGGGTAATGACACATGTCAAACCACCGCCACGCGAAGCGGAGTGGCTGCCGAAACCTTGACGGCGAAAGCGCTTGAGCCCGTCGGAGATTTACAATAAACCATGAAGAACACACGATTTTTGTGTCATTGATAAAATGATCGGCTTTGGCCGTTTTTCTGTAAAAAGTTGTATGCCGCACTGCGGTAATTTGGCATAGTTTGTGAAAGGACGGCAGCGATTTTTTTGCCGCCCCGGAGAGATCGATGAACAGCCCATCAGATGCGCCGCTCGTTGCCATCGTCACGCCGGTCTATAACGGCGCACGGTTCATAGGCGAGGCGCTGGAAAGCGTCCAGAACCTCGACTATCCCAATCTCGTCCATGTCGTGCTCGACAATGCCTGCACCGACGGCACCGACGAAATCATCAGGCAATATATGGGGCGGCGCGTCCCCGTCGTCACCAAGCGCAATCCGTCGACCCTGCCGATCATCGAAAACTGGAACGCCGCCGTCGCCATGGTGCCGCCGGAGGCCAAGTATTTCCACCTGCTGTGCGCCGACGACACCTTCCGTCCCGACGCCATTTCGATCCGCGTCGCCATCGCCGAAAAGGAC
>CAYULN010000242.1:0-8229 GCA_964445605.1 uncultured Caulobacteraceae bacterium | reverse complement strand
GTTGCCGCGCTCCAGCGCCACGCCGGCGATGCGCGAGATGGCTTCACCGATGTTCTTGTCGGGGAACTGGCCGACGTCTTCGGCGACGATCGAATCGGTCGCCGTCTTCGCCTTCTTCTTGCGGTCGATGGCCGACTGCTGAGAGGCGCGAACGCCGGTGACGACGATCACCGTGTCGCCGCCTGCGGAGGCCTGCGAACCCGGCGCGGCGTCAGTTGCCTGTGCATAAGAAAAAGCCGGCATGGCTAGCATGCCGAGCATGACGAGGCCAGTCGTCGTGCGTAGGCGCTTGGCCCATGATGTGTTTTGAAGCGTGTACACTCTTTAATCCTCCTATTCGAATGTCTTCGTACATTCGTAATTTTATTTGGGCGGGTGCGCCTGATCTTGGAGAGAGCTTTTCGGTTTGGATCGTGAGCGGCCATGGGGCCAATCGTTACTCGATCCTTCCTCAAACCCGACCTTTGGCATTGTGTGCGCGAATTTGGCGTTGCGTGCGCGAAGTTGGCGTTAGGCGCGCGAAATCGGCTTATCACCAATAATAAAAAAGAGAAATAAATAGAGTCGGCAACAAATCCAATTTTGTCGCAAAAACTTCAATTGTGGTACTTTTACAACAAAGCATTGAAATAATTACATTTTTAAAATATTTTCGCCATATTTCGCGTTTCACGTGCATCGGATTTCAAATGATAAATAATGTTTCTAATAAGTAATAATAAACATAATTTATTTAAATGTTTTCCTGATTTTTGATATTTTGCAACGAAATTCTATCAAGTGTGCAACATATAATAAGGACATATTGTATAATTGACCCACCGGCGCGCGAAGTTTTGCGTTTAACGCTGCGATAGTTTCAATCCTGAAAGCTTAAAGCGCGTAAATTGCCACGATCGGGGCCGCCCGGCCGTCGTGCGCCCGGCCCATCCTGCCGTCGCATGGAACAGCAAAGCCACAGCGATAAGGATCAGATGAAAAACGGCGCGCGAACTTAAGCGTCCGCGTCTGTGGCTTTCCAGCGCATGTAGTCGTCGACGGTATCCACATCCGCCATGATTCCGGCGGCTCCGGCGATTTCCACGAGGTTGGCGCCCGCCTTGTCGAGGAGGCGCCTGGCGCCGGCGTCGCCGCTAAGTGAGCGCAAGTCGTTGAAATAGTCTCGGCCGATCAGAACTGGCGGCGAACGCACATCGCCGGCTCGGGTGCAGACGGCGTCCGCCGTCGACCCGGCTGCGGCGAGCAAGGCGGCCACGTGGTTTTCCGTCACGAACGGCATGTCGGCCAGGACGACGAGAACGGCCGATACATCGCTCAGGCCTTGCCCGCCCAGCGCCAGATTGTCGCCAAGACCGTTACCGGCTTTAGGCTCGATGGTCGCATAGCCCAGGGCCTCAAACTCGGATTTCAGGGGCGCCCGGGCGACGGCCAGCTTCTCCGCCCAGCCGAGCTCCGCGAACCGGGCCGCAACGCGCAGGCCCAGCTTCTGGCCATTGAGGTCGGCCAGCAGCTTGTCGTCCGACCCGAAACGGCGGGAATGGCCGCCAGCCATGATCAGAAGCGCAACTTCATTCGCCTGCATTTGATCACATCCCAAAAACCACTCTGGGCTCCGACCGATAAAACCGTTGGGCATGCGGATCAGGTCCGACAGCCGACCATAACTATAGCGTTTAACCTCCATCGCCGGCAAATCGCGCGCAAATGATTTGACTCCGCCGCGCATCCTGCCAAGTGATTGTATGATAATTGGTGACGATTCCGGAGGGCGCCATGATCACCGTCAATATCAATGGCAAGGACCGCAAGCTTGATGTCCCCGAGGACATGCCGCTGCTGTGGGTTCTGCGCGACGAACTCGACATGAAGGGCACCAAGTTCGGTTGTGGTATGGCGCAGTGCGGCGCCTGCACGGTGCATGTCGACGGGGCGGCGCGCCGGTCGTGCATCACGCCGATCGGCAGCCTCGGCAAGAGCAAGGTCACGACTATCGAGGCGCTTGGCGCGACGCCTGTCGGCAAGGCCTTGCAGGCGGCCTGGCTGGAGCTCGACGTCATGCAATGCGGCTATTGCCAGGCCGGCCAGCTGATGACGGCCAGCGCCCTGCTGGCGGAAAAACCCAAGCCCAGCGACGCCGATATCGACGCCGCCATGGACGGTAATCTGTGCCGCTGCGCCACCTACAAGCGCATCCGCGCCGCTATCAAGACCGCCGCCGGATTGCCCGCCGCCGATGGGAGGGAAGCATGAGCACGATTTCACTCGATCGCCGCTGGATTCTCAAGGCCGGCGCGGCCCTGTCCGGGGGTCTGATGCTCGGCGTCGCCTTCGAAGCCGACGCCCAGACCGCCAGGGGGGCGGCGACCGAGCCCCTGACCGACTACGTCGCCATCGCTCCGGACGGTTCGGTTACGCTGATGGCCAAAAGTCCCGAAATCGGCCAGGGCGTCAAGACCTCGCTGCCGATGATGATCGCCGAGGAGCTCGACGTCGACTGGGAGAAGGTGCACATCGACCTGGCGCCGGTCGACAGCAAGAAGTTCGGCTCGCAAAGCGCCGGCGGCAGTACGTCGACGCCGAACAACTGGATGCCGCTGCGCAAGGCCGGGGCGGCGGCGCGCTGGATGCTGATCGAAGCGGCCGCTCAGGCGCAGGGCGCTCCGCACAGCGAATTCGCCACGGCCAGCGGCAAGGTCATCCACACCCCGACGGGCAAGACCTATGCCTATGGCGCGCTCACCGCCGCCGCCGCCAAGCTGACGCCGCCCAATCCGGACACCTTGCCGCTCAAGGATCCCAAGGATTTCCGTATCATCGGCAAGGATCACAAGGCCATCGATGCGCCGGAAATCGTCAAGGGCATACCGGTTTTCGGCATCGATACCATGGTCCCGGGCATGAAGTATGCCGTCTACATCCGCCCGCCGGCCTTTGGCGCGACGCTGAAAGGCTGCGACCTGGCGCCGGCCAAGGCAGCCAAGGGCGTGACTGACGTCTTCATCCTGCCGGCCATGGGCGATATGCACGGCCTCAAGCCCGGCATCGCCATCGTCGCCACCAGTTGGTGGTACGCCAAGGCGGCGCGCGATCTGCTGCAGCCCGAATGGGATCTGACCGCCGCCGCGCCGCACAGCAGCGACGCCTATCGCCAGAAGGCGGCCGAGTTGCTGAAAACCTCCGGCGACGTCGTCACCAAGACGGGTGACGGGGCGGCGGCCCTGAGCATGGCTGCGACGACCCTGACGGCCGACTACGAAGTGCCGTTCCTGGCCCATGTGCCGATGGAGCCGCAGAACTGCACGGCCCATATCACCGCCGACGGCGCGGAACTGTGGGCGCCGACCCAGAACCCAGGCGCCGGCGCGGGTTTAGTGGCCAAGACGCTTGGCATCCCGCCCGAAAAAGTGACCGTGCATATGCGCCGTTCCGGCGGCGGTTTCGGCCGCCGGCGGGAAAGCGACTACCTGGTCGAGGCCGCCGCCATTTCGCAAAAGGCCGGCGTGCCGATCAAGCTGGTCTGGACGCGCGAGGACGACGTCACCAATGACTTTTACCGTCCCGGCAGCTACCACCGGCTGGCGGCGGGGCTCGATGCCTCGGGCAAGCTGATCGCTTATCACGTCCATGGCGTCACCTTCAGCCGCGACGGCAAGCTGGCCTCGAGCGCCGATATCACCAATAACGCCTTCGCGCCGCTGGTCGTACCGAACTTCCAGCTCGAACGATCGATGATCGAAACCACCGTGCCGACCGGACCATTGCGGGCGCCGGTGTCCAACGGTCTGGCCTTCATTCACGAAAGCTTCTGGGACGAAATCGCCCATAAGGCCGGCAAGGACCCGATCCAGTTCCGACTCGACGAGCTTGAGGCGCACCTGGCTGACCCGCCGCCTGCCAATGCCCGAGGGCCGTCTTATGACGCCGCCCGCATGAAGGGCGTGCTTCTGGCGGTCGCCAAGCAGTCGGGCTGGGGGCAGAAGCCCTTGCCGAAAGGCGTCGGCATGGGCGTCGCCTGCTACTTCTCTCACCGCGGCTATTTCGCCGAAGTTGCCAAGGTAAAGGTCGAGCCAGACGGCGATTGGCGGGTGCTCAAGGTCTGGGTGGCCGGCGACGTCGGTTCGGCTATCGTCAACCCGATCAACGCCCGCAACCAGGTCGAGGGCGCGGTCATGGACGGCATCGGCTCCATGCGCGCCGCCATCACCTTCACCCAGGGCGCGCCGGACCAGAACAACTTCCACCAGATTCCGATGATGCGCATGTCCAAGGCGCCGGAGGTCGACGTGCAGTACGTCATCACCGATCATCCGCCGACTGGCATGGGCGAGCCGGCCCTGCCGCCGGTTTTGCCAGCGGTCGGCAACGCTATCTTTGCGGCCTGCGGCATCCGCGTCCGGCAATTGCCGCTGGCCGACGACGCTCTGACGCCTAAGACGGCCTAGGCCTTGGTTCTCCCGCCGGTCGTCTATCGCGATTTCGTGCTCGATCGTCTGCTCGACTGGCGGGCGGCCGGGCGCGGGACGGCGCTGCTGACCTTGGTCGACGCTACGGGGGCTTCGCCGCGTCCGGTCGGCAGCCAGATGGCAGTCAACGACGCCGGCGAAAGCCTCGGCCTGATCACCGGCGGATGCGCTGAGGGCGCGTTGATCCACGACACGCTCGACGCCATGGCCAAGGGCCAATCGCGCACCGAAATCTATGGCGAAGGCTCGCGCTATATGGATATTCGGCTGCCGTGCGGTTCGGGCCTAAAGGTGCGGATCGAGATCGAACCCGACGAAGCGGCGCTGCGGGCCGTCCTGGCGGCACGTCAGGCGCGGCGGCTGTCAAAGCTCGAGATCGACACCGGCGAAGGTGTTTATGTCCGGCACTACCGGCCGGAATGTCGGCTGGTGGTGGCGGGCCGGGGACCGATCGTCGGCGCGCTTACCCAATTGGCGCCGGTCGTCGAGATGGCCGCCGTGGTCTACAGTCCGGACAGCGTCATGCCTTCCGATTCCGATGCCCTCACGGCGCTGCCCTTGCGCTCACCGCAGGATTTCGACGGTGCCGATCTCGACGCCTTCACGGCGCTGATCCTGCTCTTTCACGACCATTCCTTCGAGCCGGACATTCTGGCCAAGGGGCTATGTTCCGAAGCCTTTTACATCGGCGCGCTCGGCTCACGGAAGGCCCACGCCCAAAGGCTTGAAACCCTGTCAGCCATGGGATTTTCACCGTCCGACCTGGCGCGTATCGACGGCCCGGCCGGCCTGCCGATCGGCGCCCGCACGCCGCCGGAAATCGCACTGTCGATCCTGGCGCGCGCTGTCGCCGGCTGGCGGGAGGATATGGCGGGCGTTTGATTACGCCGCGGCTTCGCGCATCTTAAGCCACGAGCCCATCGCGCGCGCCAGGCGGGTTCCGGCCGAGCGGGCCACGGCCGTGGCCGGCTTGGCGCCGGGATATATGGGATTTCTCGGCCGCCGGGGTGTTTCGTCGTGATGGACCGTGGTGGAGTGGCGGATCGTCATTGTGGGCCTTCCTGGCAGTTTTGGGCTCGGGACTGCAAGTGGCATGCCGCCGCCATAAAAAAAGCCGCCCCGAGGAGGGCGGCTTTTCGGTTTTTCGTGTCAGGGTCAGCGCAGACTTGGGGTCAGGCGAAGGCTGAAGACGCGGGTTGTGCCCGGTTTCGCGCCATTGACCCTTAGGGTGATCGGCTGCAGGTTCGTATCATTCAGGTTCAGGTCGCCGAGAACCACCGTACGCACCGGCGAGGCGATCATGCCGAATTCCGGCGGGCCTTTCGGCGCCGTCACCGGCACGCTCAGCGTCTGGCCGTTATAGGCGACTTCGATGGTGGCGCCGTCGGGGATATCGCCCGACACGGTCGAATAGGTCACCGCCACGGTCGCCTTGCCGGGCGCGCTCGGCCGCAGGCTCCATTGCAAGGCGTTGCCCGGCGTGTCGAGGCCCTCGACATAGTCGTGCGTCAGCTTGCCGTCGCCATAGCTCACCTTGCCTATGACCTGCGCATCGAAGACGTGCAGCTGCGTGCTGCCCCAGCCCATGTCGATCAATCGGCCGGTCTCGCCCTTGACGGGGCCGGTGGTCTCGACGACGACGACCGTATCATAGGCATCCGGCGGCACGCCCGGTACGCCGACCTGGACGTCGTGCGCGTTGAGGCGCTTGACGGCCAGCGGCTTGCGCGTCTTGTCGCTCAACAGGTAAGCCGTCTTCACCGGACTGGTCAGGCCGCCGACGATTACCTTGCCGGTGGACGGCCAGTTCATGACATGCAGGTACAGCTTGCTGCCCTTGACGGTCGAGTCGCCCCAGGTCTGGCGATCGAGCGGCGTGCGCTGCGTCCCGTGGATGCTATCGCCATTGACCGCCATCCACTTGCTCATGCCGGCCAGGATGGCGACGTCGGGCGGATCGAGCGTGCCGTCACCGCGCGGCCCGATATTGATCAAGATGTTGCCGCCCTTCGCCGCCGCCTTGGCCGTCAGCTGGATGAAGTAGCCGACCGGCTTATGGTCGGGATCGAGCGTATCCCAGCCATAGGATTCGTTGGTCGTCGGGATGGCTTCCCAGTCCCCGGCCGTCGGCCGCAGTTCGGCTGGCCGGTCGGCGGTGTCGAGATAGTCGCCGAGATTGAGGTCGCCCTTGCTGGCGGCGCGGCCGTTGATGACCACGTTGGGGTCGGCCTTGCGCACCGCCTCGACAACCTCGGCCTGCTGGTAGAAAGGCAGCTTGCTCGGCGTGTCGAACCACAGGATGTCGGGGTGGTAGCGCTTGATCAGCTCCTGGACTTCCGGGATGGCCTTGGTGCGCAGGTATTTCTCGGTATTCTCGGTGAACTCCGGCTTGGCGTTCCACCATTCCTTGCCGCCGATGTTGCGGCTGCTGCCACCCGGCGTGTCATAATCCCAGTCGTTGCCGATGCCGTTCGGATCTTCCCAGTCATAGGCGTGCGAATAGTAGAAGCCGACATGCAGGCCCTCGGCCCGGGCGGCGTCGACCAGCTCCTTCAGCGGATCGCGCTTGAAGCCCGCCACGTCGCGGATATTGTACGGATTGACGTCCGACGGCCAGATGGCGAAGCCGTCATGGTGCTTCGAGGTGATGATGATGTAGCGGCTGCCGGCGGCTTTAATCTGCTTCACCCAGGCGCGGGCGTCGAACTTGTCCGGATGGAATTTCGCAGCCACTTCGGCCTTGTAGGTCTTCAGCGGGATGCGGTCGACTCGCATGATGTGTTCGGCATAGCCGGGATTGGGCTGGCCGTCCCACTGGCCGCCCAGCACCGAATACGGACCCCAGTGGATGAAGGTGCCCAGACGGGCATCGCGAAACCAGGCCAGGCGCTGGTCGCGCGTTTTCAGCGCTTCGGCATACCACCCCGTCTGCGCCGCCTTGGCCGCGGCGGCATCGCGTTCGGCGATCACCGGGCTGGGCGGAGCGGCATCCTGCGCCGGCGCTGGGCTGGATGTGAACATCAGCGCGCCGGCGAGCACGGCAAGGCTCGGCAGGCGCAAGGCTGCGAATTTCAGATATGGCATGAAGCGTCCCTGTTTTTGATCTGTTTCTTATATGGAACAGTTACCATCTATAAAATTGGCCTGTCAAATCAAAAAGGGTGGCCGGACAAGCCGAAGGGAGCTTTTATCGTGTCGAAGTCGTGGCTAATTGGTCGGACAGGGTTTTGGCCGCCAGTTTCAGAGCCGCCAGGCTTTCTTCCAGGCTGGCGCTTTGCCGTGCGCGCAGGTGCGGCATGGTCAGGGCGGCGGTTACGCCGGTATCGCCGAAGATCGGGCAGGATATATCGGTCACGGCGTCGACGAACTCGCTGGGGCGTTCGGCGAAGCCCTGGCGCACCGCCTGTTCGGCTCGGGTTTCAAAGTCCAGCCACATGGCCTCCGATTCGGCTGCCCGCAGCTTGCGACGCCATTCCAGCTTGGTGGAATGCGGCTGGAAACCGTACAGGACGATGCCTGAAGTCGAATGGACCAGCGGGCGTTGATAGCCGACGCGCACGCTGAAGCCCAGGTCGCCCGGGGTCTCGATGCGGGCGATGACGACCATCAGGGTGCCGACGGCGATGGCCAGGTGGCAGGATTGGCGCGTGTCGGCGGAAAGCTTCTGCATCAAGGGAACGGCGCTGACGATCAGGTTCTGGCTCGGGCTGCGGCTGATGCCCACGGAAAACAGCTTGTTGGTCAGTTCATAGCCTTCGCCGTTGGG
>CAYULN010000241.1:0-14939 GCA_964445605.1 uncultured Caulobacteraceae bacterium | reverse complement strand
GATCATACGCGCCCTCCCCCCGATGAAGCGCATGGAATCGACCATAGCGGCGGATAAGTCAAGCGGAGTGAAGAGCTGTTGAACCGGTTTTCGCCCACAAAAAAAGCGGGGCACCGAAACCGGTGCCCCGCCATGGATTTGGCTACTGCTTCGCCTTGGCGGTTTCGACCGCGTAGACGTAACCCGGTCCCCACATGTTCGACCGGAAGACCAGCCACTTGCCGTCAGGTGTGAACGAGGCGTTCGGCTCGGACCGGTAGTTGTGGTTCTTCATGTTGACCAGCTTTTCCGAAACGAAGAAGCCCGGTTCGATCAGGGCGTCGGCGTTGGCGGCATGCAGACCGGCGATGTCCGGCACGGCGTTCGGGTGCAGCAGGTAGACATACTTGCCGTCCGGCGCACGGGCGGCCATTTCCGGGTCACCGCCGTCCGACGAGAACACCGACCGGTCGTTCGACTGGTTGAAGTGCACGCCCCACTCGTTGCGGTCCATGTGGTACCAGTGGCGCTTGCCGGTATCGATGTCATAGCCGGCAATCCAGAAGTCGACGCCGCGCGGTGTCTGCAGGTCGTACCAGATGGTCTTGCCGTCATGGCTCCACCATTCATGGCCGGCGATTTCCATGTTCATGGTCCGCTTGTGCAGCAGTTGCGGCTTCGCGTCCTTCTTGCTGACGTCGATCAGCCATAGGCGATCGACCAAGTGCCAGTTGCCTTCATGGCAATACAGCAGCAGGTTCGGATTGGTCGGTGAAAACTGCAGGTGGTTCAGCCAGTCGGTCGAGGCGGTGATGGTCTTTTTCTCGCCGGTCTTGATGTTGATGGTGAAAATTTCCATCGGGATGTGCTGGACCAGGCGGCGATTGATCTGGATCTCCCGGCCTTCGGCGAAGGTCGCCTTCTGGCCGTTGGGCAGAAGTTCGTCGCCCGGGTCGCGGCTGGTGCCGACGCTGCCCGGAGGCCCCTGAACGCGCGGCTGGGTATTGGGCGCGGTTTCGCGCGAACCGGCGAACAGGGTCTCGTCGGCATTGATGGTCGAGATGCCGTAGCCCGGATCAAGCTGGGCGATCTGGCGGCTTTGGCCGGTGGCGAAGCTGTAGGCCATGATGACGCGCGGCCCCATGTTGCGGCCGCCCCTGCCCTGCCCTTGCGCCCCGGCCGGCGCAGCCGCATTGGGCGCCGCCGAAGGAGTGGCGCCCGTGGCCGGCTTCGGCGTCAGGCCCGTGCCAACGCCGGTGCCTTGCGAGGCGGCGCCCCCGCCCCCTCCGGTCGTGTAATAGACGTCGCCGGTCTTTGTGCCGACGAATTGCAGCGCGTTACGGCCCGGCACGATCAGCTTGGTGGCGAAAGTCTTGAGGTCGAGCGCCATGATGCCGGACGGCGACGAAAACACCATCCATTTGCCATCGGGCGTGTAGGAATTGACGTTGAAATAGTTGCTCGACGAGCCGGCCTCATCCGACACGCGGATGATGCGGTGGCCGGTGTCCTTGTCGATCCACTCCTTTGGCGGATTGGCCGGCGCCTGATCCGGCTTGGCGCCCGTCTCGTTGGTGATGGCGACATTCGGCAGGCCCGACTCGATGACCGGCACCGGACCGTTGGTGAAGGATTGCGACAGGGCGGGATTGCCCGCGCCGACCAGACCGATCAGGGCCAGCGAGGTGCAAAGTGCGGTAAATGTTTTGTTTTTCATTGTATTTTCCTCGGGAACGCACGGCTAAACCAAGCCGGACGGTTGTTGTGTTACACGCGGGCAACCACGAATCCCGCCGCTTTTCCTGTTTAGAATTGCTTGAAGCTTATCGATGCTGCTTGCGTCCGACAAGACCGTTCCGGAAAAATGGAAATTGCAACCTCACGCCCCGCTTGACGGGCTGAGTTTTTGCGTTACTACGTTCGTGATACCCCTCCCCCCTGTCTGGATTTCCCCATGGAACTCAAGGTCACCAAGATCGGTAACTCGCTCGGGGTTATCCTGCCGCGCGACCTGCTCATCCGCCTCAAGCTCGACAAGGGTGACAGCCTGTTTCTTACCGAAACGCCGGAAGGCTACCGCCTCGCTCCCTATGATCCGCAATTCGCCGAGCAGATGCAGACCGCCCGCTCGCTGATGCGCAAGCGCCGCAACGTCCTGAATGAGCTGAGCAAGTGAGTTTCCTTCTGCTGAGCGAAGGCATCATCCCGGCCATCCAGGCCGAACAGGCAGCCCTGCACGGCGGCCGCGCCGGCTTGCGCGAACTGTCGATGCTGAAGATGCTGCTGGCGCGCGTCGAGGTGCTGAGCCAAAGTTCGGCCACCGACCTGGCCAGCCTGGCGGCATTTTATGGCTATGGTCTGGCCCATGACCAGCTGTTCCACAGCGACAATCTGCCGACCGCCCTGATCGTCATCGAATTGGTATTGCAGTTGAATGGGTATCGCCTGGTGGCCGACGACACCACCTGTTTCCTGGGCCTGCAGGTGGTGTGTGACGGCGAACTGTCGGCCGAAGCCTTCGCCAGCTGGATCCGTAGCCACATCGCGCCGGCCGAAGTGGCCTAAAAGCACAACAAAAAAGCGCCCCTCCCCTACCCGACATATTCCTGTTGATGACTTCTTGTTGATGAATGGCGCGGCCTCTTTTGCTCGTGTCCGAATCATCCGTCTTCTAACGACATGCCTGAATGTCAGCGTGTCCACACGTCTACCGGTCCTCGCGCCCACAAACCGCCTGCCTGCCAGGCCTCTTCCCTGCCTTGCCGCGCGGTCCGCATTTCGACGTCCGCCCCCTGCCCCGTCCAATTCGCCCGCTACGTGCATATCGGAAAAATTGTAACCCCGGATTTGGCCGGTAATATCTCGTTAACCGAAGCGGCCGAACGCTGGTTTCCGGCCCGATCCGCCACCGCTACGTCCGCCTGTGCGCAAGGCGACGTGACGGCACGCCGGCGCGTGCGATCGGCCACACGGCAAAACGCCCACGTACCTGCTTACCCACGCATTAACACGCCCATATGCCCGGGCGTGCCCACGAGGATATGACCGCATGCCCGCTGATGCACGCGACTACCCGTCCGCGCTTCCACAGCTGGAGGTGCCCGCGCGTCCACACGCGGAGGAAACCCGCACGGAGACACGTGCAGGCGAGGGCGCGTCCACGCCTGCACGTGCCTACCATCCGGCCTATGGACACGGCGGCGCGCGGGGCTATCCACATCCTTACGGGCAGTCGCGTCCGCACGTTAATTTTTCAGCAACCATACGGCCTTACGTTTCGACAGGTCCACATCCTTACAGCCGGGGCGGTCGTCGCTAAGCGTTCCCAGGCCATGTAAGGCTTAGCAACGGTACGCATTATGAAAACCCTGGCCATTGTTTCGCAGAAGGGCGGCGTCGGCAAGACGACGATCGCCGTGCACATCGCCGTCGCCGCCGCCAATGCCGGCTATTCCGTCGCCATCATCGACCTCGATCCGCAGGCCACGGCCGCGCAATGGGCCGACTGGCGCAACGCCGGAAACACGGTAGGGCAGGGGGATCCGAACCCGGTCGTCGTCGCCGCGCCGCACGCCCGATTGGCGCCGACGCTCAAGGAAGCCGAGAAGATGGGGGTCGACTTGGTCATCCTCGACTCGCCGCCCGCCGCCGATTCCGCCGCCGTCGCCGCCGCCAAGATCGCCGATCTGGTGCTTATTCCGACGCGCGCCTCGGCCTTCGATCTGCATGCCATCAAGACCACGGCCGAGCTTGTGCGCGTCGCGCAGCGGCCCGCCAGCGTGCTGCTCAATGCCGTGCCGGCGCGCGCCAACAGTCTGATCGAGGAAGTGGCAACCGTCATCCATTCGCTCAGCCTGAGCATTGCGCCGGTGTGCCTGGTCGACCGCGCGGCGCTGCGTCATGCCGTCATCAACGGTCAGACGGCCGGCGAGTTCGAGCCGCTCGGCAAGGCCGCCGACGAGGTCCAGAAGCTTTATACGTGGGTGTGCGGACGTCTCGACATGTCCACGCGCCCGAAAAAGGCCGAGAAAAAAGTTGAACTCAAAGGTGCCGCATGAGCAGCAAGCCCGCCACGAAATCCTCTTCGCGTCCCAGTCTGGCTGACCGCCTGGCCGCCGTCGCCGGGCCGCCGCCGCAACCGGCCGCCGTCATCGAGCGTGAGGCCAAGGCGGCCACCGCCTTGCAGGCGCCGCGCGTCAAGCCGCAGCCAGTGGCCAAGGCCGTGCCGGCTCCGGCCGCTTCGAATGCCGCCAAGGCGCGCGACGGCAAGGTGATGATCGCCGGTTATTTCAGCCCGCAGATGGCCAAGGCCGTCAAACTGTTGGCCGTCGAACGCGATATCACCGTGCAGGCGCTGATCGGCGAGGCGCTCGACATGGTGCTGCATAAGAACGGCAAGCATCCCATGGGGGAAAGGTAAGAGAAGGGCAGGGGTCGAGGCCCCCTGCACCCCGATACTCGGCAGAGCGGGTTGCAACTTAATTACCCTTACTCCCAGGGGCTCGAAGAGGTCCCTGGGAGTAAGGGTATTCAAGCTTGTCACACACACCGTCGCGTTCCGGGGTCCAGGGGGCTGAGCCCCCTGGTCTTCCCCCTTAACTTCCCCCTCGGAATCATGCCAGTCTAAGCAAATGTCCCGCCGCCGCGACCCCAATGCCGAGCTCGACCTGTTCATCCCCCTGCTGCACGATGTGCCGCTGAAGGATCAGCGCGAGACCATGGAGCGGCCGTTCTTCTCGCTCCAGAAGCGCAAGCGCCTCAAGGCGATCGAATATAAGAGCCCCGACGGCGACGTCTGGGTCAAGGTCGAAGCCATGCCCGCTTACGGCATGGCGACCATCTGGGACGCCGATATCCTGATCTGGGCGGCCTCAGCGCTCAACCGCATGAAGGCGCAAGGCGTCAACGACCTGCCGCGCACCCTGAAGACCACCAGCTACGACCTGCTGCGCGCCATCAAACGCGACACCGGCGGCAAGGCCTATGCCGAGCTGCAGGCGGCCCTGCAACGCCTTGAAACCACCTCGATCCGCACGTCCTTGCGCGCGCCGACCCGCCGGACCGAGGCGCAGTTCGGCTGGCTCGACGGCTGGACCCTGGAAATCGACCAGGCGACCGGCCAGCCGCGCGGCATGACCCTGACCTTAAGCAACTGGGTGTACGAAGGCATCGTCGGCGACCGATCGCTGCTGACCATGCACCCGGACTATTTCCTGCTGACCGGCGGCCTGGAACGTTCGCTCTACCGCATCGCCCGCAAGCACGCCGGCCAACAGCCGGAAGGCTGGCTGTGCCGCATCGAGGTCCTGCACGCCAAGACCGGCTCCGACAGCCCGCCCAAGGAATTCAACCGGATGCTGCGCAAGATCGTCGAGCGCAATCAACTGCCGGAATACGACCTGACCTTCACCGCCACACAGGACGGATCGCCCGCCCTGTTCGTCATCAACCGGATGGCGGCCCTGGAAGGGCAGGTGTCGGCAGAGTTGGCAGCCCTCAATGCCCGCGACGGGCTTCCGGCTAACTCCCAGAAAATGCACGCAAAACCGCCGGCTCCGAAGCGAACGCCGACCCCGGCATGACGGCGCGGATAAGTCGGGGGATCACACACCGGACGGGGCTGCTGAAATCGTTAATCTACCTGAGTTTGCGGGCTCGAGCCCTCCCAAACTATCGGGGGATTACACACCGATTCGCCAGAAATAGCCGTTCAAAGCGCCGGTGGACAGGCTTCGGGGGATTACACACCCAAATCGCGGAGATGAAAAAGCCCTGGAACCGCTCCAACCCAGGCGACAAAGCCGGAACAAAGCAGGATTTGCCACGATCATCGGGGGATCACACACCGCGAATAGACAGCGGGGATAGGCGCGCCCTGTGGAAAAGCCTGTGGAAAGCGGCTTTTTCCGGCTACGCTGACCGCCTTCCGGAACGGGGGATCGCCCACCTGGGCCTCGGGGGATCACCCGCGGCGGATGCGGGGGATCACACACTAAAACACGGGGGATCGCACACTCTTACAGGACTTATTCCATTGAATTAAAAGAAAAATAATCCGATTCGATTCGGCTTAACTTATTTAAGGATTCTAATAACAGACTCTTTAACAAGAGAAGACTAGGGTGTGCGGCACCGGCCGGCCGCTTGGGTCCCGGCCTGATAGGGGCCGGACCCTGCGCCCGGCGCGCGAAAATGGCTACGGGTGGGCACTCTGCGCAATAAATCCTCTTACACTTTGCCAGTCCTTGTTCTAAGTTATGGCGACCATGGGGGGAGGGGCCCCGGTGGGTACGATCGGCCGCACGGGTCCTGCCGTGCGTTTGTGGGGGAGTTCGTTCATCGTGAGCCTGCCTGAGGGCACTCAGCTTGCATCTCAGTCCGCGGCGGCCGCACTCGGCCCCGGGAGCCCTGACGCCCACCTGGCGCATGCCCGGCACCTGATCCAGCAGGTCAACAAGGACCACGACCTGCAGACCAGTTTCATCAATCTGCCGAAGTTCGACCCGCACCGCTATGACTTCCTGCGCAACCTGTTCAAGGCCATCGGCCACTTCTTCAAGGTGGTCGGCGACATGTTCGCACCTGTTGCGCCGATCCTGCCCTATATCCTCTATGCCATCGCCATTGCCGCCGTACTGATCCTGCTGTCGCCGGTGGCGCGGCTATTCCTGACCACGCGCTTCGAGCGGCTGTTCGCCCGCGATCACCTGCGCGCGGATGCGCCCTGGCGCCCGACCAAGGCGGCAGTCACCGCGTTGCTGAGCGAGATCGACGCCCTGGCCGCCGAAGGTCGTTACGACGAGGCCGTGCACCTTCTGCTGATCCGAAGCGTGGCCGATATCAACGCCTACCGTCCGGACCTGGTGCGGATGCACTACTCGGCACGGGACATATTGAGCCACCCTTTGCTGCCCGAAGCGGCAAGGCCGGCCTTCCGGCAGATCGTCGAGTGGGTGGAAAAGAGCTATTTCGCCGGCATTGCGGCGGGCAAGGCGGGCTTTGACGCCTGCCGCCGCGCCTATGTCGATTTCGTCGCTGCCGAGGGGATTGCCTGATGGCCGCCCTTAAAAACTTCACATCGAAATTGACCTTGCCCAAGGCTTCCAGCTGGCTTCCGGCCGTTGTTGCCCTGTTGTGTCTCGGCTTCTTTGGCAGCGCGGTCCTGGTGCTGTTCAGCGTCGGCGCCGATCCGGAAAGCGGTCCGTCGCCCGTGGTCACCTCGGTGGCCGGGCAGGGCTTCCAGGGGCTGCGCCGCCTGTTGACGGCCGAAGGCCACCTTACGGCCACCAACCGCTTCGAGGATAGTCCATCCCAGCTCAATGACGGCAAGAGTGGCAAAGACCAGGTGACGCGCGGCGACGTCGAAATCATCACCTTCGAGGCCTACAGTCCCTACCTTTTCGAGACGATGCGCCGGGCGGCGCAGTCTTCGTCGGACAGCGCCTCCACCTCAAGCGGGGAGGGTTCATCATCGGCCTCGTCCGGTGAAACCCCGGCCAGTGAAGAAGCGGCGCCCGATGATACGGATTATGGCCCAGTGCCGAACAAACGTCACGCCGACCATGTCCTGTATAGGCCGCTTGGCCGCGCCGTCATTGTCATCTTGCCAAAATGGCAGACGTCGACAGCGCCGACGAACGGCCGCTGGGGCGCCGATGCGCGCCTGATCGCGCCGCTGGGCATCAGCCAGGCCATGACCTTCCTGTCGCCGATGACGGAAGCGGCGGAAAAGCCCAAGCCGGACGAAAAGGAAGGCGCCAAGGTCCCGCTACCCGCCGCGCCGCCGGGAAAGGATGTGTTTGATAGCGGTGACAACCTGATCACGTACGACAAGATCGACTATGATATCCGCCGCACCCGTACCGCCGGACCTGTCACCCTGTCCTCGGTGAACGGACAAGGGGTGTTTGCCGAACCGCTCGGGGTGGGGCGCATCTCCGATCTGCAATCTGTCCGCGGACCAAACCTGGTGCCGGTGCTGGTCGGGCCGAACGGCGAACCGCTGATCTCGCGCCTGACCGTCACCGGTGGCCGGCCGCAGCCCAAGGTGCCGGTTTATGTCGTCAGCGACCCGGACCTGCTCGACAACCAGATCCTGGCCGATCCGCAGAAGGTGGCGTCCGCGCTGGAGATTGTCGACCGCCTGTCACCGCCCGGCAATGGCAAACACCGCGCCTCGGTCGTCTTCAACCTGACCTTTAACAACATGGCCTTTGATCGCGACCTGTTGCACGCCTTGTCACGGCCGCCATTCGTTGCAGTGCCGCTCAGCCTGCTGCTGTTCGGCCTTGGCCTGATGTGGGCCGCCTTTGCTCGTTTCGGGCCGCCGTGTTTGACGGAAGAGGGCGCCCCCCTGGGCCGCGGTGTGCGTATCCTGGCGGACAACGCCGCCCGTCTGATGGCCATGACCCTCCGGGAGACCAAGCTCGGGCCGGCCTACGCCCAGATGATCCGCGACGAAGTGTTGCGGGCCAGGGGACATACGCGTGCCGGCCCCGACGAAAATGCCGACGACCTGGCCGACCGTATCGGAAACTTAAGCGGCGCCAGTGATAGCTACACCGACCTGAAACGCCGGTCGGCGACCATTCTGACCGTGCATCAGCTCATCGACCTGACGCAAAGACTGCATGCCTGGAAGATCCAAATCGAAAATACGGAGATAGACCGTGCAAATATCTGACATCCAAGCCTTGGCCGCGAGGCTGCGCGCCGAGATCGGCAAGGTGATCATCGGCCAGGCCGATACGCTCGACCTGATGCTCACCGCGCTGTTTTCGGGCGGGCATATCCTGCTCGAAGGCCCGCCGGGCACCGCCAAGACCCTGCTGGCGCGCGCCTTCTGTCAGTCGCTGTCCTTGCGCTTCGGCCGTATTCAGTTCACGCCGGACATGTTGCCGGGCGACGTTCTGGGGTCGAACCTGTTTAACTTCCAGACCTCGGCGTTCACGCTGAGCAAGGGCCCGATCTTCTGCGACCTGCTGCTGGCCGACGAAATCAACCGGACGCCGCCCAAGACGCAGGCGGCGCTGCTCGAGGCCATGCAGGAGCGCGGTGTGACTCTGGACGGTGTGCGTCATGACCTGGGCGCGCACTTCACGGTCATCGCCACGCAGAACCCGATCGAGCAGCAGGGTACCTATCCGCTGCCGGAGGCCCAGCTCGACCGCTTCCTGTTCAAGCACATCCTCGGTTATCCCAGCCTCGAGGAAGAACGCCGCATCATCGATACCTCCGGCAATGCGGCGGCGGCGCTCGATCCGACCGCGGCCGGCGTGGCGGCGGTGCTTGACGCGCGCACCCTGAACGAGGCGATCAACACGGTGGCGGGCGTCAAGCTCAATGCCGCCAATCTCGACTACATTGTCGCCCTGGTCCGGGCGACGCGGGAATCGCCGTCCTTGAGTGTTGGCGCTTCGCCGCGGGCCGGGGCCTTGATGGCGCGTGCGGCGCGCGCACGGGCGACGCTCGATGGTCGCGACTATGTGCTGCCGGATGATATCAAGGCGCTGTACCGGCCGTGCATGCGCCACCGTGTGCTCTTGTCGCCCTCGGCCGAAATCGAAGGCCTGAGCGTCGATGGTGTGTTGCAAGGGCTCCTGGAACGGATCGAGATCCCGCGCTAATCATGTCGATCTATCCCGCCCCGCGACTGCTGGTTCTGCTCGGTCTCGGCCTTCCGGCCGCGATCGTCGTCGGCCTATACGCGCCGCAGGCCTGGCCGTGGGTGCCGCTTGCCCTTGTGGCGGTGTTTGTGCTGGCGGTGCTGGACGGGCTGTTCGCGCCGGTCGGCAATGGCCTGGACGTCAAGATGCGCGTCCCGCGCAGCATTGGCGTGGGCCGCGACGCCGAGGTGCCGTTTGCCTTGCGCTTTACGCGCTGGCGGTCGCCGGGCAAGGTGGAGTTGCGCCTGGGCCTGAACCGCCTGCTGACCCGTTCGACCTACGACACCCGGCCAGCGCCGCAGGGTGATGGCGGCTTTGCCGGCACGCTGCACCTGAAAACGGTGGCGCGCGGCCTGGGCCGGATCGACGCCGCCTTCGTGCGCTGGCGGGGCTATCTTGGCCTGGTCCATGTGCAGAAGAAGGTGATGCTCGACCACGAGGTCAGCATCACGCCCGATCTGAAGGGCGTCGAGGAGGACGCTTCGAACCTGTTCTCGCGCGACAACATCTACGGCATCCGCGTGCAGAACCAGCTGCATAACGGCTCGGAATACCACGCCCTGCGCGAATACGACGCCAGCCAGGATCACCGCCGCATCGACTGGCGGTCGTCGGCGCGGCACATGAAGCTGTACAGCCGCGAATACCAGGCCGAACGCAACCACCACATCGTCCTGGCCTATGACACCGGCCGGCTGATGGGCGAACCGCTGATGGGCCTGAAGCGGCTCGATCGCGCCATCTATGCCGGGCTGCTGCTCGGCTATTGCGCGCTCAAGATCGGCGACAATATCCGTACCTTCGGCTTCGCGTCGCGACCGCATCTGGTCACGCCGATGATCTCCGGCACCCAGGGCTTCGAGACGCTGAAACATCAGTTGTCGGTGCTTGAGGACACGCCGGAGGAATCGAACCACACTCTGGCCCTGGCCGATCTGAATGCCCAGGTGGCGCGCCGTTCGCTGGTCGTATTGTTCACCGACTTCATCGATGAAATTTCGGCCGACCTGATGCTCGAGGCGCTCAACCGCGTGGCCAAGAAGCACCTGGTCTTGTTCGTCGCTTTCAAGGACGAGGTCGTCGAGGACCTGATGGCACGGCAACCACGCCAGCCGGAGGATGTAACGCGCGCCGTCTTCGCAAAGCGTATTTCCAACCAGCGCGAACGGGTACTGAGCCAACTTCGTCGTGCCGGCATCGAGGTGCTCGAGGCGCCGACCGAAGGCCTGGCGACGGCGATCGTCAGCCGTTACCTGGCGCTGAAACGCGCCGACCGGCTGTAGGGGAGGGAGAGGAAACCAGCATGGCCGATACCGAACCACAAGACGGCGCCCGCAAGCCCGTCCTGCAGCTCAAGAGCCAGAAGTTCCGCGAGGCGCGGCAGGGCGACTGGCGCGCGCTCAACAACGCGCTCGATCGCGCTGAAAAAGGCGGGCTTGGCCGCTTTTCCATCGACGAGATCCTGAACCTGCCGGTGCTCTACCGCTCGGCCATGTCGTCGCTTTCCATGGCGCAATCGATCTCACTCGACCGCAACCTGATCACCTATTTGCAGGCCCTGTGCGTGCGCGCCTATGTCTACATCTACGGCCCGCAGACGCGCTTCAAGGACGTCTTGAAGGACTTTTTTGTCGACACCTGGCCGAGCTCGCTGCGCAAGCTGTGGGCCGAGCTGTGGCTGGCCTTCCTTATCACGGTCGGCGGCGCCCTGATCGGCTGGCTGATGTGCGCCCACGATTCCAGCTGGTACAATATGTTCCTGCCGCCAGCCGAGTCGCAAGGTCGCGACGTTTCGGCCTCGGTGCAGTTCCTGCGCGAGACCCTCGGACCCGACAAGGAGAACCACGCCCTGTCACCGTTCGCCGTCTTCCTGATGACGCACAATACCCAGGTGTCGATCATGGCGTTTGCGCTCGGGGCCATATTCGGTCTGCCGACCATCGCCCTGCTGATCGAGAACGGCATCAATCTCGGCGCCATGCTGTGGCTGTTCTACTCGAAGGGGCTGGGCATCGACTTTACCGCCTGGCTGTTCATCCACGGCACAACCGAGATGTCGGCCATCATCATCGCCGGCGCCTGCGGCTTCCATATCGCGCGGCGGCTGATGTTCCCCGGCGATCTGCCGCGCAAGGAGGCCCTGGCGGCGGCCGGACGCCTGACCGGCGCTGTGATGATCGGCGTCGCCCTCATGCTGACGGTTGCCGGCTGCCTGGAAGGCATCGGCCGCCAGACCATTGTGCAAACGTGGGCGCGGCTGCTGATCGGCGGCGTCATGCTGGTCCTGTGGTGGGGGTATTTCCTGCTGGTTGGCCGGAAGAAGGCGCGTAGCGATGGCTGAGGCGGCAACCGTTCAAACCCCAAAAAAGGCCGCTTCACCCAAGAAGGCGGCAAAGCGCGACCTGATGGCCGACGCGCCGTTCGGCGAATACGGTCGCACCGCCACGGAAATCCTGACGCCGGAAGGCATCGTCCTGCCGTTCATCAACGCCACCTTCGGTGAGCGCCTGGGGGCGCTGATTCTTGACATACTGATCATTGCCGTCCTGCCGGTCGTGGTCATGATCGTGCTGTGGCTGCTGCCCGTGAAGGGGTTGCTGTTTGATGACAAGAACCACAAGACGGCCGGCGCCATCCTGCAGATCCTGTGGTTTGCCTTCGCCTTCTTCATGCGTTCGGGCTATTTCATGTTCTTCGAGATGGGGTCAAAGGCGGCGACGCCGGGCAAGCGGGCCCTGAAGCTGCGCGTCATCGCCCATGACGGCGGGCGTCTGACGCCGGCGGCGGTGTTTACCCGCAATGCGCTGCGCGAGGTCGAGCTGTATATCCCGATCACGGTCATCGTCATCGCCCTGGCCGCCCAGAATGTCTGGGGCTGGCTGGCTTTCCTGTGGGGGATCGCCTTCCTGCTCCTGCCGCTGTTCAACCGCCAGCATGCACGGCTGGGCGACTTCCTGGCCGGGACGCGCGTGGTGCATATGCCGAAAGCCAAACTCAGCTACGACCTGGCCGATCTGGAAGGTGATCGGGCGTTCGGGCTCAGTTTCACGCCGGAACAGCTGGCCTATGGCGAGATGGAGCTGCAGGTGCTCGAGCAGGTCCTGCGCGAGCGCAAGCCGGCGGTGATGAAGGCGGTGGCCGACAAGATCAAGGCGCGCATCAAATGGGAAGGGCCGAAGAACCCGGACGACATGCCGTCAGACGAGAACTTCCTGCGCGCCTATTACAGCGCCCTGCGCGCCTGGTTGGAAGGCAAGATGCTGCTGGGCAAGCGCCGCAAGGACAAGCACGACCCGGCGCTGAACTAGCTATTCGAACACCGACGCGGCCGTTTCTGGCGACAGCTTATCCTTGGACTCGCGCAAAGTGACGTAAACCGCCGCCGTGAAGATATTGGCCAGTACCGTCATCACGCCCGAGGTGGCGGCGCTGACGAGCTGAGCGGGCAGGGCGTTGGCGAGGTTGTCTTCGCGGTATGACGACAGAGTGGCCACGGCCACGGTGCCATTGACCGCGCTGGAAATCATGCCGCCGGCCAGCAGGGCGACGAACCAGATAAGCAGCAGCCACCAGCGGTGACCACGGGTCAGGTCGAACGATTTCTGGATGCTGCCCAGGATGCCCAAGCTGGGTTCGCCGACCCGGACCGGCACGGCGACACAGGTGCAGATCATCCAGAAAAAGCAGGGAATGACGAACAGGGCTAGCCCCAGCAGGTAGAGCAGGGCGGTCAGTATGAGGACGGCGAACAGCGGCAGGAAATTGCCCAGGGCGTGGCGGATCAGCGACGACACCTCGACCGGCTTGCCGACGGCGCGCAGGATGGTGGCTTCGGTGACCATTGACTGGTTGAGCAGGCTCAGGACGAAGACGATCAGGCCGCTGCCGGCGATCGACAGGCCGGTGTACAGTGGCGACATAGTGAAGCTTTCCGACCACGGCAACCGCGCCAGGCCGAGCGCCGAATAGAGCGCGCCGGACAGGACCACGGTCGGCAGGACGGTGCCGACCAGGCCCAGCAGGGCAAACAGCGCGGCGTTCTCGCCGATCAGCCGGAAGAACCGGCTGAGCACGGCGCCGAAGTTGAAAGCAGGCATCGGAGTCCCCAAGAGATGCGCGACGGCTTCAGATTACTCAGGGTCGCAAAAAATGGCTATGGAAATTGTGGAAGCGTGACGGACGGCGCCTAGCGGGCCAGAAGGTCGAGCTTCAAACGCACGCCGATGACAGTGGCGTTCTTGACGCCGGGCGTGCCGCCGGGATGGACGACATATTGCACGTCCGGCTCCAGGCTCAGGCCGGGGCGTATCGCGGCCTGGTAGGACAGCTCATAGGTCGTTTCGGCGGCCAGGGAGGCCACCGTCGCCCGGTAGGGCGCGCCGAAATGGGCCTGGGCGATGGCGAAGCCGGCGAAATCATCGTCGCGGCCGGGCAGAGGACCGGCATAGACCAGTCCACCGCCGATATATTGGTCGACGGCTAGGGTCTGCTTACTGGCCACGCCGGCGCGCAGCCAGGCCTTCAGGCCCTGGTCCGCGTGATCGGCTTCCTGGGTCAGGGTGAATTGCGCCTGCCCATAGGTGCCGGACATGTGCTGTGTGCCCATGCCGTCGAGACGCGAGACGGCGACCGTATCAGTCCAGTGCCCGAGCTTCAGCACCACGCCGTCACCGTCATATTCACCTTCGGCGATCAGGTGAGCGCCTTCGTCCTTGGCCAGGCGGATATAGGCGAAGCGGCTGGGATCATTGGCGTCGCCGGGGACGCCGTCGAACACGCCGCCGCGCAGGATCAGCTTGTCATTAACGTGCCACTCGCCGACCGCACCCAGGGCGCTGACCGGAAAGATCGACGGGCCCGACTGGCTGTAATCCGGCCCGATGCCGTGCGAGGCGTTGAGAAACAGCGAACCCACGTCCTGTACGTCGAAAATGCCGTTGAGATTGATCAGGCCGAACGTAGTGGTGACGGTTTGGTCGGCACTGGTCTTTCTGACGTAGGCCTCGAACAGGTGGGCGGCGGGCGGTGTGTCGATGTTCGACGTCACCTGTGTGTCACCGATATATTTGCTCGACAGGCCGCCGTTGAAATCCTCAAGGACATAGCCGAAGGCTTCCCAGCCGTGGCTGCCCTGCCAGTGCGCCGTCAGATCGAGATTGTGCATCATCAGGCCGCCGCGACGCAGGCCGCCCGTCACACTGGTCAGGTCCGACGTCCACACCGCGCCGAATTCGACGGGCTTGGCCTGGTCTTCGGCGTGGGCAGTTGTCCCCAGCAACAGAAGCGCCGACAGGA
>CAYULN010000240.1:0-2967 GCA_964445605.1 uncultured Caulobacteraceae bacterium | reverse complement strand
GCTTGATATAGGACCGACTTGGCGATCGGTGCGGTCACCAGGCCGCGTGCCGCGCCGCCACGACATAAGGCAACGCCTTCACGAATCCAGTCGATAATATGCGGTGCGTGCGCGGCGTCAGGCTGACCAGGCACGGCCGGTTGCGACAGGGACCGGTCGAGCACAGGCAAGCCCTTGGCGAAGTGGTCCACTGCCTCGGCCGGTGTGGCTATGCGTGTAACCTGTACGCCGTGTGCCGCCAGCACGCCGGCATCGCCAAGGGCGCAGAAAGCCAGGTCAGGTTCGCTGTGCAGGGCCTGCCAGGCCTTGGCCACGACCTCAGGGCCGATGCCGCAGGGATCGCCAAGGCTGACAACAAGGGGCGGAGAAACGGACGTCATGCCGCGACGCTTTGCGAATCCACGTGCGTCAAGTCAAGCGTTTTTACTGTAAGCCTGAGATGGTAGCACCCAGTGACATTAACGATGGTCCTAGGGACTTGCCCCTAGTCTTAGTGGTTTTCGATGGTGGCCGTGGCGCGCAGTTCACGCAGGTAACGCTTGCCCAGCATCGAGACGCGTTCGTTGACCAGATTGCTTTCCAGATCATCGCGGGTCACGGCGTTGTCGCCGGCCAGGCGGCGATCACAGACATAGAGCACGTTGACGTTCTGGGCGTTGCGCATTGGGGCCGTCGACTGATTTTCTTTCAACGGACGCAGGGCGCTGGCATAGGCCGGCTGGAGGACGCTTAGATCGGCCTCGCCCAGATTGGTAATCTGGATACCGGCCGGCTTGGCTTCGTCAAGCGCGTCACAGCTGCGGACGCGTGTACGCAGGCCCTCCAGGGTGCTCTGAGCGCTGGCGACTTCGGCGGCGCTGGCGCCGGCGGACAGGGGGATGGCCGCCTGCTTGAGGCGGAAGGCCATGTCGGCGTTGCCATTGGACTTTTGACGCAGCATGACGATGTAGACGCCATCCTTGGTAGTGATCGGCGGACTGATGTCGCCGGGATTCATGACCTTGAGCTGGGCTTCGACTTCCGGTTGGATATTGCCAGACACGACCCAGCCCTCATCGCCGCCCTGGGCGGCCGAAGGCAGCCGTGAGAATTGCCGCGCCACGGCCTGGAACGGCGCGGTCTTGGCCTGGAGCTGCGTATAGAGCTGCTGCGCGCCGTTCTGGGCGGCTTCCATGCCGCCGGCCGATTGCGGGTCGAGGAAGATGTCGGCGATCAGGTATTGCGGCTTCTGACCGTCGGCGATGACCCGGTCCATCATGGCGTTGATCTGGGCGTTGCCGACCTGGGCGGCGGAATGATAGCGGCCGCCAACCAGTTCGTTCCAGCCCATGTCGGCGGCGATCTGGCTGCGCAGGGTCTGCGGCTCGATACCGACCTTTTTCAGTTCGCCGAGAAGCTGCGGCGCGGTCAGGTTGCTTTGCTGCGCCATCCGGTCGATCTCGGCGTCGATCTCCTTGTCGGAGACCGTGACTTTCCAGTGCTTGAGTTCCTGTTGTTTGAGGCGTTCGTCGATCAGGTTGTTAAGCGCCTGCTGTTGGAAAGCCTGGTAGTTGTTCTGGTTGACGTCGACGCCCGAGGTGACGATCAGCAGCAGCATACGCTGCTTGAGATCATACGAGGTGATCATGTCGTCATTGACCGAGGCCAGGATGCCCTCACCAAGCTGCGGCAGTTCCGGCGCCTGGGTATTCGACGTCAGGGCCGGCGCCGAGGCCTGGGCGGCCGCGCCGGTGTCCGGCATCGGGCCGAGACCCTGGGGACCGAGGCCCTGAGCGGAAGCGGTCCCGGCGGCCAGGCCAAGCATCAGGGCCGAAGCGCGCAGGAGGTCCGTCGGACGGCGGGAAAGGAAGGAGGAGAGCATGATCGACATGGTTTTTGTGCGGTTTTTTGACGGTCGGAAGAGCAGGCGGTTCAGGCGTTCGGGCCGCGCTTAGCGGACATCGTTGAACTCTGAGCTAGACTTGCCCAATGTGGGGAAATTAAGGCGAAGAAGTATCGAAGATTGCGGCTTGCCGTTGTGGCTGTAGAGGTTGGTTTCGTCGCGCTGATAGATCAGTTCGTACCAGATGCAGTCGTTGCGGTAAATGGCGCTCACGGTCGAGCGGCGGAACTTGTTGGTAATCAAGTCGCGGTCGAGCCGCGCCGATACGCCCCAGTTCTTGGTGATGAAGTGGCGGGCATAGAGTTGGATGTTACGATAATTGTCGCCGAAGCGCTTGAGCTCGCCATTGACGACGATCGGCGTCGTCAGAGTATTGTTGAAGATATAGCGCACGGTCGCTTCGGTGCGCGGGCTGAAGGCGCTCAGGCCCCATTCGCCCTGGGCGATCCGGGTGGTCTCGCTATCGATGCGCAGGCGGACATAGCCGTAGAGCCCCTTGCTGGTGTCGAAGCTGCCGTCGAGCAGCCAGTCGGAATTCTTGTTGCCCAGGCCTGATGGATCGTAGCTGTAGGTGACGCCGCCCGAAGTGATTGTCTTGAGGAACTGAGCTTCCGGTTTATCGCGCAGGGTACGGCCGACCAGGCCGGCGATCTTCAGGCCGGAAACGAAGTGAAGTTCGCTGCGCAGGCCGACATTGAAGCGGGCACCGGCCTCATAGATGTCGAAGCCGGGCGACTTGTTGACGGCGAACAGCGTGGTGTCGTCGAAGTCGACCGACTGGCTGTCCTCGGTCGGCAGGAAAGGATCCTGTTGGGCGTCCGGCGACACGGCGTATTGCAGGACCGGCTCGATGATGGCGGTGAACTTGCTGAATTTCCGCATTAGCGGATAACTGATGTTGAAGCCGGCGGTGCCGAGGTCGCGGGACACGTCTTCTTCCCGGCCGGCCGCGTCGAGCTGACTCTCATGGTATTGGTCGTGGCGCGCGTCGATGAACGGGCCCCAGCGGATGCCGCTGACTGTGGTCATGCTGCCGTACCATGACGCACCAAGGCTCAGACGCGCGGTGTCATAGGGCGAGGGGG
>CAYULN010000239.1:0-14554 GCA_964445605.1 uncultured Caulobacteraceae bacterium | reverse complement strand
CGGACCCCTGTTCGACGATCACGCCCTCGGCCACTTCCGAACGGGCGCCGATGAAGCAGTCGTCCTCGATGATGGTCGGCGAAGCCTGCAGCGGTTCCAACACACCGCCGATGCCGACGCCACCCGACAGGTGAACGTTCTTGCCGATCTGGGCGCACGACCCGACCGTCGACCAGCCGTCGACCATCGAGCCCTCGTCGACATAGGCGCCGATATTGACGAAAGACGGCATCAGCACGACGTTCTTGGCGATATAGGCGCCGGCGCGGACAATGGCGCCCGGCACGGCACGGAAGCCGGCTTCCTGGAAATTCTTATCGTTCCACTTGGCGAACTTGTTCGGCACCTTGTCCCAGTAGGGGCCGATGGGGGCTTGCTCGAACAGGCCGCGGCCGGTGTGCATGAGCGTGTTGCCGTTGAGGCGGAAGCTGAGCAGCACGGCCTTCTTCAGCCATTCATGCGTGATCCACTGGCCGTCGCGCTTCTCGGCAACGCGGAAACGACCGCAATCGAGCAGGTCGAGCGCACCCTGGACCGCCTCGCGGTACTTGCCGTGATAGGCCGGATTGAGCGTGTCGCGCACCTCCCAGGCAGCTTCGATGTCATCGTGATAAGCGGCGAGGTCGGACATGGGGAGGGCTCTTTAGGTCTGGAGACATTCAGCGAGGAAGGCTTTAAGCGACGGGCTGCGAAAGTCAACGAAATCGTCGGTATTGTCCGCCGCTTTCGGCCCGACCAGGACCGTGGTCATGCCGAGTGTCTTGGCCGGTTCCAGGTTACGAGCCGTGTCCTCGAAAAAGGCGGTGTCGGCCGGCGTCACGACGTGGGCCTTCATCATCAACTCGAAGGTCGCCGCCTGCGGCTTGGGCACGTAATTGGCGTGCTCGAGGTGGAACAGGCCATCGAACAGGTGGTTCATCTCCAGCTTTTGCAGCATGCGCACGGCGTGGCGTTCGTCGGAATTGGTGAAGACGATGCGGCGGCCTTCAAGCCGGGCCAGCAGGGCGTTCAGCTCCGGATCGGGATGCAGGCTGTCGATGGACACATCGTGGACCTCGTCGAGAAAGCGGCGGGGTTCGACGCCATGGTGCGCCATCAGGCCGGCCAGGGTAGTGCCGTGCTCATGCAGGTAACGCTTCTGGAGTTGGAAGGCCTCGTCGTGCGACAGGCCGGTTTCGCGGGCGACGAAATCGGTCATCTTGCCGACGATGAGTGCCATCACTTCGGCTTCGGGCGGATAAAGCGTGTTGTCGAGGTCGAACAGCCAGGTGGTGATGTGGGCGAGGGTGGGCATCACCCCGCCTTCACCAACGTCCCGGCGCCATGTTCGGTAAATAGCTCGACCAGCATGGCATGCGGGCGGCGGCCGTCGAGGATGACCACGGCTTCGACGCCGGCCTCGACCGCTTCGATGGCGGTTTCCAGCTTCGGGATCATGCCGCCGACGGCGACGCCCGTGGCGATCAGTTCGCGAGCTTCCGACACGGTCATCTGACGGATCAGTTCCTTGTTGGCGTCCAGCACGCCGGCGACGTCGGTCAGCAGCAGCATGCGCTTGGCGTTGAGCTTGCCCGCCACCGCGCCGGCCACCGTATCGGCGTTGATGTTGTAGGTAAGGCCGTCGTCCGCCACGCCGATCGGCGCGATCACCGGCACGTAATCGTGGTTCGGGTCATCGATCAGGGTGCGGATCAGCTTGTCGTCAACGCGTTTGGGTTCGCCGACGAAGCCGAGATCGACCACCTGTTCGATCATGCTGTCCGGGTCCTTCTTGGTGCGCGTTGCCTTTTCGACTGTGATCAGGCCGGCGTCCTTACCCGACAGACCAACGCCGCGCACGTCGGCTTCGCTGCCGGCCCGGGTGATCCAGTTGGCGATTTCCTTGTTGACCGCGCCCGACAGCACCATCTCGGCGATTTCCATGGTGGAGTCGTCGGTGACGCGCAGGCCGTCGACAAAGGTCGACTTGACGCCCGCCCGGCTCAGCATGGCCGAGATTTGCGGCCCGCCGCCGTGGACGACGATCGGGTGGATGCCAAGCAGCTTCAGCAGCACGATGTCCGACGCGAAGACTCGTGCGGTCTCGGCTTCGCCCATGGCGTGGCCGCCGTATTTAATGACGACGATCTCGCGGTCGTAGATCTGGATGTAAGGAAGGGCCTCGGCCAGCGTCTTGGCGGTGGCCCAGCCTTTTTCCTCGGATTCGGCGGCGGAAAGGGTCTGCTTGATCATGGCTTTCTTGTTTTGGCGCGCATCTATCCAAAAAGCGGAACGCCGCCCCGGCGCGAACACTTTTTGGGATGCGCTTGGCCGTTAGCCTAAAAGGCCTAATCTGTCATGCTTTTTTGTATGACAGTCGTGATTTTAGCGGTGTGGCGTCGCGACGTGGCCGGTGCGATGAAACCGGGTGGCGGTCAGGGTTTCCGACACGGCGCAGGCCTTGGTGTCGGCAAAGCCCAGGGCGCGCAGATGGGACCGCACGGCCGATTCCGGCAAGGGCGATTTGGCGCCTTTGGGATAGACGATCCATAGCGGCGCGGCGGGCAGGATGTTGATGACCTTGGCCAAGCTAGCGGACAGGCCCTCGGGCGACGTGGCCACCGCAATCGCCAAAACCGCCTGATGCGGATCGTCGGTGGTGGCGCCTTGCAGGGCTTCGGCCAGGGCCGGATCATCGGTGGGTCCGCGCACGAACGCCTTATGGGCGCCATCGACGCCGAGTTTCCGCGCCAGAGACGGCGGCTCGGTTGTCAGTTTTTTCAACCACTTGGCCGCCTGGCCGTCCGGCAGGGTCAGGGCATAGGGCCGGCCGCCGTGCTCGAACAGCAACTGGCCGTTGACGGCGCGAGGGTCGCTCAGTTCATTGATCGGCAGCGTTTTCTTGACCGCGCCGCGTAGGATCAGTTCATGGCTCTCCAGCAGTGCCTTGACGTGTACCGTCTGGCTGTTGGTGGTGAGCTGGCTTTCCGCTTTGAGACCCATGGTGAACTCCTTTTCTCCTCCCCATTCTTCATGGGGAGGTGGCATCGAGCCTCTTTGGCGAAGATGACGGAGGGGTCACTTGCAGTCGTAAGTGACCCCTCCGTCGCTTCGCGACACCTCCCCATGAAGAATGGGGAGGAGAAGTTATGACGAGCCATGGTTTCAAAATACCACGCGCCAAAATCAAATTGAAATGCGGCTTACGGCGCCACTGCGCATACGGTCATGATCTCGGCGCGCAGTTCGGGGATGCCGAAACCACTTTCCGACGAAGTGGCCAGCACGACCGGGTGGGCGGCCGGGCGTTTTTTGATGCCGGCGGCGACGGCGGCCTTCACCTTTTCCAGTTCGGCCGGTTTGATCTTGTCGGCCTTGGTCAGGACGATCTGGTAGCTGACGGCGGCCTTGTCGAGCGCATCCATCGGTTCGTTGTCGACGCTTTTCAGGCCGTGGCGCGAGTCGATCAGCAGATAGGCGCGCATCAGGTTCGGCCGGCCGCGCAGATAGTCGCGACCCAGGTTCTGGAATTTCTTGACGGTGTCCTTCGATGCCTTGGCCCAGCCGTAGCCGGGCAGGTCGACCAGGTGCAGCGCGTCGTCGATGTTGAAGAAATTGACCTCTCGCGTGCGGCCCGGTTCGTTGGAGGCGCGGGCCAGGTGTTTCTGGCCGACCAAGGCGTTGATCAGGCTGGATTTGCCGACATTGGAGCGGCCGGCGAAGGCGACTTCGGGCAGGGCGGTATCGGGCAGCTGATCGACCTTGGCCGCACCCATGACGAAGGCGGCCGGACGGGCGAACAGGACGCGGGCGCTTTCCAGCGTCTCGGCATCGAAACCGTCGGCTTCTTCGGTCACGCCGCCTTCTTTTCGGACTTGCCGCTGAGCTTGGCGATCCATTGGTCGACCGGGTTGTCGACCTTGAGCTGCCGGTAGATGATGTAGCTCTGGGCCATGGTCAGCGTGTTGGACCACAGGTAGTAGATCATCAGGCCGATCGGCAGCTGGGTGAAGAAGAACACCATGATGAGCGGCATGAAGGCCATCATCTGCTTCTGCGTCGGATCGATGCCGGTCATCGGCGTCATCTGCTGGCTGGCCCACATGCTGGCGCCGTAAAGGATGGCGACCGGGCCGATATGCAGCCAGGTGGCGAGCACGCCGCCGATCAGCGGCACATTGGCCGGCGTGAAAGGCAACAGGCCGAACAGGTTGACGATGCTTAGCGGGTCGGCCGCCGACAGGTCGGTAATCCAGCCGAAGAACGGGGCGTGGCGCAGGCCGATATCCATCTGCAGCACCTTGGCCAGGCAGAAGAACACGGGAATGGTCAGCAGCATCGGCAAACAACCGCCGAGGCCGGCCATCGGGTTGACCTTCTCCTGCTGATACAGCTGCATGGTCGCTTCCTGCTGCTTCTGCATGTCGTCGGGGAAGCGCTTCTTGATGGCGTCGAGCTTGGGCTGCAAGTGTTGCTGCACGTGCTTCATCTTGACCATCTGGACCTGGGCGCGGTGGGCCAGCGGGTAGAAGGCGGCGCGGATGATGACGGTCAGGCAGAGGATGGCGACGCCGTAGTTGCCAACCATCTTAAACAGCCATGACAGCAAGAGAAAGAACGGATAGGTCAGGAAGCCGAGCAGGCCCCAGTCGAGCGAGCGTTCGAAATGCGGAATGCCCAGGGTCTTGCCGTAGGCGCGCATCATCTCGTCCTGCTTGGCGCCGGCGAAGATGCGCGTCTGGCCGGTCCAGGTCTGGCCCGGGGCGACGTTCACCCAGTTGGAGGCGATATAGCGGGTGGTGAAGACCGGATTGGTCTTGTCGGCATTGTTCTTGGCAGCGTACTTGACCGCCAGCTTCTGATCGGGAATGACCGCGGTCATCCAGTATTTGTCGGTCAGCGCGTACCAGCCGCCGGTCGAATCGCCTTCCTGGAACTGCTTGCCGGCGGTCAGGTCGTGATATTTCGACTGGTGGGTGACGTACTCGCCGGGCTTGTCGGTATAGGTGACGATACTGCCTTCGTGAACATTGCTGTGATTGGCGTTCGGCAGGGCGCCGTAGCGCAGCACTTGGGCATAGGGCGCGAAGGCGGCGGGCTGGGCCGAGGTGTTGGCCACCTGGTCCTGCTCGGTAATCATGTAGTTGTCGTCAATGCTGAGCGTGCGGGTGAACTTCAGGCCGGCGCCGGTGTCGTAGGTCAGCACGATCGGCTTGCCGGGGCTGAGCACCGAGCCCGAAGCCAGGGTCCACAGCGTGCTGTTGTTCGGCGCGCCGGGCAGGTTCTGGGCGCTGATGCCGGAGTCGATATAGTAGGCGCCCTGGGCGCCGGCCGGACGGAGCAGCTCGACATTCGGCGACTTCGGAGCGACTTCGGAATGGTACTTGGTCAGGTAAAGGTCGTCGAGCAGGGCGCCCTTGAGCGCGATCGAGCCCTTCAGCGACGGCGTATCGATCGGCACGCGCGGCGACTGGGCCAGGGCCTGTTCGCGGGTCAGGTTGGCCGGGCCGGTCGGCAGGCCGACAGCGGCGGCGCTGCTCGAAGCCGCGGCGGCGGCCAGTTGCGCCTCATGCGCCTTCTTGGCGCGCGGATCAACGTAGAAGATCTGATAAAGAACCAGCGCAATCATGGCAACGGCCAGGAAGGACAGAAGATTGCGGGTGTCGTCGGAGTTGTTCATTTCGAGTCCGGGAGTTCGGAGGCGCTGGGGCGGGAAGCGGATTTAGGGCGGGCCAGCCTTATCAGGGCGGCTTTGACATCGTCAAGTAAGCCTTGCCAGGGTTGATCCGGCGTGGCGGCGCGGGCGACGAAGACATAGTCGTGGCCGGCTCGGCCGTGTTCGGGCAGGAGAAGCCGGGCGGCCTCGCGCAGGCGGCGCTTGGCCCGGTTGCGGATCACGGCGTTGCCGATCTTCTTGGTGGCGGTAAAGCCGAAGCGAATGGCTGGCGAATCATCGTCGCCCAGTTCTTCAGTGCGTTGGCGGGCCTGGACCACGACACCCGGGCGTGCCTGGTAGGGCGCCTTGGCGGCGGCGACAAAGTCCTTGCGGGTCTTCAGATGCGGGAACATTGGCCAATCAGATGAGGATTCGCGGGCACGCGCGCAAGTTTTCGTTTCGGGCGGGGTATAGAAAAAGAGCCCTTAAGCGGCTTAAGGGCTCTTTCAAATGGCGTGCGGTGCTGCGCCTATTAGGCCGTCAGGCGCTTGCGGCCCTTGGCGCGGCGGCGAGCGACAACCTTCTGGCCGTTCTTGGTGGCCATGCGGGCGCGATAGCCGTGACGGCGCTTGCGCACGAGGCGGCTCGGCTGATAGGTGCGTTTCGTTCCCATGACGGGCTCCGGATGAGATAGAGGGCCCCGCGGACAGGGCGAATTGCAAAAGAGGCGCGTGAATAGTCCGGCCGCCCGTGCTTGTCAATCTTATTTGCAGATTTTACGCTGTATTTCTGATATAGTGGTATAGTTCGTTTTCCCCGCCACCAAGGGTCTTTTCGCCGACGTGTTCGATCCGGGCAAACCTATCGACAGACCTCCGGGCCGCTTGCCGCCACGCAAGGGCGGTGAAGGCGCGCGTGTCCCGCAATGGAAGGGGTTTTACGGCCAGAGGCTGGCGCGCGCGCTGAGCGTGATCGCCAGCGCGGCGGTCGTCGTGGGCTGGCGCATCTTCGATGTCGGCCGGCGTTTCCTGTTCAGCCTGACCGGTCAGCTGGCGATCACCAGCCTGGTGTTCGTCGTCGCCGTCGAGGTGATGATCCTGATTCCATCCCTGGCGCACGAACAGGAAAGCTGGCTGAACGACCGCATCCGCCAGGCGGAAATCGCGTCTCAGGCGGTGGATACGTCTCAGACCAAGACGGTTACCCCAGGCATGTCCCGGCAACTGCTTCGCAGCACCGGGACAAAGTATCTCGCCATTTTGAACAATGATGTGCGCAGTTATCGGCTGTACGATCCCGACGTGGTGGTGCCGGACAAGATCATGGACCTGCGGCAGGCGCACAAGGACATCTTCGCCGATGCCGTGACGGCCTGGGCGCCGTGGCGGACCCTGCTTGGCGCGCCAGGCCGTCTGATCCACCTGCAGGCGCCGTCGCAGGTGCGGCCAGGAAACCAGATTATCGAGATCGTCGTGCCGGCCGACCCGCTCAAGGAGCACCTCAAGGCCAGCCTGGTCAGCAGTCTGCGCGTGTCGTTCATGGTGGCGCTGGCGGCCGGGGTGTTCATGTTCGGCGGCCTGTCGCTGCTGATCGTGCGGCCGATCCGGCGGCTGACCTATGCCATGCAGCGTTTCAAGACCAATCCGGAAGACACGACCGAGACGCCGCACGTCTCCGGCCGCCTCGACGAAATCGGCCAGATCGAGAACGAGCTGGTGTCGATGCAGGAAGAGGTGCGCAACGCCCTGCGGTCGCGGGCGCGCCTGGCGGCGCTGGGCCAGGCGGTGTCGAAGATCAATCATGACCTGCGCAATATGCTGACCTCGGCGCAGATGGCGTCGGACCGCCTGTCGGCGGCATCGGCCGATCCGACGGTGGCCAAGGCCTTGCCGCGCCTGGAACGAGCGCTCGACCGGGCGCTGTCGCTGGCGCAGAACGTGCTGACCTATGGCAAGAGCGACGAACGCGCGCCGGTCATCCAGATCATTAAACTCAAGGAACTGGCCGAAGCCGCCGCCGAGGATAGCGGGCTGTGTCTGCCGGGCGCGACCGGCGAGGGTGTGCGATTTGCCCTCAAGGCGTCGAAGGGCTTCTTCCTCGAGGCCGACCCGGAGCAGTTGCACCGTCTGCTGGTCAACCTGATGCGCAACGCCCGCCAGGCGATCGAGCACCAGCCGAACCGCCGGACCCTGGGGCGTGTGACGCTGACGGCGGTGAAGACTTCGGAAAACGTCATCCTGATCCTCGGCGACAATGGTCCGGGCATTCCGGAAAAGGCGCGCGAAAAGCTGTTTCAGCCGTTCACGTCGTCCAGCACGCCGGGGGGGACGGGCCTGGGCCTGGCCATCGCCCGCGAACTGGCGCAACTGCATGGCGGCGATGTACGGCTGTTGCAGACCGGCGCGGACGGTACGTCGTTCGAAGTGCGCCTGCCGTTGAAGGGCTAAGCGCTTTCCGAAAAGTGTGCAGCACTTTTCGGATAAAAAAGCGCGACCAAGCAAATTAGGTTTTTCTAAGCAGATTTTCGACGAATTGCGGCACCACCTGTGTGGCCGGGCCGTAATGATGTTCAGCGAACAGGGTCTGGCCAAGCGACGGTTCCAGGTTCAGTTCGACCGTATGGGCGCTGGCATGACGGGCTGCTGAGACGAAGCCGGCCGCCGGATAGACATTGCCTGAGGTGCCGATGGAGATGAACAGGGCGCAATCGCCGAGCGCCTGTTCGATGCGGTCCATACGTAGCGGCATTTCGCCGAACCAGACGATATGCGGCCGCAGGGTGGCGTCGGCATGGAACGGCGAGACCGTGTCAGGGAGGATGTCTTCACTCCAGGCACAGACCTGGCCGGTGCGGGTACAGCGCGCTTTCAAGAGTTCGCCGTGCATGTGGATCAGTTCGAAGTTTTCGGCGGCCCCGTGAGCCCGGTCATGCAGGTCATCGACATTCTGCGTCACCAGCAGGATCTCATGCGGCCATTCGGCGGCCAGCCGGGCGAGGGCATGGTGCGCGGCATTCGGCGCAACTTCACGCAACTGGCGGCGGCGTTGGTTGTAGAAGTCCTGCACCAGGTCGGGATTGGCGCGGAAGCCCTCAGGCGTGGCGACTTCCTCGACGCGATGGCCGCACCACAGCCCGTCCGAGGCCCGGAAGGTCGGCACGCCCGATTCGGCGGAAATGCCGGCGCCGGTGAGGATGACGATGTTCATGGCCGCCACGTCTCAATGCGCGGCGGCGTCTGGCCGAAGTCGCTGAAGCGCAGCCATTTCGGCGTGATAACGAAATGTGCGATCCCCGCCCAGCCTAACCGTTCAATGCCGTCGGGCCAGGCGGCGAAATAGGGCGCCAGCACGGGGTTGTCGGCATGTGAGCCGACCCGCTCGGCCGTGCCCTCATATTGCAGGGTTTGTTCGCCTTCCCAGCCCGCTACGACGGCGCAGGCCGGATTGCGCATCAGGTTGGCGAACTTGCGCGTGCTTTCGACCGTGTCGAAAATCAGCTTCAGATCCGCTGTTACCGCGATACCGACCAGGGCCGCCTGCGGTCCGTCCGGCCCGGTGGTGCTGACGACCCCGAGGCGGTGCGATTTCAGGAAGTCGTGAAAGATCGTCATTTCGCGCTACCGCTTCGCGGTCCCCTTGATGAACACGCCTTCGCGGCGCGGATCGGAGCCGCCATTATAAGCGCCGGCCTTGCCAAGCACAAAGCCGTTGAGGCCCGATTCCTCGCCGGCGCTGGCGGTCAACTGGTAGCCCATCTTCGTCAGGCCGTCCCAGACGGCCGGTTCCATGCGGTCCTTTTCGACCCGGATGCTGTTGCCGCGCGCCACCACGTTGGGCAGGTCGATGGCGGCCTGCATCGGCAGCTTCCAGTCCAGGAAGCCGATGATGGCCTTCAGGTTATAGGCCAGGATCTGCGAGCCGCCGGGCGATCCGATGGCGGCGACGACCGTCTTGCCGGTCTTGTCGAAGACGATCACCGGGCTCATGGACGAACGCGGATGCTTGCCGCTCGCTACGGCATTGGCGGTGAGCAGGCCGTCGACGGTGACCGGGCTGAAGGAAAAGTCGGTCAGCTGGTTATTCAGGAAGAAGCCGTCGACCATGCGGCCGGTGCCGAAGATGCTTTCGACCGTGGTGGTCATGCTGACCACATTGCCGAAGGTATCGCGGATAACGATGTGGGTGGTGCCGCCGGGTTCCAGCGTGTGGTCCGCCGCCACCTTCACCGGCAGGTTGCCGGCCGTGGGTGCCGGGCCGGCCTGGCCGAAAACGATGCCGGCAGCGCGCGACTTGATGTAGTCCGGATCGAGATAGGCCGATTTCTGCGCGTCGAACAGCGGCGTGTCGCCTTCGTACTGGTCGCGGTCGGCGTACATCAGGCGCTCGTCCTCGATCAGGGCCTGCCAGGCGCGCGGATCGTGTACGCCCCATTGGTCGAGCGGCTGGGTCTCGGCCAGTTTCAGGCCCTGCAACAGGGCGATGCCGCCCGACGGCACGTTGTTGGTGCAGACGATGTAGATGCGATAGCTGACGCACAAAGGCTTGCCGTTGTAGTCGGTCGTGGCCGCGTAGGGTTTGACGGTCGTCGCGATGACCTTGTAGCCGGCGATGTCGTCCAGTGTCATGGTGCCGGGCAGGGGATCGTCGTGGGTGCGGGCCACGATGGCCTCGGCGATCGGCCCCTTGCGGAAGACCTCGGTGCGGCCGCTGGCCAGGGCGCGCAGGGTCTTGGCGTAGGCGGGGTTGTGCATGATGTCGCCGGGCTTGACCAAGCCGCCGTGACCGTCGCTGAAATAAGTGGCGACGTCGGGCGTGTGCTTTTGCGGGAAGTCGAACTTGGTCGTCTGCAGGTAGTTGCCGAGGCGCGGGGTCACGACGAAGCCCTGATCGGCCAGCTGCGTGGCGGTGCCGAACAGGCTGGACCAGGGCAGGCGGCCGTGATCCTTCTGCGCCCGGTCGAGCATGAACAGGGCGCCCGGCACACCGGTGGCACGGCCGGACACGACGGCGGCGGCAAACGGCAGCGGCTTGCCGTCCGGACCCATGAACATGTCGGGCGTGGCGCCGGCCGGCGCGGTCTCGCGGCCGGTATAGTCGGTGATTTCGCCGGTCTTGGCGTCGTAGTACATCATGAAAGCGCCGCCGGCGAGGCTGGAGCTCTGGGGCTCGATCAAGGCCAGTACAGCCTGGATGGTGACGGCGGCATCGACGGCATTGCCGCCGCGTTTCAGGACCTCCATGCCGGCCTTGACGGCCACCGGCTCGGCGGCGGCGATCATGGGTTCAACCGTGGGCGGCGCGGGCCTGGCATGAGCGTGGCGGCTGCGGGCATCGGCGCCGGTGGCGGTCAGCAGGGCGAGGACAAAAACAGCGGCACGAACGGGATGGCGTAACATGGATCAGCTCCTCCGGCGGCATATGGGGAGGGCACCGCCCGGAGCAAGTATATCAACCCACCTGGCCCCAGAGGTTCAACAGGTTTTTGAGGGTCAGCGCCGTTTATGATCCGAATTCCTTTCGAGGAAACAAATAGCGACCGTCATTGTAATTTCATTTGAACCTTCTTGACCCGGTCGGGTATTTACAAACCGCAGCCGGGAGCTGTACCCGGAGGGTCTCATGAAGAAAAGTCGTTATATCGCCGTGGCGGTCGCCACGGCCGTGGCCGCGAGCACGCTAACCCTTGTCGGGTGTGGCGGCGGTGGCGGCGGATATGGCGGCGGCGGCGGCGGCGGTGGATCGTCGAGCTCCAGCAGCGTCCCCGGATCGACCTTTTCCGCCCGGGTTCTAACCAGCGACCAGGCGGGTGTGGCCTCCCATGTCGATGCCAACCTGCGCGACAGCTGGGGCTTGGCGATCACCGGGACGGGGTTTGTCATGGTGGCCGATCGCGGCGCAGGCAAGACGACTTTCTACGATGACGTCGGCACGGTTCTGTCCACGGGTTTTCCCATTCCCGACGGCTCGGCGGGGCCGTCGCGGCCGGCCGGTATCGTCTATAACAGCTCCGTCGCCGTCTTCAATGTGACGTCGGGGGGAGTGACGAGCACCGCGCCCTTTATCTTCGCCACCGGGGCAGGAACCCTCCATGTCCAGGCCGCGACGATCAACCAGAATGCCGCTGTCCAGGTCTACGACGGCGGCAGCTCCGGAACGGTCTACAAGGGCCTGGCCCTTCTTCTGGGCAGCGTCAACCGCCTCTACGCCGCCGATTTCCACAACAGGCGAATTGATGTTTTCGACAGCAATTACAATAAGATAAGTGTGTCGGGTAGTTTCACCGACCCGACTGTCCCGGCTGACTACGCGCCGTTCAACATTCAGGCGGTGGGGAACCAGCTCTATGTCACCTACGCCAAAAAGGACCCGGCCAGCGATAACGAAATCACCGGCGCCGGTTTTGGCTATATCGCCATTTTCGACGCCAATGGCGTGCTGGTGAAGCATCTGATCAGCGGTGGCGCCTTGAACGCACCGTGGGGCATAGCCGTGGCGCCGGGCAACTTCGGTGTCGTCAGCAATGCGCTTCTGGTCGGCAATTCTGGCGACGGCAAGATCAACGCTTATGACACGACGAGCGGGGCTCTGCTGGGGACGCTGAACAAGGCCGACGGCAGCGCGATCGTTGTCGATGGCTTGCACGGTTTGGCGTTCAACACCTTTGGCAGCAGTCCCATCCTGTTCTACGCCGCAGGGCCTGCGAACGGCGCACATGGCGCCTACGGCCGCATCGACATGAATTGAGGCTTAGGACGGCCGATCGCCGGCGTCGGCGTCCAGGGGCGGCAGCGGCTGCGGCAGCGCCGCTTCCAGGATGTAGCGGGCGAAGAGAGAACAAAACATCGATCTCATGAGCAGAAACGGCATGGGCCGACTCCATTGTACGACTGTCAAGCGGATGCCTTTTGCACAATAAACGCTGGACGATATTCCGAGTCGCGACAATCGCGAGATAAAATCAGCATAGGCGGTCGCCGGCAAAGTTTCGGGCGCGATGAAGCCGGGATATTACAAGCATTTGGCAAGTCCAGCGTTGTATGGAGCGCGCCCATGCAGGCTTTGGACATAAAAAAGCCCGCCAAGACCTGGCGGGCTTTCTCTCCAGTGTCCAGGCTGGGACTACATCTTGTCGATCATGTCCTTGTGCGATTGAAGGGTCGGCAGGGTATCGGACGCGAATGTCTTCAGATTCGGATCGGTGCCGTTCTTCGCATAGCTGTCGAACAGGTTAACCGCGTCATTGTGCGCGTCCTTTTGCAGGCTGATGTAGGCGCTGTCGAAATCACTGGCGGGCTTGGCCTTGAGGTCATCGAGCTTCTTCTGGAAATCGGGGTCGAGCGTTGCCGGCGCGGTGACGCCGCTGCTCTTGGCGACGGCGGCCTTGAACGCGGTTCCGGCTTTGGTGTGATCGGCGACCATCTGCTTGGCGAAGGCCAGGACGTCCTTGTTTTTCGAGGTCTTCAGCGCCAGTTTGCTGGTTTCGATCTCCAGCATGTTGGCGTTGGCGGCCTTGGTGGCGAAATCCTGCGGCGAATCCTGGGTAACCGCATCCGAAATCGCCATGCCGGCGTCCGAAATGGCGCTGCCGGCGTCCGCCGTAAGGCTCTGGGTGGTATCGCTGGCTTCGGTCTGCTGCGTCTTGTTGCATGCGGCAAGGCTGCCCAGCATAAGGAAACAGCCCGCGGCCAAAATCGTCGTCCTGCCAATTCTCAACATGACATTTTCCTGAATGTGTTGTGAAACGGCGTGAGGCTAAAGGTCGTCACGTAAAGAAGCGCGCTGGCCTAGGGGCAGGTTTGTAAAAAATGCCTAATGGCCATGCGAGGCCATATCGTCGCCTCGACTGGGCTTTCGAAAAATCGCGGAAAAAAGTGCATTTGGCGGCTTGCCTTTGCGGATCAGGTCGACTAATTGTCGCCGCCTTCGCCGGGGCGACCCGGCGGCCACAGACAGGATTCTGCACTCGTAGCTCAGCTGGATAGAGCATCAGACTACGAATCTGAGGGTCGGGCGTTCGAATCGCTCCGAGTGCGCCATCTTTTGTCAATAAAATCAGCCCCTTAGTGGGCTGTTTTTATTTGTGCCATAGCAAATCCGGGTGTTCGGGCACAGATGGGGCACGGAGAAGTGCCTTTCGACGTGGAACCGTCTAATAATTCCTCACTTAACCGGCCTGCAGGCCCGCGTGCTCGGGGTAGTCCGGCGGAATGGCCGGATGGCAAACCGGCCGGTCTGAAAATGCTGAGCTGGTACGATGATGTTGAGCACGCCTGCCGTAGAGGCGGCATTCGTGTCTCAGGCAGGATCATTCAGAGCGCGATGAAGTTGGCTCGGTAGCGCCCCATAGAACATCACTCTGCGGGCTCGACGTGATAGATAGTCCGGCGCGGCGCCCAGCCAAACGTCTGGATCCTGTAGGATCTGGTCGGCTTGAGGAACTTGGCGATTCCGTTACTGTCGACGTGATCTGTAACGCCCCAAATTATCGCATTTTCCAGGACGAACTCTTGGCCGTCTATGGATTTGACCAGATAGCGATTAGGCAGTTCTCGTTCCTCAGGCATGATACTGTCGGCGGGCAATATGACCTGTACCGATGCAACCGTTATCGTTGTTTGATTGCGGTGAAGATTTGCGGCAGTTCCAGCGATCACAGCAACAACAGGTGCGACAATGGCCACACCTAGAATAATCCAGCCCCACGACCGCCCGGACCAGCGGACGCGATATCCCTCGATCGAATTGTTCGGCCGCGAAGTTTCAAACGCCATTTTCAGCCCCCACAGCTTATGCTGGCATTTCTGGCGCTAAAATTGTTTCCAGTCAATCGGAAATAAAACCACTGTTACGTGAAAGGTTTAGCTTGCAAGAATTTGCGAGCAAAAACTTCTTTAGATCAGCGCGAACCATTGTAGAATC
>CAYULN010000238.1:0-2798 GCA_964445605.1 uncultured Caulobacteraceae bacterium | reverse complement strand
GGCGGCGGTTTGACCATGACGTCCCCGACGGACTCCGCGCCTGCCGACGCGCCGGCACGCCCGGATTTCACCTTGCCGCGCACCGTGGCGCTGGTCGGCCTGATGGGCGTCGGCAAGACCACCATAGGCCGACGCCTGGCTGAACATTTCAATCTGCCTTTCGTCGATGCCGACGAGGAGATTGAAAAAGCCGCCGGCCAGAGCATCGCCGACATCTTCGCCCAATATGGCGAGGACGGTTTCCGGGACGGCGAACAGCGCGTCATTGCCCGTCTTCTTGACGATCCCGTCCACATTCTGGCGACCGGCGGCGGCGCCCTGATCCGACAGCAAACGCGCGAACGCCTGAAGGCGAAGGCGATCACCGTCTGGCTGCGCACCGATATCAAGGTGCTGGCGCGGCGCATCGCCAACAAGCCGCACCGGCCGCTGGTGGCCAATCGTAACCCTCTGGACGTCCTGAAAGACCACGTGAAGACGCGCTACCCCCTCTATGAAATGGCCGATATCGTCGTCGATACCGGCGACCAGCCGCACGCCAGGGCGGTCGAGCTGGTACTCGATGCCCTGCAGACTTTTGTCGGCAAGGAGAGCGGTCAATGAGTGATGTCCGCCGTGTTCCAGTCTCGGGCGAAGGCTTCAAGCCTTACGAGGTCATTGTCGGCCAGGGCTTGCTGAGCAACGCCGTCGCCTGGGTCGAGCCGTACCTGAAGAACAAGCGCGTTGTGCTGGTCACCGACACAAATGTCGGCCCGCTGCATGCCGATGGCCTGCTCAAGCAATTCGAAGCTGCCGGCCACACAACGCACCGCATCGACCTGCCGGCGGGCGAAGGCTCAAAGTCCTATGACGGCCTGAAGTTCCTGCTCGACGCCCTGCTCGACTGTGGCCTCGATCGCAAGGACGTGGTTCTGGCGCTTGGCGGCGGGGTCATCGGCGATCTGACCGGTTTTGCCTGTGCCATCTATATGCGCGGCATCGACTTTATCCAGATACCGACCACCGTCCTGGCGCAGGTCGATTCATCGGTCGGCGGCAAGACGGCTATCGACCACGAAAAGGGCAAGAACCTGATCGGCGCCTTCCACCAGCCGCGCCTGGTGCTGTGCGATCTCGACGTGCTGAAGACCTTGCCGAAGCGCGAAATCCTGTGCGGCTATGCCGAAGTCATCAAATACGGCCTGCTTGGGTACCGCGATTTCTTTGAATGGCTCGAGGCAAACGATTCCAAGGTTATTTCACTCGAACCGGAATCTTTATTGCAAGCTATTTCCAGAAGTGTGGAAATGAAAGCCGAAATCGTCGCCGCCGATGAACGCGAAGGCGGGCAACGCGCCCTGCTCAATCTGGGTCATACCTTCGGCCATGCGCTCGAGGCTGAGGTCGGGTTTGGCGATACGCTACTGCATGGCGAGGCCGTGGCCATCGGCATGTGCCAGGCGTTCCGCTATAGCGCCCTGGCCGGCGAATGCACAGAAGCAGAAGAGGAACGCGCCGTAGCGGCGATCAAGCATGCCGGTCTGCCGACGCGAATGTCCGATATTCGCAATGAACCGTTCGATGTCGACCGGCTGGTCACCCATATGGGCCACGACAAGAAGGCAGAGGGCGGAACCTTGACCTTCGTTCTCGTGTCCGGCATCGGCCATGCCTTTGTCGCCAAGAAAGTCGACCGCAGTTCGGTCTGCGACTTCCTTGTCCTCGATGGCGCCGTGCTGAACGAAAGCGAGGACAGCGCATGTTAGTCGCATCTATCGTCGCGCTCCTGCCCGTCCTGTTCGTCATCCTGGCGATCTCGGCCCTATTCAGCGCCGGCGAAACCTCGCTGACGGCCGCGTCGCGCGGGCGAATGCACCAGCTCGAACGCGAAGGCGACAAAGCGGCCAAACGCGTCAACCGGCTGCTGACCGATCAGGAAAAGATGATCGGCGCCATCCTGCTGCTGCAAAACGTGCTGAATATCGGCGCGGCGGCGGTGGCGACGGCGTCGATCGAGAAAACCATCCCCGGCCCCTGGGGGCCGGCGATTTCGACGGCCTTCATGACCGTCCTGGTGCTGGTGTTCGCCGAAGTCCTGCCCAAGACACTGGCCATCACCCGACCCGACGACGTCGCCCGCTTTATGTCGCGGCCGGTACTGTGGACTGTCATTTTCCTGGGACCGATCATCACCGCCGTGCAGTGGTTTGTGCGGGCGGTGCTCAGGGTGTTCGGCGTCAAGATGTCGATGGAAGTTGATGTGCTGGCGGCCCATGAGGAGATCCGCGGCGCGGTCGAATACCACCACGACGAAGGCGCGGTCGAAAGCGGCGATCGCAACATGTTCCGTGGCGTGCTCGATCTCCAGGAACTTGATGTCAGTCAGATCATGGTCCACCGCAAGCAGATCGACATGATCGACATTGAACTGCCAACGTCCGAGATCATCGAGGCGGCGCTCAATTTCAGCCACACCCGCATCCCGCTGTACAAGGGCAACGCCGAAAACATTATCGGCGTACTGCATGCCCGAGACCTGATGGCGGCAGTGGCGCGGGCCGGCGGCGATGTCGAAAAGGTCGATGTCACCGCCATCACGCGGGCGCCGTGGTTCATTCCCGACACGACCAACCTCAAGGACCAGCTGGCGGAATTTCTCAAGAAAAAGCAGCACTTCGCCCTGGTGGTCGACGAATACGGTGCCCTGCAAGGCCTGGTGACGCTGGAAGATATTCTCGAGGAGATCGTCGGCGAGATCGACGACGAGCACGACGCGGTGTTCACCGCCATCCGCAAGCAGTCGGACGGCTCGATCCATG
>CAYULN010000237.1:0-2802 GCA_964445605.1 uncultured Caulobacteraceae bacterium | reverse complement strand
GCGCCCCCGTTCCGGCAGATTTCGCTCAACACGGGAATAGTCAGGCCACGTGTTCACGCCTTGCTTGTTTGGTTACAATAGTCGAATACCGTTAAGGCCTGACTAAGACAGGACCGCAAACGCCAAATTTTTCTGGGAATCCGCCGCTTTTTGAGCTCAAAAAAGGCGACTGCGAAGGGGAGATGGTGCCTGGAGCCGGAATCGAACCAGCGACACGCGGATTTTCAATCCGCTGCTCTACCAACTGAGCTATCCAGGCCCTGGAAGTGCGCCGGGAAAATCACGGCGCCGGAAGGAGGCAGGTCTATAGGCGAGGCTCAAAGGCTTGTCCAGCCGAAATACCGGGGCGAATTCAAAAATTTCCGCCCCAAGGACGTCAGGCGTCATCCTCATATGGACGGGCCGCTGGCGCGGCCGGTTCGTCCTCGGCCAAGCCAAGGCTGCCCTCGCCATCGATGACGTATTCGCCCTTCAGCCAGTGAACCAGGTCAACATCGGCGCAGCGTTTCGAACAGAACGGCGCATAGCCGCGGGCGGCATTGACCACACCTTCAACGGCTTCGCCATAGGGCTGGCGGCAACGGGCACAGATGCGCACACTCATAAAGCAATCACCTCGGGTTTGGCGGACACTTCCAGGCCCAGCATCGGGGCCAGCGGGTCGAGCGATCCGACCAACAATGGCTTCAGCACATCAACAACGGCCTGTCGTGCCCGCAGCAGGATGCGGCGGCCACGATCCTGCTGCGACAGGGCAACGGCCTGGCGACTCCAATATAGGGCTTCGCCGACCGGGCTCAAGTCGTCGCGCAGGGGACAGGCACCCCAGGGGCGGACGAATTCCAGCGTGCCGAACTTACCGATAGGCGCCACGGCGATGCGGGCAGCTTCCGGCCCGAAGGCGGCGAGCAGGCCGGCCCGCAGCGCCTCGCCGTCATGGCGCCGGCCGATCAGGTCGACCACCACCAGTCCGGCCTGGTTCGACAGGCGCAGGCGGCGCGGCAGGTCGGCGACGGCCAGGTGGTTGGTTTGCTTGGCGAAGGCCTTGGGCGTTGCCACGGTGCGTTCATTACCGCCGGCCGTATCGATATCGCAGGCGATCAGGCCTGACGTCGGCTCGACCGCCAGATAGCCGCCATTAGACAAGGGACCGGACGGATCGCGGGCTTCGTCGGCGGCGGCGTCGAGCGCCTCGGCGTCATTATCCGCTGTCATCGGCAGATCGCCGAGCAAAGTCTTGGCGCGGGCCCGCAAGCGATCTTTTAAAGTGAGGGGTGATGATACACGGCGCGGATCGCCCTCCCCCACCGCCAGGAACTTGCCGCGTGCCAGCTTATTGCGGCGCGCTTCGGCGATGATTTCGATTTCGACGGCCGCGCCTTGCGCCAGACCGGCCGGGGCGTTTTCCAGAACGGCTTCCTCGCCGCCGGCCAGGCTCAGAAAGGCCACGTCCCCGGCCCGGCTTTTCAAGCGTGCCACGGATTGGACGCCCAGCAATAGTGGCGACGGATCAGTTTCATAGCCTTGCATATAAAGATGCGGCCGGCCGTCGAGGTAGACGGCACCACACGCCAGCCCGAAGCGGCTGTCATAATGCAGGACGATCATCTGTAGCCCGCACCTTCGAGCAGGCAGCGCGTTTCATAGACCGGCAGGCCGATGACCGAGGTGAAGCTGCCGATCAGGTTGGTGACATAGGCGCCGGCCCGGCCCTGAATGCCGTAACCGCCGGCCTTGCCGATGCCTTCACCGCAGGCGAGGTAATCGGCGATCTCGCCCGGCGTCAGGACTTTGAAGGTCAGGCGTGTTTCAACCGCACGCGACGACAGCTGCCCGCCCGGCCGGACCAATGCCACACCGGTAAAGACGCGGTGTCCCCGCCCGGAGAGCAATTTCAAACAGGTCGCAACGTCATCATTATTGTGCGCCTTGTCGAGGACGCGGCGGCCGACGCAGACGACCGTATCAGCCGCGAGGACAAACGCCTCCGGTCGAAGCGCGGCCACGACACGCGCCTTGTCGACCGCCAGCCGGTGGGCCAGCGCGCGCGGCGTTTCGGTTTTCAATTGGGTTTCGTCGAGGTCGGCGGCCAGGATCTCATCCGGCACAATGCCGATCTGGGCCAGGAGTTCGCGGCGGCGCGGGCTGGCGCTGGCCAGGATCAGGGGCGGGCGCGGGTCAGCCATGCGGGGCCGAAGTTACTTGAAGCGGTAGGTGATGCGGCCCTTGGTCAGGTCGTAGGGCGTCATTTCGACCATGATGCGGTCGCCGGCCAGGACGCGGATGCGGTTCTTGCGCATCTTGCCCGCCGTGTGGGCGATGATCTCGTGGCCGCTGTCCTCCAGCTTGACGCGGAAGGTGGCGTTCGGCAGCAGTTCGATCACCGTACCTGGAAACTCAAGTAGCTCTTCTTTGGCCATGCAGACTCTCAAAATATGGGACCAGGCGGCGGAATCAGCGTCGCGCCCGGGGTGAGAGGGCCCTTTATACCCAAAGGCCTCTCAGGAAAAGCGGAAAGATGCCACGCGCGAAAACGCCCTCTGGCCATGCCAAAGGGCGTTTTACTAACTCCAACCGCCTTGCGGTTGGCAAGGGCGACCGCCCGCCGCGCACGTTTGCGCGAGCCCTGCGGCGCTTGAGCAAAAAGACTCTTAGAACTTCTTGACCAGGCTGACCGTGGTGGCGTTGGTCGTGCCCTTGTGGCCCTGGAAGTCCGACTTGGTCAGGTCCAATCGGGCGGCGTAATCGCTGTTGAAGTGATATTGCGCGCCGACGCCGTAATCGACGGCCGTGCCTTGCTCA